>NZ_JBVIJE010000018.1:0-163949 GCF_055581585.1 Streptomyces sp. NPDC031426
CTACGAGCGCAAAGCCGAACACTTCATGGCCTTCACCGCCATCGCCTGCAGCCTCATCTGCTACCGCAGACTCACCAAATGAGACGAGGTCTTAATGACGCAGTCAAGCGTCGTTGCCCACGTCGAGGGGCACCACCTGGTCCAGAGCTGACCGACGTCGATGGTCCGCCGAGGTCGGCTCGACTACCCTGCGCGTGTGCGTGCTGAAGAGATCTCCCGCTGGATCGCGGATCACGATGCTTCGATTCAGCACGATCGAGCTTGCTTCAGCGTTCGATGCTTACCTCTGCACCCTCCCGTGGGCGGGCAATGGCATTGACTGGCGAGACTTGCCGTGTCGGTCCCTCGGGCTTCATGGCGTCTCAGATGATGAGGCAGTGGAGTGGGCAAGAGTGACTCCTATGGGCGCCCACGATCACGTCCTGTTGATCGACTCCGCGTCCGAGCCGGGCGTCATCTGTGCTTTCGACGATGCGCTGCGCGACTTCGAGCTGCTGTCGAATCGTCCAGAGCTCTACATGTGCGGAGTGGATCTCGTGGGCGGGCAGCCCGAACCGACCTTTGGACACTTCATCGAGCGGCGCGCGTTCATGACCCTCAACGCGCGACTGTGAGGCGCAGCCGGCGAGCTCAGCCTTCCGTGGAGGCGACCGCCCTTGCCGGTGGTGTGATTGTGAAGGGCCGGTTGTCGCGGAGCAGGGCCCACAGGACATCGACTCGTCGGCGGGCGAGGGCGATGACGGCGGGGATGTGCTTGTGGCCCTCGGCTCGCTTCTTAAGGTAGTAGGTGCGGTTGGGGCCCTCGCGGATGATGCTGGTCTGGGCAGAGAGGTAGAACACGCGGCGAAGGCGGCGGCTGCAGCGCTGGGATCGGTGGAGGTTGCCGGTGCGACGTCCGGAGTCTTTGGCGACCGGGACCAAGCCGACGGTGGAGGCGAGATGTCCGGCGTCGGGGTAGCTCGCCAGGTCGCCCGCGGCAACGAGGAACTCAGCTCCAAGGATCGGCCGCATGCCTGGCATCGACTCTATGACGGCGGCCTGCGGATGGGTGGGGAAGGCGTCGCTGATCTGCCGGTCGAGCTGCTTGAGCCGTTCGTCCAGGGCCAGTATCTGCGCGGCGAGGTCTGCGGTGATGCCCGCGGCCGTGTCCTGGCCGGGCAGTTGGATGCGTTGGGCGTGCGCCGCTGTGAGGGCGGTGGCGGCGACCGTTTCGGAGTGGCGCACGCCTCGGGCGGCGAGCCAGCGGGTCAGACGGGTTTGGCCGCAGCGGCGTAGGGCGGTGGGGGTCTGGTAGCCGGTGAGTAGGACCAGGGCGCCCTTGTGGTCGGCGTAGTCGAAGGCCGCTTCCAGAGCGGGGCTGAGGCCGGTGAGCACGTCGTGGAGGCGGTTGAGCAGACGGACCCGGTCGGCGATCAAGTCGGAGCGATGGGTCGTGAGCAGGGCCAGGTCAGCGGCGAGGTTCGTGGGGACCTCGACGGGGGCGAAGTCCCGTCGCAGGCGAGCGGTGTCGGCGATGACGTAGGCGTCGCGGGCGTCGGTCTTGGCCTCGCCCCGGTAGGCGCCGGACATGCGGTTGACCGTCCGACCAGGACGTAGACGACCGGCTGCCCGTGGCCGGCGAGCAGGGCCAGCAGCAGGGCGGGCGCGGTGCCTGTGAGGTCCACCGCCCATCGAACCTCGCTGGACAGTGCGAGGATTTCACTCAGGCCGGCCAGGATGACGGCCTCGTCGTTGCTGACTTTCCGGCTCCAGACGGTGGTGCCCATGTCGTCGATGGCGACCCACCAATGGTGGGCCTTACTGGCGTCGATACCGACCCATAAACGGGGCCTTTGTGTCGTCATGTGGGGTCTCCTCGGGCTGCGGAACAGCGTGCCGTTGGGCCGAGGACACCCCGCCGTCAGCTCCGTAAACAGCGACCGATTCGCACATCTCGATCAGCGGCCCGGGCGTCCCGAAGAGCAGGGCGGCCACTCCACCGGAGCCACCGGGGGCAAGCGACTTTAGAGCCACACCCCACTCTTCCGGACCGCCAAACACCTTACGGAGCGGCTTTGGGCTGGAGTTTCAATGACCGAGTCAAGCCGATGAGGCACCGTCCAACAGCGAGGACGGCGCACGTTCCCAGGGGCGTCTGTGCCTCAGCCGACGAACGTCAGCCACGACGGCGGCTACACCGGCCGATCACGCGCGCGTGTGCCTCTCTCCACCCTCACGGGCCTCAGCCACGCTGCCGGTGCACCGGCCGGGCCGCGTCCTACCTGTCGCCTTCGTCCCGGCCATCCTCGAAGACGAAAAGCGGTTTTGCGCCATGTGCGGGTGCTTCGGCGAACGAGATGGCTTCAGTGAAGCGTTCGAGCGGGAACGGCTCGCCTTGGGGGATGCTCAGCACTTCATCAGCGACGAGACTGCAAACCTCGGATAGCGCGCGCAGCGCATCCGCAGGTGAGGCAGTGCCGAACCAGCGGTTCAGCCAGAAGCCACGGACTGCTTTGGTCTCGTAGATGACCGAGCGTGCCTGCAGCGGGATCGTCAGTGCTGCCGGGTCAGTCTGCCGATGGGTGGAGAGCGCGCCGTAGACCACCACCTCTCCTCCCGGAGCCAACGCCTGGGACACCTGGGCACCCACGTGGCCCGCGACACAGTCGATGGCTTTGCGCACGCCAGCTGACCCTGCAATCTCGGCCACACGCTGCACCAGGTCCTCGTCCTCAGTGCAAATGACCTCGTCACCACCAAGCGCCCTGATCTCCTCGACGGCATCGCGCCGCCGCACGACATTGATCGTGCGAATACCCAGATGCCTGGCCAGCTGAATGACAAGCCGGCCGACGGTGGAGCCCGCGGCCGTCTGCAACAACCATTCACCCGGCTGTACGTCGAGTTCGCGAGTCACCAGGAGCAGCGCGGTCAACGGGTTGACGGCGAGCTGACAGGCGCTGGAGTCGCTCAGATGATCGGGGACCGGCAGGAGCCTTCGTGTATCGGCAACAAGGTATTCCTGCCAAGTGCCGGCCACATGCGGCCCGGGTACCGCCGGGACAACAACGGCCACCACGCGCTCGCCGATCTTCAGTCCCTCGGTATCCGGGCCCAGGGCCTCAATACGGCCCACGCATTCCATGTGACCCCCGACAGTGGGAAACTCGGGGGAGAAACCGTAGCGGCCACGCAGCACGTGCAGATCACTGGCGTGAATCGGAGTCGCCTTCACGCGGATCAACGCCTGACCGGCCTCTGGCGCGGGAACAGGACGAGATTCCAGCCGCAGGACATCGGCTGGCTCGCCAACCTTTCCGGCTACGAGCGCGCGCATGGATTGTGGCATGAGTGACCTTTCGTCTCTCAGCGCCTGACGAACTCGGCGGGCGTTCTGGACAGGAACAATGCCGGTGGCGGCAACCTCGTCGGCGACCAGGCTCCGGACCTTTCTTTCTAGACGGAGCAGGCCCGTGCGCAGAGCGTCATCGGCGTCAGGTCGCCTCTGGGCCTTTACCGACTCGCCCAGCATGATCATGTGAGCGAGCTGGGTTCGTGCGGCCTACTGAGGTCCGTTGATCAGGACCGCTCGCCGCAGCGAACTGATCTGAGGTCAGAGTGGAGGATCGGCGAACGGATCGGATGCCTGAAGGTGTCGGCGAGATTCTTGACGAGCGTCTGTGTGCTGTCAGTCATCATTGATCACCTCGATGGACTGAACCCCGGGCGCATGCCCTGCCAAGTCCGCCGCACGCACCGCACCCGAGATCCCCTGGAGTCCCCGACATCACGCTAAGCGCCACTGACAGGCTCTGCAATTCAGCCTCCGACGGCTCCACCTGGTCGCCAGTCCGTATTGCCGCAGGCGAAGGCGCGAGGTCGGCGGAGTCTTAATGACCGAGTCAACCCGTCGGAGTGCTGGTTCCTTCTTCCCATCCCCCCGCGTCGTCGCGTTCCCCAATGACGTCGGCCAAGCCAAGTCAGAGGGGCCGGAAGCGGCCATGGGCACTATCGCGGCATGGGCGGATGGGCACGAAGAGGGTGCCTGGGCCGATCAAGCGCCGTCTGGGCGAGCTTGGCCGGACCAAGGCGCGCCATTGGGGACACGAAGAGAAGAAGCGGTAGTTGTCTAGGCGCCAGGTCGCCGGGACGACCTGCGTTCGCCCCGTCCCCGCCATGAATGGGCGCACGAGGTACCCCCCGAGGAAAAGTCGCCGCTGCGATGACCGCTGGATGTGGGTGGCCTACGGCGGCCGGAAGATGAAAGGCAGCTTGAAAGGAGATGCCCAGGTTTCTTCTCGACCTGCTCTTCGCGTTCAGACGTACCAGATGCGCAAGAGGCGGGCAGCGGGTGAGACACAGCCGGGTTGGGGTAGTAGCGGGCCCTGGGTGCGGCGCTGGTGTTGTTCTGCCCTGGGGTCGCGGTGGCCGCTCCGGGCGATCTGGATCCCACTTTCGGCACCGGCGGCAAAGTCCTCACCGACTTCGGCGGCAACGACTTTGCCACTGCAGTGCAGGCCGACGGCAAGATCATCGCCGTTGGCCAGAGCGACGGGGCCGGCGACTTCGACTTCGCGCTGGCCCGCTACAACACCGACGGCAGCCTGGACACCACTTTCGGCACCGGCGGTAAGGTCACCACCGACTTCGGCAGCACCGACGGGGCTCGCGCAGTAGTGGTGCAGCCCGATGGCAAGATCGTCGCCGTCGGCTTCACCCTCGCGGGTGGCATCTCCGACTTCGCGGTGGCCCGCTACAACACCGACGGCAGCCTGGCCCCCACCTTCAACGGCACCGGCGCCCTGACCACCAACTTCGGCGGCAACGACACGGCTTCAGGGTTGGCGCTGCAGAGCGACGGCAAGATCGTCGCCGTCGGCACGACCGATGCGTTCGGCGGCGAGGACTTCGCGCTGGCCCGTTACAACACGAACGGCAGCCTGGATTCCACCTTCGGCACCGGCGGCAAGGTCATCACAGACTTCGGCACCCGCGGCAACGACGTGGCTTCGGGGGGCGCTGCAGACCGACGGCAAGATCGTCGCCGCCGGGTTGACCACCGCGGGCGGCAACGCTGACTTCGCGCTCGCCCGCTACAACACGAACGGCAGCCTGGATTCCACCTTCGGCACCGGCGGCAAGGTCATCACAGACTTCGGCACCCGCGGCAACGACGTGGCTTCGGGGGTGGCGCTGCAGACCGACGGCAAGATCGTCGCCGCCGGCCGAAGCAACGCAAGCGGCACCTTCGACTTCGCGCTGGCTCGTTATCAGGGCGGTGGCGTCCCCCAGCCCTCCCTGACCATCAGCAAGACCCACACAGGGAACTTCATCCCAGGCAGGGTGGGCGTCTACACCATCACCGTCGGCAACAACGGGACCGCCCCGACCAACGGCACCACAGTCACCGTCCACGACGCCCTCCCGGCAGGACTCACCGCCACCGCCATCACCGGCAACGGCTGGCGCTGCACCCAGTCGACTCTCACCTGCACCCGCACCGACGTGCTGGCCGCCGGGAGCAACTACCCACCCATCACCCTGAGGGTCCGCGTCGCCCGCACCGCCACCGACACGGTCACCAACACCGCGACCGTCAGCGGAGGCGGCGACGGCACCGCTACCGCCACCGATCCGACTGTCATCGACCCGGATCCGTGCCACCCCAGGCCAAGCCACCACAAGCCCCACCACCACAAGCCGAGCCACCACAAGCCGAGCCACCACAAGCCGGGCCACCACGCGTCCCACGGCAGGAAGTAGCCCACACGGAAGAAGCCCCCTACCTGCGGGTTCGCCGCTGGTAGGGGGCTTTTCGGTGGGCGTGGGCCGTGTCTTGGGGCGTGCATGCCGTTCTCACGGGACTCGGCGTACGACTCGACCGGCTTCCTCTCGGGGATCAGCCCAGCCTTGGCGAGTGCCCGCTTCCATATCTCTCGTCGAGGACGTACGCGATACGTGGCCGCCGCGCGGTCCGGTGAAGATCAGCCACTTGGTCATGGGAGGCCGGACCGCTTTTACTCGGGTGCCATGGACCGGAGCCGGCCACCAACCGTCACCGCACTGCCCGGCCTCATGAGGGGCTGCCGGGGCGGACGGTGAGGTAGGTCCACTGGCTCCACACGCTGCCGGTCTGTGCGCCCCTGGCTGGCGGCGTGTAGTGGCCGCGGATGCGGTAGTGGTCACTGCTGGCGAAGAGCTTCAGAGCCCGGCCGTAGCCGTACCAGCCGTCGGAGTACAAGGGCACACAACTCTGCAAGGTGACCTGGTGCCAGGCCCCCGAGTAGTAGTGCTCGACGTACACCGACATACAGCCGCCGGACTGATGGGGAGTGACCTGCAGGTTGAAGCCCATGTTGACTTCGGACTTGTAGAAGACCTGGTAGGTGGTGGATCCGATGCGTGTGGTCTCCGTCGGCCACTGCATCTCCGTCCGGACCGTCGGCGTGAGGGTCGCACTGGTGGTCACCGTGCGCGGCGCGTAGCGGTAGTCCCCCGCGAAGGCCGCGCTGAAGACGGTGTTGCGGGTGATCTTGTAGTACGCGACGAGGTTCCCGTGCGCGTCGACCTTGCCGCTCTTGAGCTGCGTCCGCGACTTGCCCGCGGGCTGGTCGTACAGCGTCACGGAGCCGGAGTTGTATGTGGTCCCCAGATGCGCGGTGACCTTGACGGTCGCGCCGGAGTGGTACGACTTCGCGTCGGTCGCCACACTCAAGGTCGGATTGGCTCGGGACACCTGCACCTTCGCCGACGCCGTGACCGGGAGGTAGGAGGTGCCACCGTCGTAGGTGAAGGCGTACGTGTTCGCGCCGCCGAACTGCGGGGTGTCGTGGAAGGCGAAGTTGCCGTCGGCGGCGACGGGCACGGTGCCCACCGAGTAGCCGGAGGGGTGCGCCAGGTCGGTCTTGACGACGTGGACCGCGCCGGTCGTCACATGCGCATGCGGCCAGGTGAGGTGACCGGTGACGGTCATCGGTGCGGCACGGTCGCCGGCGGAGGGAGCAGTCAGCGCCATGGTGGGCGCGTACTTCGCGATGGGGATGTCGAAGGTCTGGCCGGCCGGGGCGTAGTGGCCACTTCCGGAGTAGTCGACGCGGAAGCTCAGTTGACCGGCGAGGGGGGCGGTGCCGGTGACGTGGTAGACGCCGAACCAGTCGGCCGCATTCGCCGGGGTCGTCGTCGGGTCTGGAATGAGCACGCCGTCCGGATCGGCGTCGTCGTAGCGCGTGATCCGTACAGTGCCGGGAATCATGGATTCTCCGGCTCTGAGGCTGAGGGGCGAATCGAACCCCGCCCGGAACGAATAGGCCTCGCCGGGGGCGATCGGATCGGTCGCGCTTCCGTAGAGCCTGACCGACGCGATTTCCGGGGTACGAGCGACGTGGAGCGTCGGTGTTCCCCCGGAGGCGTCCACGGCCACACCATAGAGCCGGCTCTCGTCCGGTGCCCAGGCAACGCCATGTGCGGCCGAGCTCAGCGGATAGCCGAACTCGTACTCGTTGTAGTAGCCCACGCCCGTCTCCGGAAGCGCCTCGAGCCCGTCGTCGCCGCCCGCTACGGTGCCGTCCGGGGCCACGGCGACAGACTTGGCGGGCACCACCGTGGCGAAGAATCCGTCAACCGCCAGATCCGAAGTGCGGTACCGACCGATGCTCGCATTCTGCGATGACGACACCGCCAGGTGCAGCCCGTCCGCAGTGACCGCGAGGTCGCCCAAGTCGGGGAAGGGCAGCGCCTTCGCCGCCTGCCGGGTCAGGGCACCCCCCTCCGCCCGGTACGTGACGAAGGCGGACGTGTCGCCCGTCTGCACGGCAGCCGCGAGTACGCCGGAGGGCATCGGGGTCGTCGCCAGCAGCGGCGACCCTGCCCAACTGTCTGAACCCTGCGCCAAAGTGACCGTACCGGCTCTGTCGACGGATCCGATGCCGCCAACGCCTGCTGTGCCGTAGCCGAACCAGAGGGTGCCCCCGGCGACGGCCAGCGAGTCCGGATGGGTGCCCGCGCCCGTGCCGTAACGAGCCGACTCGGTCAGGTTCTCCGTGTTGATCGCCGCGATCGCGTCCTGGTCCGGGAGAGCCGCGTACAGCGCGGATCCGTCGTCGGAGAGGGCGAGACCGGTGGCACCCGGCTCACCACTGATCATCGTCGGGTTCCCGCCGTCGAGGTCTGTGACGAGGATGCCGTCGGTGCCGGCGCCGCCGCTGATGAACAGGTGTCCGTGCGGAGCGTCCACGACCATGTGAGCGAAGTGCGCGATCGGCAGCGGTATGTCGGACGCCGCGTATGAGTCGACCGCGCCGGGACCGATGACAGTCGTCAGTCCCACGAGCAGCGCTGCGGCGGTTGGCGGCGAGAATCGCGCCAGCTTCATGAAAGGCCCCCACATGACTTTCACGATCAAGGGGCGCAACCTAGCACGGGGAAGGTCGGGCCCCGACAGCGGGTGGGGTGGAGGTCAGGAGCCGGTTCGCGGCACAAGTGCCGTCGCTTCCCAAGCTGATGGTGCCCTCGGCTGAGAGACCGTCCATTGTGCCTACCTTGCCTGTTCTACCAGCAATGCCGGCCTGTCAGTGCGGTGTGAGAGCCTCCGGGCATGAGCTACGACTTGGCTGTGTGGGAGGGCGCGCGCCCGGCGGACGACAGGGCGGCCGGGCGAACTTTCACGGCCCTCTATGACCGCTACGTCGACACGGAGGATGAACATCCCCCGACCGAGCGCATTGCGGCTTACGTCGCCGCGCTCCTGGAGCGGTGGTGCGATTTGACCGAGGACGTCGAGGACACCTCCCCCTGGTCGACGGGGCCGCTGATCGGAGAGGCAAGCGGCCCGCTTGTCTACTTCCCGATGCGGTGGAATATGGCTGAGGAGTCTTCCACCTATGCGGCGGCCCTCGCGGACTCCATGGGCCTGATCTGCTTCGACCCCCAATACAACAGGCTCAGGCCTTGAAGTTGGGAGGCGGCTTGGGGCGCGCTGCTGTCTCAGTTTCCATTCTCTCTAGGGTCATGGATCGGAAGACTTCTGACATCCACGGCTGACATTGAGGTGGTGCTCCCGCGCCTCGGCGTCTGCGACGTCTGCGGCGAACCCCCCGAAGCACACCCCTGGGTGTTCGGCCGTCACCACGGCGACCGCCGCCGGGCCTCGTAAGGCGCGGCCGCACAGCATCGAAAAGAGGGCGCGATGACGCCTTGCTCAACGCAGAGCACGCCGTCCGGCCATACGAACGCTCCCAGGGCCCGGCCGGTCTGACGCACCTGCGCGTAACGCAGGGCGTTGCCAGGCCGCCGGGGAGTCTCTGGAGATGTTGTCCGAGTCTGCTCCACCACGTGGCGCCCAACGGTCGACCATGGCCTGTGTCGTGGGGCCGGGGGTCGACAAGCCCCGTAGCTGCGCGGTGCGCCCCCGGCGCTGCCCTTAGCGCACCGTAGGAGCGACTGCCTCTGTCGGTCACTAAGCGTCACCGAATCAGCGGGGCGCAAGCTGACGAAGGATGCCGCGAAACGGCTCGGCGGCGCGCTGCGGGAACCGTAATTGCAACCAGAACTGCAACCAGCGGGCCACTTCCGGGTCACCCCGAGGGCGGCCCGCCTCCTGCGTAGCAGACGAGGTGGTGCCCGGAGCCGGACTTGAACCGGCACGCCCGCGAAGGGGCAGCGAGGTTTAAGCTCGCCGTGTCTGCATTCCACCATCCGGGCAGGCCATGGGCTCCGCTACGAGGTTCGAGCCTATCGGGACGCATCCCCCGAACAGCGGAAGGGCGGACCGATGTTGTCTTATTTTATTGACGTCTGAGGGTGCATCAGCCCGTGGAACGGGCCATCCGCACTTGCCAACAGCCTGACGTGACGTGGGTACGGCCGTACGTGGAATGACGGAATTTCACCGTCCGAACGAGGGTGTTCCACCCGTTCTCGACATCGTCGGACAGCGGTTCGAGGGCGAGTCGAGGGCGAGTCGACGGCGATCCGGGGCGGTGCCGGTCTCAGGGTCCGCCGTCCTCCCCAGGTATGACGCCGCGCTCTTCCGTCCGACCCGAGTCGGCCTCCGGAACCGGAACAGCGACTGACTACACGCGCGCTGTGTGCCGGGACGATGGAGCGGTCCCCTTGGAACACACGTCGTCCTGACAGGAGCACCGTCCCGTGACCACCACACCCACCGCCGGCCGGACCACCGCCGTGGCCGCACGCGCCACGGAGCTGTCGAAGATCTACGGGCAGGGTGAGACCCGGGTGGTCGCCCTGGACCGGGTCTCCGTCGACTTCCGGCAGGCCGAGTTCACCGCGATCATGGGCCCGTCCGGCTCCGGCAAGTCCACCCTGATGCACTGCGTGGCCGGCCTCGACACCTTCTCCTCCGGCTCGGTGCGGATCGGCGAGACCGAGCTGGGCTCCCTGAAGGACAAGCAGCTCACCAGGCTCCGCCGGGACAAGATCGGCTTCATCTTCCAGGCCTTCAACCTGCTGCCGACGCTGACCGCCCTGGAGAACATCACCCTGCCGATGGACATCGCCGGGCGGAAGCCGGACAAGGCCTGGCTGGACCGGGTGATCTCGATGGTCGGCCTGTCCGGGCGGCTCAGCCACCGGCCCTCCCAGCTCTCCGGCGGCCAGCAGCAGCGTGTCGCCGTCGCCCGCGCCCTCGCCTCCAAGCCGGAGATCATCTTCGGTGACGAACCGACCGGAAACCTCGACTCGCGCTCCGGCGCCGAGGTCCTCGGCTTCCTGCGCAACTCCGTGCGCGAGCTGGGCCAGACCGTCGTCATGGTGACGCACGACCCGGTGGCGGCGGCGTACGCGGACCGCGTGGTCTTCCTGGCGGACGGCCGGATCGTCGACGAGATCCACGGGCCCACGGCCGACTCCGTCCTCGACCTGATGAAGCAGTTCGACGCGAAGGGCCGTACCTCCTGATGTTCCGCACCGCCCTGCGCAACGTCCTCGCGCACAAGGCCCGGCTGCTGATGACGGTGCTCGCCGTCATGCTCGGCGTGGCCTTCGTCTCCGGGACGCTCGTCTTCACCAACACCATCTCCGACGCCTACCAGAAGAGCTCCGCCAAGGGCTTCGACCGGGTCGACGTCGCCGTACAGCCCAAGTACCAGGATTCCAGCGGCGACAAGGTCGGCAAGCTGTCCGACCTGACCCGGGCCACGCTGGACAAGGCCGCGAAGCTCCCGGGCGCCGCCTCCGCGACCGGTGTCGTCAGCGGCTTCACCGCCGTCGCCGGCAAGGACGGCAAACTGGTCGGCGGCGACTGGCAGTCCAACGGCGGCAACTACTGGGGCACCAAGGACGCCCGGTACCCGCTGGTCAGCGGCCACGCCCCGCGCGGCGCGGGCGAGGTCCTGCTCGACTCCAGGACCGCGGAGCGGGCCGGCTACCGGGTCGGCGACACCGTGCGCCTGTCCGTGAACGGCCCGGTCCTCACCCCGACCCTCGCCGGCATCTTCACCACCGACGACGGCAATGTGTCGGCGGGCGGCAGCCTCGCGCTGTTCGACACACCGACCGCGCAGCAACTGTTCGGCAAGAAGGGCACCTTCGACGAGATCGACGTCAAGGCAGCGGCCGGCACCAGCCAGACCGCGCTGAAGGCCGAGCTGGACAAGGCCCTGCCCGCGCAGATGGTGGAGACCACCACCGGCAAGCAGCTCGCCGACGCCCAGGCGAAGCAGATCGCCGACTCGATGAGCGGCCTGAAGCAGGCGCTGCTGGTGTTCGCGGGTATCGCGCTGTTCGTCGGCACGTTCATCATCGCCAACACCTTCACCATGCTGGTCGCCCAGCGCACCCGGGAACTGGCCCTGCTGCGCGCGGTCGGCGCCTCCCGCCGCCAGGTGACCCGCTCGGTGCTGATCGAGGCGTTCGCGGTCGGCGCGGTCGCCGGGGTGGCGGGGCTCGCCGCCGGCATCGGCATCGGCGCGGGCCTGCGCTCGCTGCTGGGCTCCTTCGGCGCGAGCGTGCCCGACGGGCCGCTGGTGATCAGCCCCGGCACCGTGGTGGCCGCCCTCGCGGTCGGCATCCTCATCACCATGCTGGCCGCCTGGCTGCCCGGCCGCCGGGCCGCGAAGATCCCGCCGGTGGCGGCGATGAGCAGCGTGCACGCCAAGGCCACCACCAAGTCGCTGGTGCTGCGCAACACGCTCGGCGCGCTGTTCGCGGCAGCCGGCGTCGCGGTGGTCCTCGCGGCCACGACGATGAACACCGACTCCGCCCAGGGTCCCATGGGCATCGGCGCGGTCCTGCTCATCATCGGCGTGTTCATCCTGACCCCGCTGCTGTCCCGCCCGCTGATCGCGGCCGCCGCCCCGCTGCTGCGCGCCTTCGGCGTCTCGGGCAAGCTGGCCCGCCAGAACTCGGTGCGCAACCCGCGCCGTACGGCGGCCACCGCGTCCGCGCTGATGATCGGCCTGACCCTGATCACCGGGATGACGGTGATGGCGGGCAGCCTGCAGACCGCCATCGACAAGATGGCGTCCTCGGCGATCCGCGCGGACTACGTCGTCTCGATGGCCAACCGCTCCCCGCTCTCCCCCGACGTGGCGACCAGGCTCGCCGCCGCCGACGGCGTCACCGCCAGCAGCCCGCTGCGCAACGCCGCCTCCCGCATCGACGGCAAGACCGAGTTCCTGACCGGGGTCGACGGCTCGTCCATCGGGAAGCTGACCGATCTGAAGGTGGACGAGGGCACGTTCGAGGTGGGCGGCTCGCAGACCGTCGTGGACAAGGACCGGGCCAAGGAGTACGGCTGGACGCCCGGTTCGCACTTCACCGCGCACTTCGAGGACGGCAAGGCCCGGACGCTGACGGTCGCCGGTGTCTACGAGGGCAACGACATGATCAACGGCATCATGCTCGACAACAAGGTCCTCACCCCGCACCTGAAGGACCCGGCCGACATGCAGGTCATGGTCAAGACGGCGAACGGCCCCTCCGACGCGACGAAGACCCGGCTGACCAAGGTCCTCGGCACCAACCCGGCGATCAAGATCCAGGACAAGCAGGACATCTCCAACAGCATCGCGCAGATCTTCACCACGATGCTGAACATGCTCTACGGCCTGCTCGGCATGGCGGTGATCGTCGCGGTCCTCGGCGTCATCAACACGCTGGCCATGTCGGTGTTCGAACGCGCCCAGGAGATCGGCATGCTCCGCGCGATCGGCCTGGACCGCAAGGCGGTCAAGCGGATGGTCCGCCTGGAGTCCCTGGTGATCTCCCTGTTCGGCGGCGTGCTCGGCATCGGCCTCGGCGTGTTCTTCGGCTGGGCGGCCGGTCAGCTGCTGGGCACGAAGATGCCGACGTACGAACTGGTCCTGCCCTGGGGCCGGATGGCGGTCTTCCTGCTGCTGGCGGGCACGGTCGGCGTCCTCGCCGCGCTGTGGCCGGCCCGGCGCGCGGCCAGGCTGAACATGCTGGCGGCGATCAAGGCCGAGTAGCGGTGGTACGACGGTGAAGGGGGCCCCGGGCAACGGGGCCCCCTTCTGCCGTACCCGGTTCAGGTGTTCCAGGTGCGGGTGCGCAGCGGCAGCCCGGACGCGCCCGACTCCGGGGTGCGGACCGCCAGGACCTGGTTGACGCCGATCCGGTTGCGTTCGAAGGCGAGCGCGGAGGCGGCCATGTACAGCCGCCAGACGCGGGCGCGGCCGGGGCTGGTGAGGCGGACCGCGCGGTCCCACTCCCCCTCCAGGTTGGCGACCCAGCGGCGCAGGGTGCGGGCGTAGTGCTCGCGGATCGACTCCACGTCCCGCACCTCGAACCCGGCGCGCTCCAGCTGGGTGACGGTGGTGCCCACGGGCGCGAGTTCGCCGTCGGGGAAGACGTAGGCGTCGATGAACGGGTCGACGGCGTACGCCGACTCGTCGTGCTGGGGGCGGCGGGCGATCTGGTGATTGAGCAGCCGCCCGCCGGGCTTCAGCAGGTCGTGCAGCCGGCGGGCGTACTCCAGGTACCGCTCGGCGCCGACGTGTTCGGCCATGCCGATGGAGGAGATGGCGTCGAAGGGGGCGTCCTTGACGTCCCGGTAGTCCTGGACCCGGATCTCCACCCGGTCGGTCAGCCCCTCGTCGGCGACCCGCTTTCGGGCGTACGCCGCCTGCTCCTGCGACAGCGTGACCCCGACGACGCTCACCCCGTGCTCACGGGCCGCGTGGATCGCCATCGAGCCCCAGCCGCAGCCGACGTCCAGCAGCCGTTGACCGGGCTTCAGGCCGAGCTTGGCGCAGACGAGTTCGAGCTTGTCCCGCTGGGCGGTCTCCAGGGTGCCGGCGTCCTCCCAGTAGGCGCACGAGTACACCATCGAGGGGCCGAGCACGATCTCGTAGAAGTCGTTACCGACGTCGTAGTGGTGGCTGATCGCCTGCTTGTCGGTGCGCCGGGTGTGCAGATGCCGGCGCGGTCTGCGGACCTCCTCGCGCGGCGGGGCGGGCGGCAGCGGCGGCCCGGCCAGCTTCAGCAGTTCGCGGCCGGCGGCCCGGACGGCGGGGTCGCGCAGGGACCGGAGCAGGCCGGGGGCGTCCTCGCCGCGCTCCCAGACGTGGCCCGCCAGGGCGTCGAGCGCGCTGTACAGGTCGCCTTCGATGTCCAGGTCGCCCGCGACCCAGGCGCGGACGAGGCCCAGCTCGCCCGGTTTGAACAGCATGCGGCGCAGGGCCCGGCGGTTGCGCAGGACGAGCGCCGGCGCGTCCGGCGGCCCGGCCTGCGACCCGTCCCAGGCACGGATCCGTACCGGGAGCGGGGCTCCCAGCCCTTGCTCGGCAAGACTCCTCAGCCGCGACGCGGCGTCAGTCATGGCGCACACCTCCAAGACGAGATCCCGGATGCCGGTAACCACGTAAACACCGTTGGCCCTCCGGCGCAGTCCCGCAAAGGAGTTACAAGTGGGAAAAACAGCTGTATGGGCCACGCGGATGGGGGCGGAGTGTGCGCGAAGCCGCGCCGTCGGTCAAGCCACGACTTGCAGGGGCATGACGCGTACCGGAAGGCCGGGCCGTAATGGATGGCGTACCCGGCTTCCCCTTCTCCTCATCGGATGTGCATTGCCATGGTTCGTCTTTCCAAGTTCCACCGTCTCGCCCTGCTCACCGCCTCGACGGCGGTGATCACCGGAGGTGTGCTGTCGCAGGGCAGCGCGTTCGCCGCCACGCAGTGGCAGAAGATCACCGACTCCCCGAGCGGCATCACCGTCCGGCTCCCCGGAAAGCCCGTGGTGCAGAAATACAGCGATCACGGAGTCAACAGCCGCGACTACGTGGTGCCGACCGGATACGGAGCCCTGGGCTTCTCGGTCTTCGACGGGCCCGGCAAGGCCCCGGACAAGCCGTGGGATCTCAGAACGGGTCTCAAGGCCGCGGTGGACGGTTACAACAGCGGCGACACCAGCGCCCGGCTGCACAGCACCGACGTCCATGCCGGCACCAAGGACGGCGACCGGTATCTGGAGGCCAGGCTCGTCGGCGCCGAGGGCAGGGTGGGGCACATCCGCCTCGTCGACCACGGCAAGCAGTCGATCGTGGTCATGACCGTCGGCACCGGCAGGCAGCGGGCCGCCGTCGACCGGGACTACCGGCAGGTGCTCGACAGCATCAAGACCCCGCACCACGCGCCCCGGCAGGTCGCGGAACCCGCCGTGTCCACCTGACCGGAGTGTGTCGCCGGCCTCGGCGGCAGGCGCGCCGGCACGCCGAAGGGGCCGCCCGCACCACGGATGGCAGGCGGCCCCTTCGGCGTGTTCACCCGACCGGGGTCAGGAGGCCTTGGCCTTCTCCTCGGTCTTGGCGGCGGCGACCGGCGCCGGCTTCGCGGCCTCGTAGAACTCCTCACGCGGGTTCTCCATGGCGCCCAGGGAGACGACCTCGCGCTTGAGGAACATGCCGAGCGTCCAGTCGGCGAAGACGCGGATCTTGCGGTTCCAGGTCGGCATCGCCATGCCGTGGTAGCCACGGTGCATGTACCAGGCGAGGCGGCCCTTGAGCTTGATCTTCATCTTGCCCATGACGATCATCGCCACGCCCTTGTGCAGGCCGAGACCGGCGACCGCACCCTTGTTGGCGTGCTCGTACTCCTTCTGCGGGAAGCCCCGCATACCGGAGACCACGTTGTCGCCGAGGACCCTGGCCTGGCGCAGCGCGTGCTGGGCGTTCGGCGGGCACCAGGCGTTCTCGTTGCCCGCCTTGCGGCCGACGAGGTCCGGGACCTGTGCGTTGTCACCGGCGGCCCAGATGTAGTCCGTGCCCTTGACCTGGAGGGTCGGCTCGCAGTCCACGTGGCCGCGCGGGCCGAGGGGCAGACCGAAGCGGGCGAGGGCCGGGTTCGGCTTGACGCCGGCCGTCCACACGATCGTGTTGGCGTCGACCTCGAGGCCGTTCTTCAGCACCACGTGGCCGTCGACGCAGGAGTCCATGGAGGTGGAGAGGTAGATCTCCACGCCCCGGCTCTCCAGGTGCTCCTTGCCGTACTGGCCGAGCTTGGGGCCGACCTCGGGGAGGATCTTGTCGGCGGCGTCGACGAGGATGAAGCGCATGTCCTCACGGGACACGTTCTTGTAGTACTTGGCCGCGTCCCGGGCCAGGTCCTCGACCTCGCCGATGGTCTCCGCACCCGCGAAGCCACCGCCGATGAAGACGAAGGTGAGCGCCTTGCGGCGGATCTCCTCGTCGGTGGTGGAGTCGGCCTTGTCCAGCTGCTCGAGGACGTGGTTGCGCAGACCGATGGACTCCTCGATGCCCTTCATGCCGATGCCCTGCTCGGCGAGGCCGGGGATCGGGAAGGTGCGGGAGACCGCGCCGAGCGCGATCACGAGGTAGTCGAAGGGCAGCTCGTACGCCTCGCCCACCAGCGGGGCGATCGTGGCGACCTTGCGGTCCTGGTCGATGGTGGTGACCCGACCGGTGAGGACCTCCGCCTTCGGCAGCACGCGTCGCAGCGGGACGACGACGTGGCGAGGGGAGATGTTGCCGGCGGCGGCTTCGGGGAGGAAGGGCTGGTAGGTCATGTACGACCGGGGGTCGACGACCGTGACGGTCGCCTCTCCGTAGCGCATCTTCTTGAGAATGCGCCGAGCTGCGTACAGGCCTACGTACCCACCGCCTACTACGAGGATCCTGGGACGCTCCGTGGTGCTCATGCCATCGAGTATCCACCCGCCTTGGAGGGGGTGCTCGTGCGCCCCTTCACAAGGTCTGACAGGGGCTGTGCTACACTCCGCGACCCACGTGACTCAGGTCATGGCGGGCGAGCGGAACCGCAGCCCCCTTTGGGCCATTGTCAATGCCGCGTGAGCTGCCTCTCCGGGTCGGCGGGGCGGCGGTGAGGGTGCCGTGACATCCCCGGAACGACCCTTTCCGCGGCCGCCCGCATCCTCCATCTGAACATGTTCAAACGACCTTTGGGCCCCCGGAAGGGCCAACCGGCACCCTTTCGCGGCCCGACCGGGCCGAATTCCTTGTGAAGAACTTCACGAACTTTTCCGGAGCGGTCGCGACGAAGGGGCCCCGAAGGGCCCCCCATGCCGCTCAAACGTTATCCGACCTGCTCAGCAGATGACTACCCACGGGTAACAAAAGAGAGCTACGCCACCGACCACGCGATGCCGTCGAGGATGTCGTGCTCGCTCACCACGACCTCCTCGGCGCCGGTCCGCTCCATGATCGCGAGCAGTACGAGGGCGCCCGCGCCGATGACGTCGACCCGGCCCGGATGCATGGACGGGATCGCGGCGCGCTCGGCGTGCGTGGAGCGCAGCAGCCACTCGGTGATCTCGCGCACCCGGTCGCGGGAGACACGGGAGTGGTGGATGCGCGCGGAGTCGTACTCCGGCAGTTCCTGCGCGATGGCCGAGACGGTGGTGACGGACCCGGCGAGGCCCACCAGCGTGCGCGCCTCGCGCAGCGGGACGGTCTCCTCGGCGAGGTCCAGAGCCGCCTCGATGTCCGCCCTCATGGCGGCGATCTGCTCCTCGGTGGGCGGGTCGCTCACCTTGCCGTCGTGCACCAGGTGCCGCTCGGTCATCCGCACACAGCCGACGTCCACGGACCGCGCCGCCCGGACCTGCTCGTCGCCGACGACGAACTCGGTGGAGCCGCCGCCGATGTCCACCACCAGGTACGGCTTGGCGAGGTCGGCCCGTCCCTCGAGTTCCTTGGTGGCCCCCGTGAAGGAGAACCCGGCCTCCTGGTCGCCGGAGATCACCTCGGGCTCGACGCCGAGGATGTCCACGACTCCCCGTACGAAGTCGTCCCGGTTCTCGGCGTCCCGGGAGGCGGAGGTGGCGACGAACCGCACCTCGGCGGCGCCGAGTTCGCGGATGACCCCGGCGTACTCCCGGCACGCGGCGAAGGTCCGCTCCAGCGCCTCCGGTACCAGCCGGCCGGTGCGGTCCACGTCCTGGCCGAGCCGCACGATCGTCATGCGCCGGTCCAGCTCCAGCAGTTCGCCGGTGGCCGGGTTGACGTCGGCGACCAGCAGCCGGATGGAGTTCGTGCCGCAGTCGACGGCGGCGACCCGGGAGAAGCCCTCCGGAACCATCGGCCGGTGGGCGAAGAAGCCGCTGCGGACCTCTGCGGGGTCCCACACAGCACCCTCCTCACCGGGGTGCTCGTCCGCCGGATCGGGAGCCTGGAGCGGCTGCACGCACGGTCCCTTGCGCCACCACTCCGGCAGCATCGCGATCGCCTCGTCGCCGAGCGGGTTCACGCCCGGACCGGCGGCCAGCGAGTGCGCCACCAGCACGTGCAGGCACTTCACGCGGTCGGGCATGCCGCCCGCGCTGGGGAAGCCCTCCAGGACCTCGATCTCGTCCCGGCGCCGGATGTAGTCCTCGTGCGCGGCCCGGTAGGCGGCGGCCAGTTCCGGGTCGGTCTGCAGCCGCTCCGTCATCTCCTTCATGACGCCGTCCGCCTCCAGCGTCCCGATCGCCGAGGCGGCGCGCGGGCACGTCAGGTAGTACGTCGTCGGGAAGGGCGTGCCGTCGGGCAGCCGGGGTGCCGTCTCCACGACGTCCGGCTGACCGCACGGGCAGCGGTGTGCGATGGCCCGCAGGCCCCGCGGCGGGCGGCCGAGTTGCTGCTGGAAGGCCTCGACGTCGGCGTCGGTGGGCTCGGTGCGCTCAGTGGGCGGCGGGGGCGTTTCCATGACTGCTTTCTCGTCAGGCTTTCTGTCGGTTCACTGGTCGGAGGCGTCGGACTTGTCGACGCCGTCCCAGACGTTCGCGTACCAGGGCCGGCGGGCGGCCCCGAGGTCGGCGCGGGACTGCTTGGCCGCGCCCGGGTCGATCACCACGTACCCGGTCTCCCCCGGCATCACGTAGTGCAGCCGGCGCCGGATCTGCTGCTCGGCGTAGGAGTCGTCCTGCCAGCGGGCCTTGAGGTCGCGCAGCTGCTCGACCCGCTTGCTGGCCTGCTCCTGCTGTTGCTGGAGGTCGGAGATCTGCGCGCGCTGGGAGACGTACTGCCGCATCGGATACGCGAGCGCGACGATCAGGGAACACAGCACCAGCGCGAGCAGCGCCGCACGCCCGGTGAGCCGGGAGCGGCGGGCCTGGCGCCTGGTCTGGGAGCGGTACACGCGGGCCGCCGTCTGCTCGCCGAGCAGCCGCAGCCTGGTCGTGGTGGAGAAACGGTCCCGGTCCTTCACGGCCATCTGGCTTCTCCCGCCTCCCCTTGCCGGTGTCCTTCACACGTGCGTACGTCCCCGGACACGGTACGGGACCGGGTACGGGGACGTACGTACGACTGGCTAAGACTTGGCCCGGGTCGGCTCAGCCCTTGGAGATCTCGTGGTTCCCCTTGAAGCGCGGGAAGGCGCTGCGGCCGGCGTACACCGCGGCGTCGTCGAGGATCTCCTCGATGCGCAGCAGCTGGTTGTACTTGGCGACGCGCTCGGAGCGGGCCGGGGCGCCGGTCTTGATCTGGCCGCAGTTGGTGGCGACGGCGAGGTCGGCGATGGTGACGTCCTCGGTCTCGCCGGAGCGGTGGGACATCATGCACTTGAAGCCGTTGCGCTGGGCCAGCTCGACGGCGTCCAGGGTCTCGGTCAGCGAGCCGATCTGGTTGACCTTGACCAGCAGGGCGTTGGCGGTGCCCTCCTCGATGCCGCGGGCGAGGCGCTCGGGGTTGGTGACGAACAGGTCGTCGCCGACCAGCTGGACCTTGTCGCCGAGGCGGTCGGTGATGACCTTCCAGCCGGCCCAGTCGTCCTCGAACAGCGGGTCCTCGATGGAGACGAGCGGGTAGGCCGCGACGAGCTCCTCGTAGTACTCCGTCATCTCGGCGGCGGAGCGCTCCTTGCCCTCGAAGAGGTACTTGCCGTCCTTGTAGAACTCGGAGGCGGCCACGTCGAGCGCGAGGGCGATCTGCTCACCGGGGACGTACCCGGCCTGCTTGATCGCTTCGAGGATCAGGTCCAGGGCGTCACGGTTGGAGCCCAGGTTCGGGGCGAAGCCGCCCTCGTCGCCGAGGCCGGTGGACAGGCCCTTGGACTTCAGGACGGACTTGAGGGTGTGGTAGACCTCGGCGCCCCAGCGCAGGGCCTCGGAGAAGGACTCCGCGCCGATCGGGGCGATCATGAACTCCTGGATGTCCACGTTGGAGTCCGCGTGCGAGCCGCCGTTGAGGATGTTCATCATCGGCACCGGCAGCAGGTGCGCGTTGGGGCCGCCCAGGTAGCGGAAGAGGGGGAGGTCGGACGCCTCGGAGGCGGCGTGGGCGACGGCGAGGGAGACGCCGAGGATGGCGTTGGCGCCGAGGGAGCCCTTGTTGTCGGTGGCGTCCAGGTCGAACATGGCCTGGTCGATCAGGCGCTGCTCGGTGGCGTCGTAGCCGACCAGCTCCGGGCCGATCTGCTCGATCACGGCGAGGACGGCCTTCTCGACGCCCTTGCCCTGGTAGCGGTTGGGGTCGCCGTCGCGGAGCTCGATGGCCTCGAAGGCGCCGGTGGAGGCGCCGGACGGGACGGCGGCACGACCCGTGCTGCCGTCGTCGAGGCCGACCTCGACCTCGACCGTGGGGTTGCCTCGGGAGTCCAGGATTTCCCGGGCTACGACGACGTCGATGGACGGCACGAGCATCTCCTTCTGGGATGTGACGCTGGAAGTGCGGGGGCGTTCTGCCTTACGGCTGTGCCTTGCGACTAGAGCCTAACCGTCCCCGGGGCGCCGGCCACCGACCGACCGTCCCGTGGACAGGAGGGACACGCAGACGGTACCCATTGTTCACCCACGGAACAAAGGGGCCTGCCGATGAGGCCCGGCCGAAGAGTGGGGAAACAGCGCGCGGAAACGAAAGACCCCGCCCCGGCGCGTACGGGGGAACACGCGCCGGGGCGGGGAGCCCGTGGGGACGGGGGTGGCCCTCACGGGGCCTTCAGTGTGCGGGCCGGGGATGTGAGGGCACTGCGGGTCCGTTCGGAGCCAGGTGTCACTTCAGGTGCAGCTGCTGGCCCGGGTAGATGAGGTTCGCGTCCTGGACGATGCCCTTGTTCAGCTGGAAGAGCTTCTGCCAGCCGCCCTTCACACCGTGCTTCTCGGCGATGGCGCTGAGGGTGTCACCCTTGACGACCTTGTACTCGCCGTCGCCCTTCTTGACCTTCTTGCCGGTCGGCGTGGTGACGGTCTTGCTCGCCTTCGGCGCCGTCCGCGTGGTGGAGCGGGTGGCGGCCTGCTGGTCGGTGGAGCGGGTGGCGGTGCTGCGGGACTTGGTGGCCGTCGGGGCGGAACCGTTGTAGGCGGCGCTGGTCAGGCCCGTGCCGCAGACCGGCCAGGCGCCCTTGCCCTGGCCCGCGAGGACCTTCTCGGCGATGGCGATCTGCTGCGCCTTGGTGGCGAGGTCGGCACGCGCGGCGTAGGCGGTGCCGCCGTACGCGGCCCAGGTGGAGTTGGTGAACTGCAGGCCGCCGTAGAAGCCGTTGCCGGTGTTGATGGACCAGTTGCCGCCCGACTCGCACCGGGCGACGGCGTCCCACTGGGAGGCGGTGGCGGCGGAGGCGTTGCCGGCCGCCATCAGCGGGGCGGCGACAGCGGCGCCGGTGACACCGGCGAGCGTGATGGCGCGGACGGTCTTGGACGGACGACGGTGCTTGCCCTTGCCGGAGAACAGCATGGATCGATCCCCTCACCGACGCCTGCGAGGTGAGCTGTCGGGTTCGGGCCGGTTGAGTTGCCCGGCCGCGCACTCGCTCATGCGAGGCGCGGCTTCACCCCAAGCCGGTCCAGCGTCAACCGCTGGGCCCGGCGCTTACCTTGGGTCCCCCGCTCCTGCCTACGGCGCTTGACGCGACGACTGTTCCCGGGCAGTCGCTGGCAGGATTCGGCGTTGCGACGGCCGGGGCTCGTGGTGACGAGCGGTCCTGACCGTAGACATGCGATCGTCGGATTTTCAAAGACGATCAGGGCTTCTGAGACTCATCCCACACTTTCGCCAAAAGGGACATCAGCCGCGAAACGGGGCGTCAACTGCCCCTACTCGCCGCCCTTTTCGCCCCCGACTTTCAGGGTCTGACCGGCGGTGATGTGATTCGGGTCGGCGCCGATGGCCATCTTGTTGGCGTCGTAGAGCGCCCGCCACCCGCCGTCGACGCCAAGGGAGTCGGCGATGGAGGCGAGGGAGTCGCCCTCGCGGACGGTGTAGGTGCCCGCTTCAGGACTGGCGTGACGGCCGGAAGATGTGGCGTTCTGACCGTTTGTCACGCTTTCGTCCGCACTCCCGCCACGGTGACGTCCGCCACTGCTGAGCGCGCCGGTGTCGACCAGGCTCCAGGAACCGGCGCTCTGCTGGTATTTGTCCGGGTTGTCGGCGCTCGGGGTGGCTGTGGGAGAGCTGTCGCCTCCCTGTGAACTTCCGCCGTCGGGCGAGCCGGACTTGTCAGTCTTGTCGGACTTGGGGGTGCTGGTCCCGATGGAGCCGCCGATGCCGTCCGGGGTCCCGGCGGTGTGCCCGCTCGGGGTCGGCGTGGCGCCCTCGCCCGTGGGGGAGCCGGTCGAGTCCGAGCCGGAGGAGTTCGAGGCGGAGTCGGAGGCAGAGCCGGAACCGGAGTCCGAGGAGGACGAATCCGGCAGACCGGACGAGTCGGAGCCGCCGGCCGAGCCGGACGCGTCACCCGAAGCGCCGCTGTCGCCGGAGCCGCCGACACCGGGGTCGACGTCGACCGAACCGGAGTGGGAGGTCAGCCCGGCGGTCAGCGCGCACATGGCCCACGGCTTGGTGCCCTGGTCGGCGAGGATCTTCTCGGCGACGGCTATCTGCTGGGAGCGGCTGGCCTGGTCGGCGCTCTCGGCGTACCGCGTGCCGCCGTACTTGTTCCAGTCGTCCTGCGAGATCTGCAGACCGCCGTAGTAGCCGTTGCCGGTGTCCGCGCTCCAGGATCCGCCGCTCTCGCACTCGGCGACCTTGTCCCAGGTGGTGCCGTCGGCCGCGTTGGCGCTGGCGGCGCCGAGCAGGGGGATGGCGATGGCGGAGCCGGTCACGCCGGCCGCGACGAGGAGGGCCGGAGCCTGACGGGGGCGACGGTGACGACCGTTCCCGGAGAGCATGCGGAAGCCTTTCGTGCGACAGCGGGACCCGCGCGGCGAACTCGTGCCTCTCGCCACGCTGATGGGTGAACGTATCGGCAGACGATCACTTGTCACAAGTTCATGCCGCGCAGATCACGTGAAGATCACAGAGTTGAATGTTTATCATCTCGCCCTCGCGCGGCACCGACACTCCCGTCCTGTCCGCTTTGTCCCCGGGGCCGGTGAACACGAACGAACGGCGCACTCCGACGCGGTGCCGGAGTACGCCGCCCGTATGTGGCCCCGCGGATCCACGCCGCCCGTACGTGGCCCCGCGGATCCACGCCGCTCGGCCCCTGCTACCGAGCCTGGCCGTCCTGCCCGCCTCCGAACACCTCCTGGACGAGCCTTTGCGTCGCCTCCTGGAACGCCATCGCCATGGACAGGGCGGCGTCGTCGACGTAGTTCAGCGCGGCGGTCAGGGTCTTGCCGCCGTCGGGCGTGCTGTACATCAGCGCCGCGTGGCCCGCCATGCCGCCGTTGTGGGTGATGACGGTGCCGCCGTTGTCGCCCGCGTCCTGCACGAACACCCCCAGGCCGTAGCCGGCCTTGGGATGCGGCTTGCACATCTCGGCCAGCAGCGGGGCCGGCAGCAGCTTGCCGCTCATCAGGGCGGAGATGAAGGTGTGGAGGTCCCGGGTCGTCGAGATCATGTCTCCGCCGGTGGAGATCCAGGAGGGGTTCTGGCGGGTGACGTCGACCGTCTTCTGCTCGCCGTCCTCCTCGTAGCGGTAGTAGGCGTGGGCGTGCGGCTCGGGGATCTCCGGGCCGGTGCCCGGCAGCACGGTGCCCGACAGCCCGAGCGGCCCCAGGATCCGCCGCTGCATCTCCTCGGCGAGCGAGTGGCCGGTCACCTTCCCGACCAGCAGCCCGGCCAGCACGTAGTTGGTGTTGGAGTAGCTCCAGTCCGTCCCCGGCTCGAACCGCGCCGGCCTGGAGGACGCCAACCGCGCCAGTTCTTCCGGCCGGTAGGTCTTGAACCGGTTGTCCACCCACTCCCGGCCCGCGGTCGTGGCGGGGATGCCCGGCGCGAACGTCCCGTCGTAGTAGTACTCGCCGGTGAAGTTGAACACCCCGCTGGTGTGCTGCAGCAGCATCCGCACCGTGATCCTCGGGTCCAGCCCGAACTCGGGCAGGCAGTCGGCCACCGGATCGTCCAGCCCGATCGTGTCCTCTGCGGCCAGTTGCAGCACCACGGTCGCGGTGAAGGTCTTGGTGTTGCTGCCTATCCGGACATGCCCGTCCACCGGCGGTTTCGCGCTCTCGCCCAGCTTGCGCCTCCCGGCGCCGCCGGCCCATTCGCCCCGCTCGTCGTGCACGCGCACCGTCACCCCGGTGAAACCGGACTCGACCATCTCCTCGATGGCCTTCCGCAGCTCCGGACGGTCCTGGCCGGTGAGAGTGAGGGACATGGATGTGCTCCTTCGGAACTGTCGCGGAAGTCAACTGGACGGACGGGATCGCCTGGCCTGAGGGTGCCCCTCTTACAGGCTGTGGGCGCTGATGTCGCCGTAGGCGGTGGTCGCGTGGATGTCCAGAACGGCGGCGCCGTCGGTGTTCCTGAGCGCGTTGTGGATCCGGCCGTAGGAGGTGCCGGCGTCCAGCGAGGCGGAGACTCCGCGGGCGGCGCCGATCGAGATCGCGCCGTGCTCGGTGCGCAGGGTGACCGTGCCGCGCGCGGCCTCGGCGATGCGGAGGTCGCCCTTCTGGGTGCTGATCCGTGCGGGGCCGCCCAGGCGGCCGACCGTGATGTCGCCGGACTGGAGGGTCAGGTCGGCGCTCGCCGTCTCGTCGAGCTTGACCGTGCCCTGCGCGCCCTCGAAGGTGACGTCGCCGAGCCGTCCGACGCCCCGGAACTCGCCGAGGGCCGCCTTGCCCTCGACGCGGGAGCCGGCGGGCAGCTGGACGGTCAGCTCGATGGCTCCGGAGTTGCCGAGGATCCGGTTCTTCGCCTCCAGGGCCTCGATCCGCAGGACGCCGTCGCCGTACGCGACCTCGATCCGCTCCGCCGCCTTCACGTCGCGGCTCCTGGAGGCGTCCGCGGGCAGGACCTCGACCGTGGTGTCGGTCCGGTCGGCGGCGATGAACCTGATGTGTCCGGCGGGGACGTCGAGGATGACCGAGACCGGGGCGGGGGTGTCGAACTTCTGCATCGTGCGCTCCTTCTGCTGTATCGCGGGCCCCTTCGGCCCGTTGTTTCCGACAACAGAAACGCTACGTTGCATTCGCATGTCTGGCAACGAGTTCGTTGCGCTCCCTCTCTATAACTGCAGCTAGATGCCGTGAAATCATTGCAATGGTCTTGGATTCAACGCAACAGCGCCCATCTGTTCGTTGCACTTGGTTGAAAATGAACGCTACGGTGGAGACACCACGGACCACGAAGGAGACCGCGATGCCGGGAGGCAGACTCACCCAGCAGGAACGCCAGCAGATCGCGCTGGGACTGGCCGACAGCCTCGCCTACGCGGAGATCGCCAGACGCCTCGGCCGCCCGACCTCGACCGTCACACGCGAGGTCATGCGCAACGGCGGCCCCACCGCCTACCGCGCCGACCTGGCCCACCGTGCCACCGAACGCCGCGCCCACCGCCGTCGAAAGGCCGCGCCCCGGGACACCGACACGCCCCCACAGGCCCACGGGCGCGATGCCGAAGCCGTACGCGAGTACGAGGAGACGTTCACCACCGTCTTCATGCAATCGGGCCTGCCCAGGATGACGGCCCGGGTGCTGGCCGCTCTCTACACCACCGACGCCGGCAGCCTCACCGCCGCGGAACTCGCCGGGCACCTCCAGATCAGCCCGGCATCCGTCTCCAAGGCGGTCGCGTTCCTCGAAAGCCAGGGCCTCCTCCGCCGCGAACGCGACGAACGCCGCCGCGAACGCTATGTCGTCGACGACGACGTCATGTACCAGTCCACGATGGCCGCCGCCCGGTCCACCGCCCAGCTCGGCGAGATCGCCCGGCAGGGCGTCGGCATCCTCGGTCCCGGCACCGCGGCCGCCGCCCGCCTGGAGAACATCGCCCGCTTCGTCGACTTCGTCTCCGAGAGCATCGCCCGCGCCGCGGACCAGGCCCGCGAGATCCTCCACACGAAACCCGAGACGGCCTCGGGCAGCGCCACCTGAGCCACCCTCGGGTCGCGGCCGGCCGGCCCCGCTCGGTTCTCGCCGTCCTTGTCACCCGTCGGAAACGGCGGCGCCTCACGCCCGGCGCGCGGGGCGGCCCCGACCATGGACCCCGACATGACCCACGGAGGGCTTCCCGTCCAGGAGGACACGATGGCGCGGCACACCCGGCTGGCGGGCGAGTCCGCGGAGTACCTCGCCGCACGCGAGGAACTCCGCGACGCAGAGATCGACCTCATGCGCCACCGCGAGAGGGTCGCGGCCCTGCGCAGGGCGCTTCCGCAGGGCGCCGCCGTCGACGACTACGTCTTTCTCGAGGACCCCGCCGACCTCGACGCGGGCGACACGCCCGTCCGCGAGGTCAGGCTGAGCGAGCTGTTCACCGGCCCCGGCCGGCCGTTGATCGTCTACCACTTCATGTACGGCAAACGGCAGACCGACCCGTGTCCGATGTGCACTCTGTGGATCGACGGCTTCAACGGCGTCGCCCACCACGTCGCCCGGAACGCCGACCTCGTCGTCGTCGCGGCCGCCGACCCGCCCACCCTGCGCCGGCACGCCCGGGGCCGCGGCTGGTCCCGGCTGCGGCTGCTGAGCACCGGGGACAGCACCTTCAAGTACGACCTGGGAAGCGAGGACGAGGACGGGGTGCAGGACTCCACCGTCTCCGTCTTCACCCGGGACGCGGACGGCACGGTCCACCACTTCTACTCCGCCCACCCGCGCATGTCCGAGGACATCGACCAGCGCGGCATCGACCTCCTCAACCCCGTCTGGCACCTCCTCGACCTGACACCGGGCGGCCGCGGCGACTGGTTCGCGGGCCTGGACTACTGATCGCCGGTGCCTGCCGGGACCGGCGTGAACTCCACGGGCAGGGTGCGCAGGCCCCGCATGATGAGCCCGCCGCGCCACCGCAGGTCGGCCGGATCGGCGGCGAGCCGCAGGTCGGGCAGGCGGGTGAGCAGGGTGGCGAGGGCGGTCTGGCCCTCCAGCCGGGCGAGCGGCGCGCCGAGGCAGTAGTGGATGCCGTGGCCGTATCCGAGGTGCTGGTTGTCGCGGCGGGCGAGGTCCAGCACATCCGGGTCGGCGAACCGCTCCGGGTCCCGGTCCGCCGCCGCGAGCACCACGAGCACCGGGTCCCCCGGCGCGATGTGCTGTCCGCCGATGCTGAGCGGCTCGGTGGCGAACCGCCAGGTGGCCAGCTCCACCGGGCCGTCGTAGCGCAGGAGTTCCTCCACTCCGGTCTCCAGCAGGTCCCTTTCCTTCCGGGCCAGGGAGTCCTGGAGGCGCTCGCGCTGCCCGGGGTGGGTGAGCAGGGCGTAGGTGCCGTTGCCGATGAGGTTGACGGTGGTCTCGAAGCCGGCGAACAGCAGGATGAAGGCCATCGCCGCAGCCTCGTTCTCCGTGAGGTGCTCGCCGTGGTCCGAGGCGCGGATGAGGCCGGAGATGAGGTCCTCGCCGGGCGCGGGCTCGGCGGGCAGCGCCTCGCGCTTCTTGTGGATCAGCTCGGCGAGGTAGCCGCGCATCTTCTTCACGGACCGGGCGACCCCGCCCCGCGGCCCACCACCGTGGCGGATCATCATCCCGGCCCAGTCCCGGAAATCGTCCTGGTCCTCGCGCGGGACGCCGAGCAGGTCGCAGATGGCGTAGATGGGCAGCGGGAAGGCGAACTCGTGGATGAGGTCGGCGGAGCCCTTCGCCGCGAACCGGTCGATGAGGTGGTCGGTCAGCTCCTGCACCCGGGGCGCGAACTCGGCGACCCGGCGCGGGGTGAACGCCTTGCTGACCAGCCGGCGCAGCCGGGTGTGGTCCGGCGGGTCGATGTTCAGCAGATGGGTCATCAGCTCGGCCTTGCGCTCGCCGGGGATGCCCGTCTTGCCCTTGGCGTGCGCGGGCTCGTCGTGATGAGCCGGGTTCTTGCTCAGCCGCTGGTCGGCGAGGGCCTGCTTGGCATCGGCGTACCGGGTGACCAGCCAGGCCTCGACACCGCTGGGCAACCGCGTCCGGTGCACCGGCGCATGCTCGCGCAGCCAGGCGTAGGCGGGGTACGGGTCGGTGGCGAACTCCCAGGTGAACAGGGCGGGTGCGGAGTCCGGGGCCGGGCCGGGGGCGGACTGGGGTTGGGGCTGGTCGGTCACTCCTCGACGGTATCCGGATCCGGGTGGGCCTCCACGTCCCGGTGGGCCTCCGCGTCCCGGTGGCCGCCGGGGGCCGCGCCTATCGCCTCGGGGGCGACTCCCTCCGCCTCCCGGATGGCGTCCCGGTACGCACGCGCCGCCGCGCGCAGGGCCGCCTCCGGGTCCACGCCCTCTGCCTCGGCGCGGGCCGCCAGGGCCAGCAGCTGGTAGCCGATGCCCTCGCCCTGCGGGAGCGGCACGTCCAGGCCCGCCGTGCGCGCGCGGGAGGCGAGCTTGGCGGCGAGGGCCAGGCCGGGCTGGCCGAGCGGGACACCCTCGGTGACCGAGGTGCGCCGCTTCTCCTCGGCCTTGGTGCGCAGCCAGTGCGCCTTGACGTCCTCCGGTGTCTCGGCCTTCTCGTCGCCGAAGACATGCGGGTGGCGGTGGACGAGCTTGGCGACGATGCCGCCGGCCACGTCGTCGACGGAGAACGGCGTCTCCGGGTGCTCCTCGGCGATCCGGGAGTGGAAGACGACCTGGAGCAGGACGTCTCCCAGCTCCTCGCGCAGCTCCTCGCGGTCGCCGGCCTCGATCGCCTCGACCAGTTCGTACGACTCCTCGATGGCGTACTTGGCCAGGCCCTCATGGGTCCGCTGGGAGGACCAGGGGCACTCGGCGCGGATGCGGTCCATGACCTGCACGAGGTCCAGCAGCCGGGCACCGGGCAGGTCGTAGGAGGCCGGGAGCAGTTCCAGCTCGGGCATGGCGACGCGGCCGGAGCCGGCCAGCCGGGCCAGGCCGTCGGTGAGCGCGGGCTCCCCCTCACCGGTGGCCACGACCACCACCGTCCGCCCGCCCGTGCAGGCGTCGACGAGCTCCTGCGCGGTGGGGGACGCCTCCTCGACCGCTATGCCGGCCTCGCGCAGATACGGCAGCTGCGGATGCGCTCCGTCCGCGCACAGCACGGCGTCCGCGGTGCGCAGGG
Organism: Streptomyces sp. NPDC031426; assembly: GCF_055581585.1. NCBI lineage: Bacteria > Bacillati > Actinomycetota > Actinomycetes > Kitasatosporales > Streptomycetaceae > Streptomyces > Streptomyces sp. NPDC031426. The sequence goes on from NZ_JBVIJE010000018.1 coordinate 29,766, forward strand.
CCTGCCAGGCGGGCCAGGACAGCAGGCCGGGCGCGACGCGGTGGCTGGTGGTGAGCAGGACGATGCGACCGGGGCCGGCGGCGGGGACGAGATCGGGGCTGGATGCGTTCACGATCCGAACGTAACCCACGGCGGCGGGAAGCGGATTCGGTTGTCCACAGGGCGGGGACGGACGTGTGATCGTATGACCGGGCCTGCTCGGCTGCCCGAGCCGGCCCGGCTGCCCGCCGTACCGTTCCGGCGCCCTGACCGGCCCCTCGCTACGCCGTCACCGGCTGCCCGCCCGACGCCGTCGTGACCTCCCGCACCCAGGGTGTCCTGGCGTCCACGCGGCTGCTCTTCTGCACGTCCCAGGTGCCGTAGCGCGGGTTGAGGTCGATGTGGAGTTCCTGGGACGCCTTCGACAGCGCCTTCCAGAAGGCGGGCTGGCTGGTGTCGGTGCCCAGCTGCCGGGCCAGCTTCTGCGCCTCCAGCTGGAGCCGGAGGTTGTCGTTCAGGCGGGCGGGCGCGATGCCGTACTTCTGCAGCCAGGCGGTCTGCAGCCCCTTGGCGCCGCCGGCCTGCTGCTCCAGCCCGGTGCGCATCTGCTGGACCTCCTCGCGGCTGACCGTGATGCCCGCGTCCCGCGCGGCGCGGTGCAGCACCCGGTCGAGGACCATGTTGTGCAGGGTGTCCCGGGTGAGGCTGCTGGTGGAGGCGAGGACCTGCTGGTACTGGGTCTCGTCCGGCACCGCGGCCCGCTGCGCCCTGCGGACCTCGTTGACCCGGCTCTCCAGCTGGGCGACGCTGATCCGCTGCCCTCCCACGACGGCCGCGGCGCCCGGGTGCGCATCGTTTCCGCAGGCGGTCAGCAGGGGTGCCGCGGCGGCGATCGCGGCGGTGAGGACGAGCGCGGTGCGACGGCGGCGGTGCAAGGAAACCTCCCGAGGAGATTGTGCGACGGTGCACAAAGTCTTGCGGTGATCGATGGTAGGCAGCGCCTCAGCTCAGGCCAACCCATTCGACCAACGATTCACCGCGACTTCGGGCACCGCCGCACCGGCGGAACGCCCCCATGTGACGGCCGCACGCCCCGCAGCAGGGCGGGCACGAGGGACGGCAGAGGGCTTGTCCCGCGCGGCGACCGGCCTCAGCCGACGATGGCGACGGGCCCGTCCCACGCGTCACGGTCCACGGTGATCGTGTAGCCGTTGCGCGTCTCCTTGCTGTTCACCATGTACTGGTGACCACGGCTGTGATCGGTGAACTGGGTGGAGCCCCACGGCCAGTCCGTGGTGGTGGTGTACTGCTTGTCCCACAGCGCGTACCAGAGGTTGCCCGGCAGGTCCGTCTTGTCGCCGGCGGTGGCGATCGCCTTGGCGCTGGAGCTGGTGAAGCCGTAGAAGCCGGTGCGGTAGATCTTGGCGCGCAGTTCCTTGTCGAAGGCCCGCACGTACGTCAGCACGGCGTTGTTGCACGACGTGTTGGTGACGTCGTACGGCTCCATGTCGAGGAAGACCGGGCTGCCGGCCTTCATGCCGAGCCCGGACGCCTTGGCCGCCGCGTCGTCCGCATCGGTCTTGCCGAGGGAGGCGGCGGTGGTGGCGCTGAGCTTCTCCGGGTTGGAGCCGGACTGGCAGGGCGGCTGGGCGCCGACGTAGATCGGGATGAGCTTCCAGCCGGTGGAATCGACCGACTTCACCCAGGAGGCGGTGAGGTTGGGCTGGCTGCAGCCTCGGTTCCTGCCGCCGATGTAGACCGCCGCCGCCCCGTAGAAGCCGGTGTGCCAGGCCTTCATCGCCGACAGGGAGGGCGCGGCGCAGGTGTCGAACGCGTGGCCGGTGAACGTCTTCTGCGCCGGCCAGGTGGTGGCGGCCATGGAGGTCTGCGCGGCGATTCCGGCGCCGGCGACCACGGCTGCTCCGGCCACCGCCCACGTGATGAATCTGCGCTTCTTCGACTGCCGATGGCCGGCCATGGAATCCACCCCTGTCGTACGTGCCTGGCAAAGAGAAGCGCAACCTATCCGGCGCCGATCAAGCCTTCGGGCAACCCAATCCCCTGACGATCACAAAGTTCTGCCAGGGAACGGTAAAGAACTATCCGCGCACCTGCCCGAGCCACTGCAGGGTGCGCCGGATCTCCATGGCCATCGGATAGCCGGGGCCGTGCAGCCGCTCGACGTCCATCAGCAGCCGGGCGAGGGTGTCGTGGGCGGACGGCCGGTCGCCGAGAGCGAGCAGGAGATGGCCGATGCGCCGGCGGACGTCGTGGGCGAGCTGCGGGTCGCCGGAAACGTACTGGTTCTCGTAGTACGGCAGCAGCGCGCGGTACTCGGCGAGGGCCGCCGCCGGCTGGCCCAGCTGCTCCAGGCACTGCGCGGCCTCGTAGCGGTAGCGCAGGGACTGCGGGTCGGCCTGGCCGGCCTCGGCGGCGCGTTCGTCGGCGAGCCTGCGCAGTTCGGGCAGCGCGCGCCGGTACTGGCCGTCGTCCATGAGCGTGGCCGCGTACTGCTTGCGCAGGGTGCGCACGACCGGGGAGTGCTCGCCGTGCTGCTCGGCGGCGGCGGGCAGGATCGCGCCCAGGATGTCCACGGCCTGGGTGATGCGCCCCTCCCCGAGCAGGCGCTTGACCTCGTCGACGGCGGCGGCGACATCGGGCTTCCCGGCCACCTGCGGGGCCGGCGCAACGGGGGCGGGCTGGGGCGCGGGGGTCCGCGCTCGGTCCGGCCAGGGGGCGTGTGGGCGCAGGAAGGGGCGCGTGGGATCCAAGGGCGCCCCGGTGGGCGTCCCCCGCGCGGGCAGGAGCGCCGCCAGGTCCTCGTACACCTCCTGCGCGGACGCCGGCCGGTGCTGCGGGTCCTTGGCGAGCAGCCGCAGCACGAGCGTCTCCAGCGCCTCAGGGACCTCGGGGCGGATACGCCGCACGGGCAGCGGGGGCTCGTACAGGTGCCGGTGCAGCACCCCGAGCGCCGTGGAGCCCGCGAACGGCACGTCGCCGCTGAGCAGTTCGTGCATCAGCACACCGAGCGCGTACAGGTCGGTGTACGGGCCGACCGCGCCGCCCATCGCCTGCTCCGGCGCCATGTACGCGGGCGAGCCGATCGGGGAGCCGGTGTGGGTCAGGCGGGTGGTGTCCGTGTCCATCACCGAGGCCACGCCCAGGTCGAGCACGGTGACCGTGCCGTCCTGCTTCACCATCACGTTGCGCGGCTTGAGGTCGCGGTGCACGATCGGCACCGCGTGCACGGCGCTCAGCACGGCGCACAGCTGCGCGGCCACCGCGACCGCCCACTGCCACGGGTACGGGTCGTGCTCGGCGAGATGGTCGGACAGGTCGGCGCCGTCGACGTACTGCATGACGAGGAACAGTTCCTCGCCCTCACTGCCCGCGTCGTGCACGGTCACCAGGCCTGGGTGGTCCACCTGCGCGGTCACCCGGCACTCGCGCATGAACCGGCGGCGCAGCTCGTCCGCCTCCTGGCCCGCCACCTTGTCGGGGCGCAGCAGCTTGACCGCCACGCGCCGGTCGAGCCGCCGGTCGTACGCCGTCCACACCTGGCCCATGCCGCCCTGACCGATGAGCGTGGACAGTTCGTACCGGCCGGCGACCACACGTCCTGCCGCCCCGCTCACCTTCCGCCCTCGTGACCGTCGTGCCGCCCGTCGTGCGGGCCGTCGTGCCGGCCGTCGTGCCGACCGTCGTGTTGGCGCAGGTAGTCGCTCAGCTCGTCCAGTTCGGCGCGGACCTGCTCGATGTGGGTGGGCGCCGGGCGCTGGGGCGGATGGGGCGCGGGTATGTGGGGCATCGGGGGCGCGACGTACGGGGGTTGCGGCGTGCTCGGCGTGCTCGGCCTGCTCGGCCTGCTCGTAGCGGTGAACGGCGAGGCGGGCTGGGGGTACCCGTAGCCCGGACCCAACGGCACCTGCCCGGCGTGAGCCTGGCGGAGCCGATGGAAGTGGCCTATGTCCGCGTAGAGGTAGTAGGCGACGCAGGCGACGGCGTTCAGTAGCAACATGCTCATGCCCAGCGAGCCGTTCGCCGAGCTGAAGTCGTCGGTGTGGTCGGTGCTGAAGAGCGCGAAGCAGATGCCGAGGACGGTCACGGAGGCGCCGAAGAACCACCACTCGGCGGGCCTGCGGGTCACGATGGCCGCGCGCAGCGGCGCCACCCACGCCAGGAATCCGATGCTGAGGAGCGCCACCGCCACGAAGATCACGCGCAGCACGACCAGCACCCCGGTCGAGGGTGGCTGCGGCGGAGGCGGCGCGTAGCCGGGGCCTTGCATGGCTGCTCCTGGAGGCCTGATGCGTGCGGACGTGTGTGCTGAGTCCGAGCGTATAGGCCGCCGAGGACAGCCGGTCCCGGGTGTACCGAACCGTTGCCGCGCTCCGGGTCCTCAGTCCGGTGCCACCGTCCCGTCCGTCAGCCCGTCGTACATCCCGCGCACGAGTTGTTCCCCGAGCCGGCTCGCGTGGCGCAGTGCCCGCTCGAACTCGTCGAGTGCGCGGAAGCGCGCGCCGTAGCGCCGCTGTTCGTCCAGCGGGAGCCGGGGCAGCTGCAGACGGCGCACGTCCAGGCGGGTCGCGGTGGAGGCGTAGCTGCTGGCCTGCCGGTTGTTCGCGGTGCCGCGCAGGAACCCGGCGAGGAACCACGGGTCGAGCGCCGTGCGATCGGGGCGCAGCAGCACGAGGTTGCGCCCGAGGGCGGCGCCCCCCGTCGCGTCGTCGATCACGCGGGCCATCGAGCCGCCGCCCATCACCGGTACGACGACGTCGCCCGGCTCGGTCAGCACCGCCTCCTCCTCGCTCTCCGGAAGCGTCCCGGAGGGCGCCGTGCCGACGAGCACGTCGTGGTCGGTGAGCACGGGCACGCGCGCGTGACCGCCGTTTCCGCCGGTGCGCATCATCAGCGCGCCCCCGCGCGCGAGTTCACCGATGGTGGTGAGCGGCCAACGCCCGCCCGGCGCGGGGGCAGCGGGCGGCGGCGTGAGCTCGGCGGTCAGGCGCAGGGTCTCACCGAGGCGCTCGCGCACCGCCGAAAGCTGCTCCGCGCCGTCGGCCACGGCCGCCGGCGGCAGATGGCGGGCGGGGGCGAGGTCGACGTCGTCGTCGAGGAGTTCGATGACCGGCACGGAACGCGCGAGCCCCGGCCGCTCCGCCAACCGCCCCCCGCGCTCGAAGGCGCGCCAGGCGTCCAGGACGGTCTCGCGCACCGCCGGCCAGTCCGGGCCGCCGCGCCCCTCCCCGGCGAACCTCCCGGTGTCCACGAGCAGCACCTCGGGCGACGCCGGCGTCCGGTCGGGCCGGCGCAGCACCCACACGTGCAGCGGGATGCTGTACGGCGGTGCCGCCCCGACCGGCAGCGCGACCACGGCCCGGAGCGCGCCCCGGCGCAGCAGATCGGCGCGGATCCGGCGCCCGGAACGACGGGAGGCGGCGGCCGGCGGCATCAGCAGGACCGCCGTACCGCCGTCGGCCAGCCGGGCGAGCGCGTGCTGCACCCAGGCCAGTTCGGACTCGGTGCGGGCCGGGAAGCCGTACTCCCAGCGGGGGTCGTAGGCGAGTTCGTCGTGGCCCCAGTTGCGCTCGTTGAACGGCGGATGGCACAGCACCGCGTCGGCGCGCAGCTCGGGGTGGGCGTCGGCGCGCAGGGTGTCACCGGCGGCACCGCGCACGTCGGCCCGGGAGTGCAGCGCGAGCCGCAGCGCGGTGAGCGCGGCCAGGTCGGGTGCGCTGTCCTGGGCGTAGAGCTCCTGGTCGGGGCGGGTGTCGACGGCTCGCAGCAGGGCGCCGGTGCCGCAGGCGGGGTCCAGCACGGTACGGGCGGGGCCGGCCAGGTCGGCCATGAGACCGGCGAGTTCGGCTGGGGTGAGCGTGTACTGGCGGGGGTTGGCGTCCAGGTGCCGGCCGAGCAGGAACTCGAAGGCCTGCCGCGCCCCGATCTCGGCGGCCAGTTCGGCCGCGCCGCGCAGGAGCGGAGCGGAAAGGAGGAGCTGCGGGCCGGTGGGGGTGCGGAGGGCGGGGGTGTGCGGGGCGGGGGTGCCTGGGGTGGCCGTGGGGGTGCCCGCGGTGGTTGTGGGGGTGGCGTCAACGGCGGCGGGGTTGTGAACGACTGGTGGGGTGTTCACAGGCTGGCCGGGCGGTGAGAAGTTCACACCGGATGTCGTGAGCGCCGGATTCACACCGCGCCCCGACGCATCCGCGTTCACACCGGCTGCCGCGGAGCCTGCGTTCACGCCTCCCACCTCGCCGGACGTGTTCACAGCAGAACCCGCGCCCGCGGACCGCCGGCCGTGCGCCGCCCGCCCCGGCACGCTGCCGAAACGCGCTGTGAGCACCTGCTCCAGCGCGCCCGGCAGCATCGCGGCGAGGCGCGCGTCGGAGCCGGCGCTCGCGTCGAGCCAGACGGTGGGGCGCTCGTGGATCAGCAGCAGGGCACAGCCCGCGCGCACCAGGGCGGTCAGCGGGCCCTCGGGATGTCCCACGAGCTGTTGCCAGACGCGTTCGCGCAGCGGGACCTCGGCGAGTTTGCCCTGCTTGCGCAGCCAGGCCTCGACCTCGGCGAGCGCGAAGGAGGGACTGGCCTCGGTGCCGCCGACCGGCTTGGGGAAATCGGCGTGCCGGCGGCGCCAGTTGCTGACGGCGGCCCGGCCCACTCCGGCGAGCCGGGCGATTCCGGCCGCGGTCACCTCTGTCGCGTTGTCCTGCACCGGCCCGCTCCCCTCGTCCCGTGTGACGCCGAGCATACCGGCGTACACAAGATACATGCATTCACGGCGTGTACGCATCCTATTCCGTGAACCGTGTTGACTCGGTTAACAGGCTCTGTTCTTATTGACCCAGCGAACGAGCGGCCACCGGAGGGGGAGGCCGCCGCTTTGGGGAGGGATTCGCCATGGGCATCAAGGCCAAGGTCTCGCTGGGCGCCGTCGTGGGGGTCGCGGTCATCGCTGCCGTGTCGGCGAACGCCGGCAGCAAGGGCAAGGACGGCGGTTCCGGCGGCAGCGACAAGGGCTCGTCCGCCTCCGCCGAGCACGCCCCCGGCGGCGCGAAGGGCAAGAAGGACTCGGGGGCCGGCCAGGCGGCCGGGAAGAAGAAGGCCGCCATCGCCGGCGACGGCGAGTACCAGGTCGGCTCGGACGTGAAGCCGGGCACGTACCGCACGACCGGCAACTCCGACGACATGTGCTATTGGGAGCGCGCCAAGAACGCCAAGGGTGAAACGGACTCGCTGCTGGCCAACGACAACGTCACCGGCACGAGTTATGTGACCATCAAGCCCACCGACAAGATCTTCAAGTCCAGCGGCTGCAAGGACTGGGAGGCCGTCGACCCGAAGGCGAAGGGCACGCCCGCCTCCTCGGTGGACGGCGACGGCGGCATGTACAAGGTCGGCACGGACATCGCGCCGGGCACCTACAAGTCGACCGGGAACACCGCCGACGACAACTGCTACTGGGAGCGCACCAAGGACGCCGAGCACGGCCTGAACTCGCTCATCGCCAACGACAACGTGACCGGCACGGCCGTCGTCACCATCAGCCCGGGCGACGCCTACTTCAAGACCACGGGCTGCGGCGAATGGAAGAAGGCGGGCTGAGCCGGCCCTTCCCATCGCCGCTCACCCCACATCGCCACCGCCGCTCACCCCCACATCGCTCACCGCACCTGTCCCACCGGCTCCGGCTGCCCGGGCACCGCCCCGCGCGGCCGGACCCGGTTCCGGGCCCCGTACGGCATGCCGTACACACTTCCCCCGTCACACCACCTGCTGAAGGACTGTCATGCGTCTCTCCCCCCGTGCCGCCACCCTGCTCGCCGTCGCGGCGCTCCCGCTGGCCCTCACCGCCTGCTCCGCCGGCTCCTCCTCCGGCACCGGCGGCGCGGGCGCCAAGCCGGCCGAGGCGAAGGACCTGAACGCCGGTCTGCCCACCGGTACGCGGTTGAAGGGCGCGCTGGCACCCGCGCCGGCCTTCCCCGCCGGGCTCAAGCTGGAGTCCGACGGCTCCGCGGACACCGGCAGCCAGTTCCTCTCGCCGTCCGCCAGGCGCACCGCGAAGCCGGACTGCACCAGGCTGGGGGGCACCTCCTGGATCCAGGTGACCGGTTACAAGGGGGGCGTGTCGTTCGCGCAGAACGACTACGCGAACCACGACAAGACCCAGGAGGTCGCCCAGGAGATAGACGCGTTCCAGGGCACCACCGCGAGCTCGGTGCTGAAGCAGCTGCAGACCGTCGCCGGCGAGTGCGCCACGTTCACGGACACCGACACGCACGCCACGGTGAAGGTCACGGGCAAGTCCACGTCCGGGCTCGGGGACGAGGCCTACACGATGACGCTGACGAGCGGCGCCTGGCAGAACGGCACCACGCTGATCGCGGCCCGCTCCGGCAACTCCTTGGTCACCGTGCTGTCCACGGCGGGCACCGACAACGGCGCCGCGTCCGCGAAGAAGGTGACGACGACGGTCCTCGCGGCGCTGAAGAAGGGGTGAAGCCGGGCGGCCAGGCCTGACCACCGGCTCTCCAGTCCCACGACCGTTCCGTCCCTGTGAAGGATGCACATGCGTCCGACGTCCCGCCTCGTCGGCCGGGCGGCCGCCGAGGAAGCCGCCGTACGGGGCCGCGGCGTACCCGCGACCTCGCTGCGGGCCGCGCTCGCCCTCGGCCTGCTGATCGGGTTCTATCTGCTGGCCGTGCTCATCCTCGTCGCACTGGCGGTCCTGGACGTCGTCCTGGCCCGGGGCCCGGGCTTCACGGTCATGGCGCTGGAGGGCTACCTGGGCTCACTGGCGATCGCCTGGTGCGTGGTGCGCGTCGTGCTGCTCAGCCGTGACCGCGGGGATCGGCGGGACGGGCCTTCCGGTCTGCCGCTGACGCCGCGGGAGCAGCCGGAGCTGTGGCGGCGCGTGCATGACCTGGCCGAGCGGGTGGGCACTCGGCCGCCCGCGGAGATACGGGTGATCCCGGGAGCCGGTGCCATGGTTCAGGAGGACGCCCGGTGGCTCGGGCTGGTGGCGGGCGAACGCCGGCTCTTCCTCGGCGTGGCGCTGCTGATCGGCCTGCCGGAGGACGAGCTGGACGCCGTACTCGCGCACGAGCTGGGGCACTACGCGCACGACGACACCCGGCTGGGCGGTCTGCTGTGGGCACTGCGCAGCAGGCTGCTGGACACCGTGCGCACGTTGCGGCACCGGGCCGCCGTCGATGAGGCCGGGCAGAAGGCGACGTTCGCGGCACGGGCCGCCCGGCGCCGGGCGGCCGGCGAGCCGCCACCGGTGAAGCGGGACCCCACACGGGGCCCGGACCACTATCTGGCCATCGTCTTCTCCGCGTACGCCAGGCTGTGCCTGCGCCTGACCGAGGCCGTCAGCCGCCGGCAGGAGTACGCGGCCGATCTGGTGGCCGCCCGGATCGCCGGACGGGACACCACGGCCGGCGCACTGCGCCGCATCCCCGTGCTGGAAGCCGCCGACGACCTCTACTTGAACGGTTACGCCCTGCTGGGATGGGAGGCCGGGCTGCTGCCGCCGGAGGGGCAGTTCTACGGTGGGCTCGCCCTCCTCATCGCGGACGGCACACGCCGGGCGGAACTGAAAGCGCTGGCCGAGGGGCCGCTCCCGGAGGAGGTGCCCCAGGAGAGGTCTCCCTACGACACCCACCCGCCCACGGCCGACCGCATCGCGGCACTGGAGGCACTCCCCGACGACGGACGCACCCCGGCGTTCGCACGCCGCCCCGCTTCCGTACTGCTCCGGGCGCCCGACAGCCTCCTCGCCGAGCTGGAGCGGGTCGTACTGAGCCCACAGGCGCTGGCCCGGCGGCGGGTGCCCTGGGCCGAACTGCCCTCGCAGACCCGGCGTGCGGGCTGGGCGCGCGGAGCGGAGCCGTTGCTGGGGGCCATGGCCCAGGTGTCCGGTGCGAGGGGCTTCGCCCCACCCGGAGTGCCACACCTCGCCCACCTCCTGGCCCTGCTCGACCACGGCCTGCTGTTCGACATCGCCGACCGGCTGCCCAAGTCGGAGGAGGCGGGCCGGAGCAGTGGACGTGCGTCGCGCGAGTTCGCCCGGACGGCTTTGCGCTCGGCCCTGCGCCAACTGGCCCTGCTCACCGCGCTGGACGCGGGGCTGTGCCGGTGGGAGCTGTGCTGGGCGGGCCCCCCGGCGCGCCAGGTGGCACCCGATGGGCTCGCCGAGGCACTGGAGGAGGCGCTGGACCACGCGGTCGCCGATCCACCCCGCACAGGACCGCTGCGCGCTCTGCTGTTCGGCGGCGAAGGTTCCCCGTTCGACGGCATGGCACCCCCGCCCACCACGTCGGCCTGGCCCCCGCCCCACGCCCCGTCCTGACAGCCTTCGCTGCCCTGTTCCGACAGCCTCAACGGTCGCCTCTTCCTGCGGCCCCGACCCCGAAAAGACCCGGTATGAACATCCTGATCGACATAGCCGGCGCCGGCGCCCTCGTCTACGCGGCCGTCACCATCCCCCGCAATGCCCGCAAGGCGCGCGCCGCTCGGGCCGAGGCGAAGGCCAAGGCGCCGGTCAACATCGATCCCGCCAAGTACGGGCTGGTGCCCGCCGCGCAGCTCGACACCCGTTCCGCGGGTCCCGATCCGGAGGCGGACGCGGTCGCGGCGGCCGCTCTCGCCGGTGACTGGCGGCAGGCCGCCGTGTACCTGGCCGGGGCGGGCCGCGACTGGGACCTGCGGTGGTACCGGCTGGGCATCCTCGCGCGCGCCGCCGCCGAGGACGACTCCTGGCTCAGGGCGTGGAGGACCGAGTACCCCGACGACCCGTCCGCCGCGCTCGTGCACGCCGACGCGCTCGTCTCCCTCGCGGGCAAGGTCCGCGGTGCGAAGCAGGCGAAGCACACCACGGCCGAGCAGTTCGAGGGCTTCCACCGGCTGCTGGCCGAGGCGCTGCCCGCCTGCCGGGAGGCCGCCCGGATGGCGCCCGAGGACCCGTGCCCCTGGATCGCGCAGATCACCATCGCCCTGGGGCTCGGCTGGCCGCACGACGACTTCCGTGCACTGTGGGCGGAGATCACCGCACGCGATCCGCACCACTTCGGCGCGCATGTCAGCGCCTTGCAGTACTGGTGCGCCAAGTGGCGCGGTTCCCACGAGCTGATGTACGCCTTCGCCGAGCAGGCCGCGGCCTCCGCTCCGCAGGGCAGCCTGTTGCCCGTGATCTACCTGTACGCGCTGATGGAGCACGCGTTCCGGGACCCCAAGGCGCCCGTGTACAACCAGCCGTTCGTGCAGCCGGCCGTGGACGCCACCCTGGACGCCGTGGACCGGACGCCGGCCGGGCACCACCGGCTTCCGCTGGTCCGGCACCTGCTGGCGGACACCCTGTTCCAGACGAAGCGGTACGCGGACGCCGTCGAGCAGTTCCGCGCGGTCGGCGGATACGTCGGCAGCGTGCCGTGGACGTACTCCGGCAACCCGGTCAAGGCCTTCGTCTTCGCCCGTACCAACACCTTCGTCTCCTGGGAGAAGGCGGGCCGCCCCGCCCCCGCGCCACGCAGCCACGTCACCGGGAGCTGACGAACACCGGAGGCGGGCCCGGCAGGCGGCGCGCACCCGGCCCGGTAACGGATTTCGCCGGGTCAGCGGGCGCGGAAGCGCTCCGGTGCCGTGGTGGGGTTGCCGCCCGTGGGGAGTTTCTGCTGGGGGCAACCGGAGAGGACCTTCTTCATGGCGGCTTTCTCGGCGGCGGTGACCCACAGGCCGTACTTCTTCTTCACCGCGACCTGGTCGGCCACATACGTGCAGCGGTACTTCGTGTTGGGCGGCAGCCAGGTGGCCGCGTCGCCGTCACCCTTGCCGCGGTTGGTGCTCGCGTCGACCGCGATGAGGTTGAGGGGGTCGTTGGCCAGCGCTATGCGCTTGCTCGGGTCCCAGTACTTGGCGCCCTTCTGCCAGGCGTCGGAGAGCGGGACGACATGGTCGATGTCGACCTGGCTGCTGCCGCGCCGGTAGGTGATCTCCTTGCCGGAGTAGGGGTCGGGCTCCAGCAGCCCGTAGGAGACCTTGCAGGTGCCGCCGGTGAACTTCACGGCCTTCAGGTCTCGTTTGAGTATGTCGTCCCGGGTGTCGCAGGAGTTGGAGTCGGTGTCCGCCCAGGCGGTGCCGAACCGGGCCCGGGAGTAACCGGTCTTCGGTGCGCGGCCCTTGACGGCCAGTGAGTCGACGGCGGCCAGGACCGCGCCGTTGCCGCCGCCCCGGGACCCGGAGGATCCCGTGCTCTGCCCTGACTTGCAGCCGGTCACGGCGACCAGCACGGCCACGGCGGTGACCGCCCCACCCCTCAGACGCGCCACGATGCGTCCCCCCTCACTCGCCCGGGTCCGCCCGTCGGACAGGGGCGGAATCGTTCCGTCCCTTACGGTAACCGCCGCGCGGCCCACGCCCGATAAGGATTCAAGGGGCACTCCCGGGCAATCCGTCGACGAGTTGGGGCAGAGGGCGCCCGGCAGGGGGAGTACGGCGAGCGAGCGCGTACGCCCGCTCACCTCGTGCCTCCGTGGAGCGTGGCCCGGTGCGGCCCAGCGCCTCCCGCCTACGAGCTCTACGCCGCCTACGACCCCAGGATCGAGGCCAGGAACTCGCCCACCCAGCCCAGCAGTTCGCGGCCGACCAGCGGCTTGCCGCCGACCTTCGCGGTCTTCGGGCGCGGGACCAGCACCTGGTGGACGGCCGGCTTGATGACCGTGCCCGGGTAGAGGCGCTTGACCCGCAGTTCCTGCGACTCGCGCAACTCCACCGGCGCGAAGCGGATGTTGGTGCCCTGGAGCACGATCTCGCCGACGCCGCACGCTCGCGCGAGCATCCTGAGGCCGGCCACCAGCAACAGGTTCTCCACCGGTTCGGGCAGCTTGCCGTAGCGGTCCGTGAGTTCCTCGCGGACGGCCTTGATGTCCTCCTCGCTGTTGGCGGAGGCGATGGCGCGGTAGGCCTGGAGGCGCAGGCGCTCGCCGGGCGCGTAGTCGTGCGGGACGTGCGCGTCGACGGGCAGCTCGATCTTGACCTCGAGCGGCGGCTCCTCCTCGATCTCGCCGGTCTCCAGCTGGCGCCGGTAGTCCGCGACGGCCTCGCCGACCATGCGGACGTACAGGTCGAAGCCGACGCCCGCGATGTGCCCGGACTGCTCGCCGCCGAGCAGGTTGCCCGCGCCACGGATCTCCAGGTCCTTCATCGCCACGTACATGCCCGCGCCCATCTCCGTGTGCTGGGCGATGGTCGCAAGCCGCTCGTGCGCGGTCTCGGTCAGCGGCTTCTCCGGCGGGTACAGGAAGTACGCGTAGCCGCGCTCCCTGCCCCGGCCGACGCGGCCGCGCAGCTGGTGCAGCTGGGACAGGCCGAAGGTGTCGCCGCGCTCCACGATGAGCGTGTTGGCGTTGGAGATGTCGATGCCGGACTCGACGATCGTGGTGGAGACGAGGACGTCGAACTTCTTCTCCCAGAAGTCGACGACGACCTGCTCCAGCGCCGACTCCGACATCTGGCCGTGGGCCGTCGCGATGCGTGCCTCGGGGACGATCTCGCGCAGCCTCGCCGCCGCGCGGTCGATGGACTCGACGCGGTTGTGGATGTAGAAGACCTGGCCCTCGCGCAGCAGTTCACGGCGGATGGCGGCGCCGATCTGCCTCTCCTCGTACGGCCCGACGAAGGTGAGCACCGGGTGCCGCTCCTCCGGGGGCGTGGTGATCGTGGACATCTCGCGGATGCCGGTCACGGCCATTTCGAGGGTCCGGGGGATCGGGGTCGCGGACATCGTCAGCACGTCGACATTCGCGCGGAGCTTCTTCAGCTGCTCCTTGTGCTCGACGCCGAAGCGCTGCTCCTCGTCGACGACGACCAGGCCCAGGTCCTTGAACCTGGTCTCGGCGGAGAACAGCCGGTGGGTGCCGATCACGACGTCCACCGCGCCCTCCTTCAGCCCCTCCAGGACGGCCTTGGCCTCGGTGTCGGTCTGGAAGCGGGACAGCGCCTTCACGCTCACCGGGAACTGCGCGTACCGCTCGGAGAACGTCCCGAAGTGCTGCTGCACCAGCAGGGTCGTCGGTACGAGGACGGCGACCTGCTTTCCGTCCTGTACGGCCTTGAAGGCGGCCCGCACCGCGATCTCGGTCTTGCCGTAGCCGACGTCGCCGCAGATCAGGCGGTCCATGGGGACGGACTTCTCCATGTCCTCCTTGACCTCGGCGATGGTGGTGAGCTGGTCCGGGGTCTCGGCGTAGGGGAAGGCGTCCTCCAGCTCGCGCTGCCAGGGCGTGTCGATGCCGAAGGAGTGGCCGGGGGCGGCCATGCGGGCACTGTAGAGCTTGATCAGGTCGGCGGCGATCTCCTTGACCGCCTTCTTCGCGCGGGCCTTGGTCTTCGTCCAGTCGGCGCCGCCGAGCCGGTGCAGGGTGGGTGCCTCGCCACCGACGTACTTGGTGATCTGTTCCAGCTGGTCGGTCGGGATGTAGAGACGGTCGCCGGGCTGGCCGCGCTTGGCGGGCGCGTACTCCACGACCAGGTACTCGCGGGTGGCGCCCTGCACCGTGCGCTGCACCATCTCGATGTAGCGGCCGACGCCGTGCTGTTCGTGGACGATGTAGTCGCCCGCCTCCAGCGTGAGCGGGTCGATCGTCTTGCGGCGGCGGGCCGGCATCCGGGCGCCCTCGCGGCCGGTCGCGCGCTGGCCGGACAGGTCGGTCTCGGTGAGAACGGCGAGCTTGAGCGCCGGGTCCACGAAGCCGTACTCGATCGAGCCGCAGGAGACGTGCACGACCGACGGGCTCAGCTCGCCGAGGTCAGCGTCCAGGCGGGCGGCGATGCCCTCGCCGCCGAGCACCTCGGCCGTGCGGGCGGCCGGGCCGTGGCCCTCGGTGACGTACACCGCGCGCCAGCCGTCGGCGAGCCAGCCCTTGGTGTCGGCGAGGGCCCGCGCGGTGTCGCCGCGGTAGGTCTCGGGCGCGTGCATGCCGAGCTTGAGCGTGTCCGCGTCCAGTTCCTCGTCGGCGGCGAAGGGGGACACCGACCACCACATCATGTCCAGCTCGCGCGCTCGGTCGCGGACGTCGGCGATGGACCACAGGGACGCGGCGCCGACGTCGATCGGGGCTTCGCCCCCGCCGGCGGTGGCCGCCCAGGAGGCCTGCAGGAACTCCTGGGAGGTGGCGACGAGGTCGGCGGCACGCGTGCGCACCCGCTCCGGGTCGCAGACCACGGCCATCGCGCCCTTGGGGAGGACGTCGAGGAGCAGTTCCATGTCGTCGACCAGGACGGGGGCCAGGGACTCCATGCCCTCGACCGCGATGCCCTCGGCGATCTTGTTCAGGAGTTCGCCCAGCTCCGGGTGCTCCTCGGCGAGCGCACGCGCGCGTGCGCGGACGTCGTCGGTGAGCAGCAGTTCGCGGCACGGCGGGGCCCACAGGCCGTGCTCGGCGACTTCGAGGGAGCGCTGGTCGGCGACCTTGAAGTAGCGGATCTCCTCGACGTCATCGCCCCAGAACTCGACGCGCAGGGGGTGTTCCTCGGTGGGCGGGAAGACGTCCAGGATGCCGCCGCGTACGGCGAACTCGCCACGCTTCTCGACGAGCTCCACGCGCGCGTAGGCGGCGGCCGCGAGGGCTTCCACGACGTCGTTCAGGTCGGCGGTCCGGCCGGTCCTCAGGGACACCGGCTCCAGATCGCCGAGGCCCTTGACCTGCGGCTGCAGCACGGAACGCACGGGCGCGACGACGACGGAGACGGGGCCGGTCTCGGGGTCGTCGGGGCTGGGGTGGGCCAGGCGCCGCAGGACGGCGAGACGGCGGCCGACGGTGTCGCTGCGCGGGCTGAGCCGCTCGTGCGGGAGGGTCTCCCAGGAGGGGTACTCCACGACGCCCTCGGCGGGCAGCAGGGAGCGCAGGGCCGCCGCCAGGTCCTCGGCCTCGCGGCCGGTCGCGGTGACCGCGAGCACCGGACGGCCCGCCTCGCGGGCCAGGGCGGCGACCGTGAAGGGGCGGGCCGCCGGGGGGCCGACGAGGTCGATGTGCATGCGGTTGCCGTCCGCGGCCGCCGTGATCGCTTCCGCGAGGGCGGGGTCCTTGACGACGGCGTCGAGCAGGCCGTGCAGGCTCATGGGGGCTTTTTCCGTCCAGGGGTGGGCAACGCAAGTAGCCCGGTGCGGGTGGCAGCCGGGGGTGTCCAGCGTACGACTCCGTCGGGGGTGGCGTCGGAGCCTGTGGACAACTCCGCGTCCTCGTGCCCGGTACTGCTGTGGGCCATCCAGGGAGCTGCGCCCACCCGGACCCCCGTGGATTCCGGCTCGGTCGGACGCAAAAGGACCCGGTGCCGGAGAGCCCCAGGACTCCCCGGCACCGGGTCTTCCCCCGCAACCCCCGTATGCGGTGGTCGTGACGTCGGCCCAGCGCGCGGCTAGTCCGTCGCGATCGCGTTCAGCACATTCATCCGGCCCGCCCGGAACGCCGGGACCAGCGCGGCGAACAGGCCCACGAAGGCCGAGCCGATGAAGACCGTGATGATCGTCGGCCAGGGGATGTCGAGAACCTTCAGGCCCTGCAGCGCCAGGAGCTTCTGGGCAGTCGCGCCCCAGCCCATGCCCAGGCCGAGGCCGAGCAGGGCGCCGAAGACGGCGATCACCACGGACTCCAGGCGGATCATGCGGCGCAGCTGGCGGCGGGAGAGGCCGATGGCCCGCATGAGGCCGATCTCCCGGGTCCGCTCGACCACCGACAGGGCCAGGGTGTTCACGACACCCAGGACGGCGACGATGATCGCGAGCGCGAGCAGGCCGTAGATCATGTTCAGCAGCTGGCCGATCTGGTCCTTCAGCGCCTTCTTGTAGTCGGTCTGGTCGCGCACGGTCAGCTCCGGATACCTGTGCAGCGCGGTCTTCAGCGCCTTGTAGGCGGCGGCCTGCTGTCCGTCCTTGGCGGAGGCGAAGACCAGCTCGTCCAGCGGCATCCTGTCGGCGGGGATGTACTTGGCCATGGTGGCCAGGGAGGTGTACATCGCGCCCTTGTCGATGACGGTGTCGTCGCTGGTGATCGCGCGCACCGTCAGGTGGGCCGTGGAGCCGTCCCGGAAGGCCACGGAGATCTTGGAGCCCAGGTGGATGCCGTGGTCCTCGGCGAACTTCTGGTGCACCGACATCGAGTCGGGCCGGTAGGCGTCCTTGAGGTCACCGGCGACCGTCTTGGTGCGCAGGTCGGTCGCGTAGGTCGGGTCCGCGCCCGTGATGGCGGTGTCCTTGAGCGTCCTGCCGTCCGGGGTGGTGAAGTCGGCCTGGGTGGGCCGGTACTCGGTGACCCGCGCGAGGCCCGGGGCGGACTTGACGGCCTGAACCTCCTGCGGCTTGATCAGCTGCTGGTTGTCGGGCGAGATGATGAAGTCGGTCCCGACGGTCTTGTCGAGCTGGTCGGTGGCCGAGGCCACCATGGAGGAGCCGACCACCGACAGGCAGGCCACCAGGGCCAGGCCGATCATCAGGGCCGCGCCGGTGGCGCCGGTGCGGCGCGGGTTGCGCAGCGCGTTGCGCTCGGCCATGCGGCCCACCGGGCCGAAGATCCGCAGCATGACCGCGCCGAGGACCCGGACCAGTCCGGCGGCGAGCAGCGGGCCGATGACGACGAAGCCGATCAGCGTGGCGACCACACCCAGGCCCAGCCAGCCCGAGCCTGCCTTGGCCTTGTCGGCGGTCGCGGCGACGTACAGGCTCCAGCCGCCGGCGGCGGTGAGGAGCAGCCCGATCACGGCGCGGACGGTGCCGGCCTTGGCGTCGGCCGGAGCGCCGGCGTCGCGCAGGGCGGCCATCGGGGAGACCTTGCCGGCCCGCCGGGCGGGCAGGTAGGCGGCCAGGACGGTGACCACGACACCGAGGAGCAGGCCGACGGCGGGGGTCGTCCAGGCGACGGTCAGGTCGTCGGTGGACAGATGCATGCCCATCCTGCCCATGAGCTTCATCAGGCCGACCGCGATGCCGACGCCCGCGCCGACGCCGAGCACGGAGCCGATCACGCCGAGCAGCAGCGCCTCGATCAGCACGGACCGGTTGACCTGCTTGCGGGAGGAGCCGATGGCGCGCATCAGGCCGATCTCGCGGGTGCGCTGGGCGACCAGCATGGAGAAGGTGTTGATGATCAGGAAGATGCCGACGAGGAAGGCGATCCCGGCGAAGCCGAGCATCGCGTACTTCATGACGTTCAGGAAGCTCTCGACGCTCTTCTGGTTGGCGTCGGCGACCTCCTTGGCCGTCTGCACCCTGTAGCCGTGGCCGAGGGCGGCCGTGACGTTCTTCTTCAGCTGGTCGTTCGTCACGCCCTGGGCGGCGGTGACGTTGACGTTGGTGTAGACGCCGGTCCTGCCGATCAGGGTCTGCTGGGCGGTCTTGGTGTCCAGGTAGAAGATCGCGGCGCCGGGGTTGGTGACCTTGAAGGCGGCGATGCCGGACACGCGCGCGTGGTGCGTGCCCACGACCGAGATCATGCCGATGTCGTCACCGAGCTTCAGGTGGTGCTTGGCGGCGGTGTCCTCGTCGACCATGACCTGGTCCGGGCCCTGGGGCGCCGCACCGGAGGTGATCTTCATGGTGCGGGCGTCGTTGCCGTTCCAGCTGCCGACGATGGTCGGGGCGCCGCTGCTGGGCGAGAGCTTGTCCTTCTTGGCGTCGACGACGGTGACCGAGGTGGAGAACACCGTGCCCTCGGCCTTCCGCACGCCCCGGGCGCCGCGGACCTCGCCGACCACGGAGGCCGGCATGACCGGCGGCTTGCCGGTGCGGGAGGTGGTCTGCCCGGTGTCGGAGGAGCCCTTCGCGCTGACCGTCACGTCCGAGGCCGTGGCCTGGAACAGCTTGTCGAAGGTGGTGTTCATCGTGTCGGTGAAGACAAGGGTGCCGCTGACGAAGGCCACCGACAGCAGGACCGCGATCGCGGAGAGCGCCATCCGGCCCTTGTGCGCGAAGAAGTTGCGCAGCGAGGTCTTCATGACGGTCATGACGTGCGCCCCCGGGCGTCGAAGTCCTTCATGCGGTCCAGGACCTGATCGGCCGTCGGCTGGTGCATCTCGTCAACGATCCGGCCGTCGGCGAGGTAGAGCACGCGGTCGGCGTAGGAGGCGGCGACGGGGTCGTGGGTGACCATCACGATGGTCTGGCCGAGTTCGTCCACCGAGCGGCGCAGGAAGCCGAGGACCTCGGCGCCGGCGCGCGAGTCGAGGTTTCCGGTCGGCTCGTCCCCGAAGATGATCTCCGGGCGGGCGGCGAGGGCGCGGGCCACGGCGACGCGCTGCTGCTGGCCGCCGGAGAGCTGGGCCGGCCGGTGCTTGAGCCGGCCGGCGAGCCCGACGGTCTCCACGACGCGGTCCAGCCAGGCCTTGTCCGGCTTGCGCCCGGCGATGTCCATGGGCAGCGTGATGTTCTCGATGGCGTTCAGCGTCGGCAGCAGGTTGAAGGCCTGGAAGATGAACCCGATCCGGTCCCGGCGCAGTTGAGTGAGCTTCTTGTCCTTCAGCCCGGTGATCTCGGTCTCGTCCAGGTAGATCTTGCCGCTGGTGACGGTGTCGAGCCCGGCGAGGCAGTGCATGAGCGTGGACTTGCCGGACCCCGAGGGGCCCATGATGGCGGTGAACTGGCCCCGCGCGATGTCCACGTCCACGTGGTCGAGGGCGACGACACGGGTCTCGCCGGACCCGTACGCCTTGACGACCTGCCGCGCCCGCGCGGCAACGGCCGTAGGCCCTCCAGTGCCCCCGTGCCTGGGAATGGTCACAGCCGATGTCACGGTATGTCTCCTATATCGGTTGGCAAATCGGTGAGTTGTGCCCCGGCGTGCTCCGGCTTGCCAGGGCGTCGTCTTGAGTACGTCGTCGAGTCTCGCGGCCGGCGGGCTGTGGCGCGCTGGTGCGAAGCCCCCTCTTTCCCGGGGGAAAACCCCACCCCGCCGGTGCGGTCGGCCGCCCCCCAGCGGCGTAAAGCCAGGTTAAGGACCGGGCCCCGCCCCTCTCGTCCTCCGCCGGAACGAACCCTCCCCGAGACGTAGTACGGAGGTACCCCTAGGGGTGGTCCACCCCCGGGCGGAGATCCCCTCGGGGTCGTCTCCACCCTTCGGTGCGGAGAGCCTCCACCCTGCCGTTGCGTCAGGGTCAAGTTCCGGCTGCCGTGGGAAGCTGTCGTACCGGACATAGGTGCAAGGGGCACGGGAGGGGATCCGATGGGGGGCACGACACCCGCGATACGCGGCGGCAAGGTCCACAGGCAGGACACCCGGCGCCGGGGCGCCGTCGTCGCCGCGCTGATGCTGGCGATGGCGCTGGCCGCGCTGGACGCCACCATCGTCTCCACGGCCGTACCGCAGATCGTCGGCGACCTCGGCGGGTTCTCCGTCTTCTCCTGGCTCTTCTCCGGCTATCTGCTCGCCGTGACCGTCACGCTCCCCGTCTACGGCAAGCTGTCCGACACCTTCGGCCGCAAGCCGGTGCTGATGACGGGCGCGGTCGTGTTCCTGCTGGGCTCGCTGCTGTGCGCGGGCGCCTGGAACATGGCGGCGCTGATCGCGTTCCGGATCGTGCAGGGGCTCGGCGGCGGGGCGTTGCAGGGCACCGTGCAGACCCTCGCGGCCGATCTGTATCCGCTGGCCGAGCGCCCGAGGATCCAGTCCAGGCTGTCCACGGTGTGGGCGGTGTCGGCGGTGGCCGGGCCGGGGCTCGGCGGGGTGCTCGCCGCGTACGCGGACTGGCGCTGGATCTTCCTGATCAACCTGCCGATCGGCGCCGCCGCGCTGTGGCTGATCGTCCGTCATCTGCACGAGCCCGAGCGGGAGAATCCGGAAAACGGCACCCACGCGCGCGTGGACTGGGCCGGCGCGCTCGCGGTGTTCGCGTGCGGCGGGGTACTGCTGACCGCGCTGGTGCAGGGCGGGGTCGCCTGGCCGTGGCTGTCGGCGCCCTCGCTCACGCTGTTCGGCACCGGTCTGGCGCTGGCCGGTGTGGTGGTCGTGGTGGAACGGCGGGCCGCGCAGCCGATCATCCCCGGGTGGGTCTGGCGGCGCCGGACCATCGCGGCCGTGAATCTGGCGCTCGGCGCGCTGGGCCTGCTGATGGTGGCGCCGAGCGTGTTCCTGCCGACGTACGCGCAGTCGGTGCTCGGACTCGCGCCGGTGGCCGCCGGTTTCGTGCTGTCGGTGTGGACGCTCAGCTGGCCGGTGTCGGCGGCGCTCAGCCAGCACGTCTACCGCCGCATCGGCTTCCGGGACACCGCGCTGCTCGGCATCGGTGTGGCCGCGCTGGTCCTGTGCGCGTTCCCGTTCCTGCCCTACCCCGGCTCGTGGTGGCAGCCGACGCTGCTGATGCTCCTGCTGGGCGCGGCGCTCGGGCTGTTCCAGCTGCCGCTGATCGTCGGGGTGCAGTCGACGGTGGGCTGGTCGGAGCGGGGCACCACGACCGCGTCCGTGCTGTTCTGCCGGCAGACCGGACAGACCCTGGGCGCCTCGCTGTTCGGCGCCGTCGCCAACGGGGTGCTGGCCGCGCGGCTGGGCGGGGCCGGCGACCTGGACTCCGTCACGCGCGCGTTGGACGCCGGTACGGCCCCCGAGGCGACCCGGCGCGCGATCGCCGACGCGGTGCACGCGGTGTACCTCGGCGCGGCGGCCGCGGCGGCCCTGGCTTTCCTGGTGCTGCTGCTGGTGGCGCCGCGGCGGTTCCCGGTGCGCGAGGAGTGACCCCGCCCGTCGGCGTGTGCCGCGAGAGCGCAGGTTAACGCCGGTAACACGCCCTCTCGGCGCGGGTTTTCCGTAGTAAGCGCATACCGACTGGCCAGTTTGGTGAAAACGTCGCACGGCCCGGAAGGCGCGAGTAGCGTGCGTGGCTCCACGCCCCCCACCTCCCTGCGGTCCGCCGCCACGGACCCGAGCCACGCAAGGAGCCCCGGGATGTCCTACGACCCGCCGCGCCCGTCGTACACCCCGTCCCATCCGCCCTACGAGCCGCCCCGCCCGCCGTACCGACCGCCCCACCCCGCCCACGGCGCACCGTCCCCCTACGACCCACCCCCCTCCGCCTCCCTCACCTACCCCTGGCAATCCCCACCCCCGCAGCCGGTTCGCCCGGACCGCCGGCCGCCCCGTGAACCCCTCGGTCACCACAGCGACCTGCGGGTGCTGCGGAGCGCCTACCGCTGGCAGCGGCGTACGGCCACGCTCACCGCGCTGGGCTACTTCACGCTGTTCCTGGTGCTGTCCGCGACCGCGCCCGGCGTGATGACGCGCACGGTCGCCGACGGCATCCCCGCCGGCCTGCTGCTCGCCGTGATCCAGATCCCGGTCACCTGGCTCGCGATCGCCCTCTACGAGCACACCGCGCGCCGGCACGTCGATCCGCTCGCGGACCGCATCCGCAAGCAGGCCGAACTGAACGCCCGCCGAGGAGCGGTCCGATGAGCGGCGCCGGCACTCCGGCCGTGGGAGGCTTCGCCGGTTTCAGCGGCACGGCCCAGTCCATGTCCCTGGTCGCCTTCTCCACCGTCGCCACGGTGACCCTGCTGCTGTGCGTGATGACCGGCCCCGACCGCGACGACCTCGACGAGTTCTACACCGGCTACGGCTCCCTGTCCCCGCTGCGCAACGGCCTCGCCATCGCGGGGGACTACATCTCCGCGGCCACCGTCCTCGGCACCGGCGGAGTGATCGCCCTGTGCGGCTACGACGGAGTCGTCCTCGCCCTGAGCACCGCGCTGTCGCTGATGCTGCTGATGTTCCTGCTGGCCGAACCCCTGCGCAACGCGGGCCGGTTCACCATGGGCGACGCACTCGCCCGCCGGCTGCCGGGACGCTGCGTGCGCATCACGGCCTGCGCGGTGACGATCGCCGCGCTGCTGCCGCTGATGCTGGTCCAACTCGCCGGAACCGGGCAGCTGATGGCGTTCATCCTGGGCTTCACCGACGAGTCGCTGAAGACCGCGTGCGTCGTCGGGCTGGGCGCCCTGATGATCGCCTATGCGGCGATCGGCGGCATGAAGGGCACCGCCCTCATCCAGATCCTGAAGATCGTGATGCTGGTCGGGTCGGGCGCCGTGGTCGCCGTACTGATCCTGCGCCGCTTCGACTGGGATCCGGGCGCGCTGTTCACCGCGGCCTCGCGGCAGAGCGGCGCCGGGCCTGCCTTCCTGCGCTCCGGGCTGGAGTTCGGCACGTCGGGCAGGTCCCGCCTCGACATGATCGCCTCGGAGCTGACGGTGGTGCTCGGCGGCGCCTGTCTGCCGCACATCACCATGCGCATGTACACCGCCTCCAGCGCCCGCCAGGTGCGCCGCTCGATGTCCTGGGCGGTGTCGATCGTCGCGTTGTTCGTGCTGGTCATCACCGTGGTCGGGTTCGGCGCCACGGCGCTGGTCGGCCGTGCCGTGATCGCCGGGGCCGATCCGCAGGGCAACACCGCGTACCTGCTGGGTTCGCGGGCGGCCTTCGGCGCGGACGTGTCCACGGCGGAGACCTTCCTGTTCACCATGGTGACGACGGCGATCTTCCTGACCCTGCTCGCCTCGGTCGCCGGGATGATCCTCGCCTGCGCCAACTCCCTCGCCCACGACGTGTTCGCGGCCCGCGTGCAGGAGATGCCGGCCCCGCGCGAGATGGCCCTCGCCCGCGTCTCGGCGCTCGCCATAGGCGTGCCGACGATCCTGCTCGCCACCATGGTGCAGCACCACAGCCTGCAGCCCCTGGTGACGCTCTCCTTCTGCCTGGGCGCCTCGGCCATAGCGCCGGCCCTGGTGTACGGGCTGTTCTGGCGCCGCTACACGCGCAGCGGGCTGCTGGCGACGCTGATCGGGGGCACGCTGACCGTGCTGCTGCTCATGCCGGGCACCAACCTGGTCTCCGGCTCACCGGTCTCGGCGTTCCCGCACGCCGACTTCAACTGGTTCCCGTTCACCACGACCGGCATCGTCTCCATCCCGGCCGGCTTCCTCTTCGGCTGGCTCGGCACGATCGCCTCGGGCCGCACCAAGGCGGAGCAGCAGCGGCACCAGTACGAGGCGGTGGAGGGGTGGATCCTGGCGGGGGCCGTCCGGGAGGGGGGTGAGCCGACCGGAGCGGGGCTCGGGAGCCGGCGGCCGTGAGGGACGCTATTCCAGGGCCGCTTTGCCGGTCAGTGAGATCAGGCTGCTGCGGACCTGGTCCATGTGGGCCCGCACGTGGTCCCAGGTCTCGCCGTGCTCGCGCAGCACCTGCTCCGTCTCCCGGGCGATGTGTTCCTCGCGCACGCGCGCGTCGGCGAGGATCTCGACGGCACGCGCGCGTGCCTCCTCCTGGCTGCGGCGCGCGTACTCCTCGGCCTCCCCGAGGGCGCGCTCGGCGTCGGACAGCGCGGTCTCGGCCCGGCTCACCCGCTCGGCGTGCCGGGCGTCCAGCTCGGCGGTCCGCTCGACCTCCTCGCGCTCGGCCTCGGCCCACCGCTCGGCGTGCTCCCGGGACTGCTCGGCGAGCATGCCGGTGGTGCGCTGCCGTACCTCGCGCAACGCGGCGAGCGCCTCCGAGCGCCCTTCCTTCACCTCGCGCCGGGCGCCGACGCGGATGTCGTCGGCCTCGGCGCGCGCGGCGAGGAGCCGCTGGCGGGCGCGTTCGTCGGCCTCCGCGCGGAGCGCGTCCGCCGCTTCCTGCGCCGTGCGGCGTACGCTCTCCGCGCGCGCTTCGGCCTGCGCGAGGTGCTGTTCCGCTTCACACCGCGCGCGCTCGCGCAGGTCCGCCGCCATCTCCAGCACGAGCTGGTACACCCGCCGCGCGCCCTCCCCGAGCGACTCGTACGTCTGCGGTGCGAGCCGGGCGACGACCTCGCGCATCCGCGCGGCCTCCGCCTCCATGTCCTTGGCGAGCACGGTCAGCCGCGCGGCCCGTTCCCACGCGGCGTCACGGTCCTGCGACAGCTCCTCCATCCAGGCGTCGACCTGCTCGGGGCGGTAGCCGCGCCCCCGGACGGTCACGAAGCCCTGCGGCGACACCGATGCGCTGCTCACCCTGGGAACCCCTCTCCACCGGACGTACACGACAGGATGATTTCGTGCATATCTTGATGGATTGGGTGTAAGTGTTCATAACGCGACACTCCGCAGTCACAGCACGCTCGAAACCCCGCACTTCGCGATCGGTGTGGCGGGTGGGACCGGCTACAGCACGTCCTCCTCAAGGGTGACGATCACACTGCGAACGGGCGCCAGTTCCGCCAGACGCGCCGCGTCCGCCGCCGTCGCGCGCCCCTCGGGCGAGGCGAACGCCGCGCGCAGCCCGTCCAGCGAGTCCCACTCCAGCGACGCGACCAGGTAGTACGGCACACCCCCGCGCACCGGCGCCGTCTCCCGGCCGAGCGTGTAGCGGCGCAGCCCGGGCAGCCGTCGGCCGAGCGGGATGTGCACCTCGCGGTAGTGCCGGTCGAATGCCTCGGGGTCGGCAGGAGTCTCGTACAGGGCGAGGAAACGGACCGTCATCGGGCGGCCCTCCCATGGCGCGTGAGAACGGCGGCGCCCACCCGTTCGGCCGACAGGCACTCCAGATCGGCCGGCTCGCTCCCGGCCGGAAACAGCCGCCGGCCCTGCCCCAGCACGACCGGGAAGGTCAGCAGCCGGTACTCGTCGACCAGGTCCTGCTCCCGCAACGCGGCCACGACGGCGAGGCTGCCGCTGACGACCACGTCCCGCCGCTCGGCGCGCACGGCATCCGCCAACTCACCCTTCAGCAGATGGGAGTTGTCCCATGCGGACACGTCCGGGTTGCCGCGGGAGGCCACCAGTTTCGGTACGGCGTTCATCCGGGCGGCGAAAGGGTCGTCGCGGCCCGGCCACAGCCGCGCGAACAGCTCCCAGGTGGTACGGCCCAGCAGCAGGACCCCTTCGTCCAGCACGCGGCCGAGCCGGAACTTGTCCCCGGCGACCCCCTCCGGGCCGTGCCGGAAGATCCAGCCGCCGTACGGCGTGCCCGCGGAGCCGTCCGGGTCGGACACGATCCCGTCCAGGCTGATGAACTCGATGACGACGACACTCATGACGACGGTCCCTTCGCTCGGTTGCTCACCGGTACCTACCGGCGGAACCGGCCGGACTCATCGCCCGCACCCGGAAATTCGCGTCGAGTTGCCGTCGGAGGGCCTGTCAGCTCACTCGGCGGCGGGCGCCGGGGGCGCGAACGCGGCCAGGACGCGCGGATCGGCGAACACCACGTTCCGGGCGACCCGGCCGCCGGTGACCGTCAGCACCTGCACGGTGTGCAGCGCATGGCCACCGCCGGGCTCCGGCGCGTACGCCGCGAGCGCCGGCTGCCCGTTGGCCGCCACCCGCTCCACCCGCCAGCCCGTACCGCGCAGCGCGAACACCCGCTCCATGAACAGGCCGTAGTCCCGCCTGCCCCGGTACCACAGCGGCACCGGCGGCATCTCCAGGACGGCGTCCTCGGTGAGCAGCCGCACCAGCGCCGGCACATCGGCCGCCTCGAAGGCACGCATGTAGCGCAGCACCACCGCCCGCACCTCGGGATCCGCCGGTTCGCCGACCGCGTCGATCGCGACGTACCCGCCCCCGCGCGCGAGGGCGGCGCGCGCCCGCTGCAACGCGCTGTTGACCGCCGCCACCGACGTCTCCAGCTGCTCGGCGACCTCGGCGGCGGAGAACTCCAGCACCTCGCGCAGCACCAGCACGGCCCGCTGCCGCGCCGGCAGCAGCTGCAGCGCCGCCACCAGCGCCAGCCGCAGGTCCGCACGCGCCTCCACGTCGAACCGCGCCTCGGGGAACGGCTCCAGCCACGGCACCTCGGGCGCGGGCGTCAGCGGCGCGCCGGGATCGCCGGAGGGCGCTCCCAGCCCGGACGGCAGGGGACGGCGCGAACGGCTCTCCAGAGCGCTCAGACAGGCGTTGGTCGCGATGCGGTACAGCCACGTCCGCACGGACGCGCGCGTGGCGTCGTAGCGGTCCCGTGCCTTCCAGGCCCGCAGCATCGTCTCCTGCGTCAGATCCTCGGCCTCGTGGAACGAGCCCAGCATGCGGTAGCAGTACGCCACCAGCTCGCCCCGGTACGGCTCGAAGTCCACCGGTCCATCGTGCCCTTCACGCGCGCGTGAAGGGCACGATCCGCTCACACCGGGCCGGCGTCGCCTACAGAAGCCCGTCCCACATCTGCTCCAGCAGCACCGACCACCAGCTCTCCGGCGAACCGAGCGCCGCCGGGTCCAGGGCGGCCAGCTGCGCCTGGAAATCGACGGTCCAGCGGCCCGCCTGCTCCTGATTCAGCCCGTACCGCAGGCGCCACATCCGGCCCAGCAGCGCCAGACAGCGCGCGAACTCCGGCAGCCCGGTGTTCACGAACTGCGGCGGCACCGGAGCCCCGCCCGGCCCCGCCTCCACCGGCACGGCCACGATGTTCGCCGTGCCGTACTGCACACAGATCGCCTTGCCGAAGTCGGTGCCCATGACGAGGTACGCGCCCGCGTCCGAGGCCGGCTGCACCCCGCGCTCGGCCGCCAGCTCCGCCAGCGTCGGCACCGGCCGGCCCGGCTGGGCCTGCGCCCAGAAGAACGGGCCCATGTCCACCGGCAGACCGGCCACGACCAGCGTGTGCGCCACGATCGGCGGCACCCCCTGCCGCGACACCGCCTGCTGCTCGAACCGGAAGACCCCCGGCCCGAACGCCGCCGCCAGCTCCTGCGCGATGCCCTCCGGCGGGACGGCCGGCGCGGCCTGCACCGGCGGCAGCGGCGCCCGCACCGGCGCGGGCCGCGCCGGCCCGTCCGCCACCTGGTGCAACTCGCCCTGGTGCGCCAGCAGTTGTCGCATGCCCTGCTGCCGGCTCGCATGGTCCGTGCCGTACGGCGCGATGCTCGTGATCCGCGCCTGCGGCCACTGCTCCCGGATCATCCGCGCGCAGTATGCACCCGGCAGCTCGCACGACTCCAGCTCCGTGTGCAGCTCCAGCACCTGGTCCGGCGGCACGTTCATCGCCCGCAGCTCGTGGAAGATCTGCCACTCCGGGTGCGGCGTACCCGGCGCCGAACGCCGGATCAGCTGCTGCTCCGAACCGTCCTGCGCGCGATAACGCAGCACGGCCTGATAGCCGGGACCCACCGTCGGCTGCCCCTGCTGCGGATACCCGTACGCCGGCGGCTGCCCGGGCGCGCCCGGCGGCGGCATCGCACCCGGCGGCATCGGCTGCGGGGCACCCGGCACGCCCGGCGGCATACCCGGGGCGCCCGGCGCACCGAGTGCGCCGGGGGCGGGCGGCGGCGGGGGTGCCCCCGGGCCGGTCACCGGGGGTGCTGCCAGCACGGTCTCCGCGTGGTGCACGGCCCCGCGCCCGCCACCCGGCACACCGGGCGCACCGGGCGCACCGGGCGCACCAGGACCGGCAGCGGCGCCCGGAGGCTGCGGGGCGCCGGGGAAGCCGGGAGCCGCGGGGGCGCCCGGAGGCAGCGGCGCGCCAGGCACCGGAGGCACACCCGGGGCGCCCGGAACCGGGGGAGCGCCGGGCGGATTCGGCATGCCGGGGGCGCCCGGAGGCTGCGGGGCGCCGGCGCCCATCTGGCTGGGGTCGGCCAGCACCGTGGCCGCGTGGTGCACATTGCCCGAAGGCGCGGCAGGCGGATTGGGGGCGCCCGGCGCATTCGGCGCGCCCGGCGCCTGCGCGCCATCCGCACCACCGGGACCCTCGGGCCCCTCCGGCCCGAGCGCCGACACCAGCTGTGTCGGCACATACCCACCGGCAGGCGCACCCGGCGCGGGAGGCGTCGCCGCGCTCCCCGGGCGCGCGCCCGGCGCACCAGGGGCACCCGGCGGCGGAGGCGGCGCACCCACACCACCGCGCGCCTTCTTCGGCGGCGGCGCGGCCTTGCTCGTCGCGGCATCCGCGATGTCCCCGGCATTCGGCGCGAGCCGCCGCGCCGCGGCACCCGTGTCGGCCGGAGGCTGCGGCACACCCGGCGCGGGCGCCTGCGGATAGCCGTAACCCGGAGCACCCTGCGGAGCGCCGGGACCCTGCGGATAACCGTAGGTCGGCGCGCCCGGGGGCGGCGGCGGGGGCGTGCTGCCCTGCGGAACACCCGGCGCACCCGGAGCCGGCGGGTACGCGGACACGCCCGGCGGAGGCGTACCGGGGGCCGCCGGCGGCTGCGGCTGGCCGTACGGCGGCATACCGGGCGGCGGAGGGGGCGTGCTGCCCTGCGGAACACCCGGCGCACCAGGAGCGGCGGGTGCCCCGGGCACGCCGGGCGCGCCCGGCGCGTATGCAGTGCCAGGCGTCACCGGCGCACTCCCAGGGGCGGATGGGACACCCGGCGCGCCCTGCGGGAAGCCCTGCGCGCCCGGCGTGTTCGGAGTATCGAGCGCCGGCGCGACCGCCGTCGGCGGCAGCTGGCTGCCCCCCGACATCAACGCCGTCTTCGCATCGGGCACGCTCACCGGCGGCCGCGGAGCCTCGTCCTCGGGATCGCTCAACGGCGGCGCGAACACCGTCGCGGGCAACGGCACCGAACGGTCGTCCTCACCGGAGTCCGCGTTCGTGTCCGTACCGGCCCAGGGCGTGGCCCCCACTGGCACCTCCGCGGAAGGCGCACCCACAGGAGCAGCCGCCCCGGACGCGCCCGCCGGCACCCCGGCCCGCGTCTCCGCCGGCCCCGCCCCACCGGACGAAGCCCCACCACCGGCACCGGCACCGGCACCGGCACCACCGCTCGCGTCGGCACCAGAAGACCCGGCACCCGCACCCGAACCGTCCTCGCCGCCCGGCCGCCGGTCCCCGATGCCCAGCTTGTCCGCCGCCTCCTGCAACCACTCCGGAGGAGTCAGCAGGAACGACGTCTGATTCAGATCCATCCGGGCGGCAGCCGGCGCCGGAACCGCGTCCTGCGGCCCCTCCGCACGGCCGTACTCCTCCTCGTACCGGCGGATCACCTCACCCACCGGCAGCCCCGGCCACAGCGTCGCCTCCCCGCTGTCCCGGGCGATCACCAGCCGCTGCGCACCCGCGTCCGAACGCGGACCCTCCGCCCGGTCCTCGCCCCACACGACGAAACCCAGCTCGAACTCCCGCACCCGCACCTCACGATGCTGGTACGCGGGCACGTCACCGTTGATCCACTCCTCGGCGCGCTCCTGCGCCTGCGCGTAGGTCACCATCGCCTGAAGCTCACTCCCCCACCGGGCCGGAAGACGCCGCACCGGAAGAACCGGAAGCACCGGAAGACACCGGGACGACACGCGCGAAGCCGCCGTCCACCATCAGATTCGCCACCGTCTCCAACTCCGGCGGACTGCCCGCCAGCCGCGACAGAAAGGCGTCGAAATCGTCACCGCACGGCAGCAGCAGACGCTCCACCCGCTCCGCCGGCGACCACGACGGATCCACATCACGCACATCGTCGTACGCGCAGAACCACACCGAACCCGGCCGCTCGCCCTTCACCTTCACCGCGAGCAACCCGCCCTGCACGAACGCCACCCCGAGGTAATCCTTCGTCAGATGGTCGCGCAGACACTTGTTCACATACACCAGGTCATTGACCGCCGCCTCCTCACGCACCGTGAAGAACGGCTGGTCCAGCAGCAGACCCAACTCGGCGTCCAGCGCCGTACCCACCGGCGCACACCCGCCCGCCGCCTTCAGGAACGAGCGATACGCACCCGGAAGCCGGTAACCGAGATCCTCCTCGACACCCTGAACCTGCGCCTCCGACACCGCCACACCCGACTTCGGCAGCCCGAAATGCGCCGGCCGCGTCTCCTGCAACGGCCGCGTCCCCCGCTTGCCGTGGTCCACCGCCGCCGTCGCCACCCCACCGTGATGCCGCAGCAACGCCTTCACCTCGACCGGAACCAGCTCCAGCCGCCGCGTCCCTGCCACGTGATGCCACGTCCAGCCGTGCGGCGTCGCCACATCCGGCACCGTGTCCCACAACTCGTGCCGCTGCGCCGCCAACGCCGCGTTCGCCGACACATAGTCCGTCAGCCGCAACTCGTCGACGCCGAAACCCTCCGGCGGCTCGGCGATCTCCACCGCCACGCGCGCGTACGGAGAGAAATCCGGGTAACCACGCTCATCGACCCGTACCCCTCTCGGGTGACGCGCCGCCCGGACCGGATCCGGAAAGTGCACGACCTGCCCGGCGTAGGCCGCGTTCGGCGGCGCGGCTTGCTGCCCGAGCCGACCTGTCGTCATGGCGGTAGCCCCCTGCGGCGTTCTCTCTGGCCTCAAATCGGCGGTGTCGATCGCGGATGCCGACAGCCTATGCGGTACGCCAACCCCGGTCACCGGCCCACCACCTCCCCGGACCGACCACCCCTCCCCTCACCCCGGACACCACCCTCCACCTCCGTGACCAGCCGTCACCCCACCGTGACGACCAGCCCCGACCCGGGCGTGTCGCACCGCCCCAGCTTCCGCACCGGCCACGGCATTTGGCACCCTGTGTCCTTCGGGGGAAGCCGGGGGACGCCCGGGGAGGGGACAAACGATCATGAACATCTTGCGAAGCGGAGGTACCGACGTGCGGTCCGGCGACCCACGCATCGGCTGGAGCGGCACCGACACACCCCCCGCCCCCACCCTCCGCCACCGCCGCGACGGCATCCTGCCCACCGTCGCCGCCGCCCTCTCCGTCCGCGGCACCACCCTCACCGGCACCGCCGCCCGCAGCGACCAACCCCCGCCCCTGCACCCCCTCGTCCAGGACTTCCTCGACACCCTCACCAGCGGCGAACGCGACCGCTTCACCGGCCGCTGCGCCGAGACCATTCTCATCTCCCGGCACCTCAGCGCCGCCGACGCCGCACGCAGCAAACGCGCCGCCCGCAAACCCATGACCAACGGCGAAGCCCGCAAAGCCCTCAAACACGCCAAACTCACCGCCCGCCGCATACGCGAGGACGGCGACCCCCTCCACGGCAGCTTCGCCACCCCCTGCCGCGCCTGCACCGCCCTCAGCGCCCACTTCGGCGTCCGCATCGTCGACCCCACGGCAACCGACGACTGACAACCCCCCGTCAACACCAGCGACACCGCACCACCAGCGGACTCGACGAGAACGAAGGGCAGATGCACCCCGACCGCACCTCCACCACGCGCTTCCCCGTACTCGTCGACGCCGCCCTGCGCGCCGCCGGCTGGCAACCCGGACGCTGGGACATAAAGCAGGCAGAGATCTGGGCCGACACCCTGCGCGAACACACCTCACCCGCCGGACACCGGCACACCGTCTTCCCCGCCGCCGTCGAAGCCTGGGCCGAATTCGGCGGCCTCACCATCACCCCCGGCGGCCCCGGCCGCCAGATCGCCCCCGCCACCCTCCACCTCGACCCCCTCCACGGCCTCCACCACGCCCGCACCCTCGGCGACCTCGGCCGCGCCCTCGGCACCGAACTCTGCCCCCTCGGCGAAGAGACCGACACCGCCGCCGTCCTCGCCGTCGACACCGAAGGCCGCGTCTACACCCTCGACCACACCGGCGACTGGTACGCGGGCCCCGACATCGACCACGCCCTCACCACCCTGATCACCGGCATCGAACCGGTACGACTCACGGCGGGCTGACACACCGAGAACCGGCCCACGCCGCGAGACCGGCCCACGCCGCGAAAACCGGCCTAAACCGCCGGAATCACCGCCGACACCCGGAAACCCCCCGCATCCGTCGGCCCCGACACAAACACACCACCCAGCGCCACGACCCGCTCCCGCATCCCGAGCAGGCCGTTCCCACCCGACGGCAACCGCGCCGCCGACGCCGACCCCGGCTCCGGCGGCGGCTCGTTCTCCACCTGCATCGCGATCTCCGACACCCGATGCGCCAGCCGCACATGCGTCTTCGCACCCGCCGCATGCTTGTGCACGTTCGTCAACGCCTCCTGCACCACCCGGTACGCCGTCTGCTCGATCTCCGCCGCATACGACCGAACCTCCCCCTCCACCGACAGCATCACGACCATCCCCGCGGCCGCCGACTGCCCGACCAACTCCTCCAGCTCCGACAGACACGGCCCCTCCACCCCGCCGTCCGCCTCGGCCACCCGGGAAGCCGCAGCCGCAGCCGCCACCCCCACGGCCACCAACGGCACCCCCGGAGCCCGCCGCACCGGAGCCTCCCCCGCCCGCAGCACCCCCAGCATCTCCCGCAACTCGGTCAACGCCTGCCGGCCCATGTCCCCCACCAGCGCCGCATTCCGCACCGCCTTCTCGGGATCCTTCCGCGCCACCGCCTGAAGCGCGGCGGCATGCACCACCATCAGACTCACCCGGTGCGCGACCACGTCATGCATCTCCCGCGCGATCCGCGTCCGCTCCTCGTTACGCGCCCACTCGGCCCGCTCCTCCGCCCGCTCGGCCAGCAGCTGAAGCTCCCGCTCCAGACTGTCCGCCCGCTCCCGCAGGCTCTCCATCAACCGCCGCCGCGCCCCCACATACAAACCCAGCAGCACCGGCGGAGCCGTCAGCCCCAACGCCGTCGTCACCGCCGCGAACGGCACGAACCAGTCACCCAGCGTCAGGTCACCCCGCGCCATGTCCTGCCGCACCCGCACGAACGTCACGACCGCCGTGCCCACCAACGACATCCCCGCCAGCGCCGCGATGATCCGGCGCGGCAGCTCACACGCGGCGAGCGTGTACAGGCCGACGATCGCCAGCAGGAACCCCATCTGCGCCGGCGTGATCGCGATGGCGACCAGCACGACGGCGATCGGCCACTTGCGCCGCACGAGCAACACGGAGCCGGCGATCACCCCGAAAACGATCCCCACCGGCATCGGGATGCCGGCATCCCGGGCGAAGGCAACACCCTCCGCTCCGCACTCCACGGCGGACACCAGCGCGAGACTCCCGTCGAGCACCGCACTGCGCCACCTGGCCCACCACCAGGGCCCGGTCAGGGCCGTGGTGTGCTCTTCCCCCGTCGTGGTCATGCCTCCAGCCTAAGGGCGTCGGCTGCGGCTTTTCCGGTGACTTTCACCGACCTCCACACGCCACACTCCGTAACCGAACGGCGTCGAAACCCACCGGAATCACTCGAACTGGTGAACCCTTCCTGTACGAACCCGGAACGGATCATTCCGGCCGGACGGTATGCCTATGGCGCATTCACCTGGCCGGTACGCCGACTTCGAGAGCCTGCGGGAGCGGGCGGTGACCCTGCGACGGGCAGGGCTCAGCCTCCGGCAGATCCGCGACGAGCTGAAGACCTTCAACAACGACATCCTCAACCAGTTGGTGAAGGGGGAGCCGCCGCCGGAGTGGACGAAGCGACCGAACGCGAAGGACGACCTGCGGGCGAAGGCGCGTGAGCTACGGCTCCAGGGGTGGACCTACGACCAGATCGAGGCGGAGCTGGGGTGCTCACGGAGTTCGGTTTCACTGTGGGTGCGCGATCTGCCGAGGCCCGAGCCCCGGTACACACCGGAAGAACAACGCGCGCTCATGCAAGAGGGCCTGGCACGGCGCAGGGCCACAGAGAGGGAGAAGCACGAGGAGACCAAGGTAGCCGCGCTGCGGGAGATCAAAGAACTCACCGATCGCGACCTTTTCATGGCGGGTATCGCGCTCTACTGGGCCGAAGGGTCGAAGAGCAAACCGTACGACCGCCGCGAGGCGCGGTTTTCGTCAACAGCGACCCCGGCGTGATCAAGACCTATCTGGCTTGGCTGGACCTGCTCGAGGTGGGCCGCGAGCGCCTGACTTTCCGGCTGCTCATCCACGAGTCGGCAGACGTCGAGGCGGCTCACCGCTTCTGGGCGGCCGTGGCCGACGTCGACACCTCGATCTTCGCCAAGCCGACGCTGAAGAAGCACAACCCGAAGACGGTCCGCAAGAACACGGGAGACGACTACCACGGTTGCCTGGTCATCGTTGTGGCCAGGAGCGCCCACTTGTACAACCGCATCGACTGCTGGTGGAACGGAATCTTGGCCCAGGCCGAGGCACGTCTCGGGTAAGGTCTGAAGCGCTGTTCCCCCGTGGTGTAACAGGCAGCACACTAGATTTTGGATCTAGCAGGACAAGGTTCGAATCCTTGCGGGGGAGCCACAGCACACAAAACCCAGGTTCGGGCCCTGACCGGCGAAAGCCCCGTCAGGGCCCGCTCTCACCTCCCCCAAGCAGCACCCCGGTATCCTGCGGCTGTCACCCCACTCACCCACAGCCGAAGGGCAACCCCGTGAGCGCCATCCGCCCGGCAGCCGTAGTCGTTCTCGCAGCGGGTGAGGGCACCCGTATGAAGTCGGTCACACCGAAGGTCCTGCACGAGATCTGTGGCCGGTCCCTCGTGGGCCATGTGCTGGCCGCCGCCCGAGAGTTGGATCCGGAGAATCTGGTCGTGGTCGTCGGCCACGCCCGTGAGCAGGTCACCGCTCACCTCGCCGAGATCGACCCGGACACCAGAACCGCCGTACAGGCGGAGCAGAACGGGACCGGGCACGCCGTACGGATGGGCCTGGAGGAGCTGGGCGGGGCCGTCGGCGGGACCGTCGTGGTCGTCTGCGGGGACACGCCGCTCCTCACCGCCGACACGCTCAGGCAGCTCGCCGAGACGCACGCCACCGACGGCAACGCGGTGACCGTGCTGACCGCCGAGGTTCCGGACGCCACCGGGTACGGCCGGATCATCCGCGACGAGGCGACGGGTGCCGTGACCGCGATCGTGGAGCACAAGGACGCGACCGACGCCCAGCGGTCGATCCGGGAGATCAACAGCGGGGTGTTCGCGTTCGACGGGCAGCTGCTGGCGGACGCGCTGAAGCAGGTGCGGACGGACAACAGCCAGGGCGAGGAGTACCTCACCGACGTGCTCGGGATCCTGCGTGAGGCGGGGCATCGGGTCGGGGCCTCCGTGGCCGGGGATCACCGGGAGATCGCGGGCATCAACAACCGGGTGCAGCTGGCCGAGGCGCGCCGGATTCTCAACGACCGGCTGCTGACCGCGGCGATGCTGGACGGGGTCACCGTCGTCGACCCCGCTTCCACCTGGGTGGACGTGACCGTCTCCTTCGAGCGGGACGCCCTCGTTCATCCCAACACGCTGCTCACCGGGTCGACGCACATCGGTGAAGGTGCCGAGGTCGGGCCCAACAGCCGGCTGAAGGACACCACGGTCGGTGCCGGGGCGCGGGTGGACAACACGGTGTCCGACGGGGCCGTGGTCGGGCCGGAGGCGTCCGTGGGGCCGTACGCGTATCTGCGGCCCGGGACGCGGCTCGGTACGAAGGGCAAGATCGGGACGTACGTCGAGACGAAGAACGCCTCGATCGGTGAGGGCACGAAGGTGCCGCATCTGTCGTATGTGGGTGACGCGACGATCGGTGAGTACACGAACATCGGCGCGGCGAGTGTGTTCGTGAACTACGACGGTGAGAGCAAGCACCACACGACCGTCGGGTCGCATTGCAAGACGGGGTCGGACAACATGTTTGTGGCTCCTGTCACGGTCGGGGACGGTGCTTACACCGCCGCCGGGTCTGTGATCACGAAGGACGTGCCGCCCGGTTCGCTGGCCGTGGCCCGTGGTCAGCAGCGGAATATCGAGGGTTGGGTGGCTCGGAAGCGTCCGGGGAGCGCGGCTGCGAAGGCGGCCGAGGCGGCGTCCCGGAGCGGTGAGAGCGAGGACTGACCGGAAACGGGTACGTCAAACACGGCGTACCGTGATAAGTGCACATCGCACGCGTGCACCCGCACCCCTACCAGCTGGTTCGGCCTCTCATGCCCAGACGGGAGGTCGGAGTAGCAGCCGGCTGGCTGAGACAACCTCTGAGGAGACTGTGCTGTGACCGGGATCAAGACGACCGGCGAGAAGAAGTTGATGTTCTTCTCCGGCCGCGCCCACCCCGAGCTTGCCGAGGAGGTCGCCCAGCAGTTGGGTGTCGGGGTCGTCCCGACGAAGGCCTTCGACTTCGCGAACGGTGAGATCTACGTCCGTTATCAGGAGTCGGCGCGTGGTGCGGACTGCTTCGTGATCCAGAGCCACACGGCTCCGATCAATCAGTGGATCATGGAGCAGTTGATCATGATCGATGCGCTGAAGCGTGCGTCGGCTCGCTCCATCACGGTGATTGTGCCGTTCTACGGTTACGCGCGGCAGGACAAGAAGCACCGGGGTCGTGAACCTATTTCGGCGCGTCTGATCGCGGATCTGATGAAGACGGCGGGGGCGGACCGGCTTCTGACCGTGGATCTGCACACGGATCAGATCCAGGGTTTCTTCGACGGGCCGGTGGATCATCTGTTCGCGCTGCCGCTGCTTGCCGATTATGTGGGCGAGAAGGTGGACCGGGACAAGCTGACGGTGGTGTCGCCGGACGCGGGGCGTGTGCGGGTGGCGGACCGGTGGTGTGACCGGCTGGGTGCGCCTTTGGCCATCGTGCACAAGCGGCGGGACAAGGATGTGGCGAACCAGGTGACCGTCCACGAGGTCGTGGGTGAGGTCAAGGGGCGTGTGTGTGTTCTCGTCGACGACATGATCGACACGGGTGGGACGATCTGTGCCGCCGCCGATGCGCTGTTCGCGCATGGTGCGGAGGATGTCATCGTCACGGCCACGCACGGTGTGTTGTCGGGTCCGGCCGCGGACCGGCTGAAGAACTCGCGGGTGAGTGAGTTCGTGTTCACGAACACGTTGCCGACGCCGGCGGAGCTGGGCCGGGATCTGGACAAGATCACGGTGTTGTCGATCGCTCCGACGATCGCGAGTGCGGTGCGTGAGGTGTTCGAGGACGGTTCGGTGACGAGCCTCTTCGACGAGCAGTGAGGTTTCTGCGGCCCCGCTGTGTGAGGTAGCCGAAGATCCTTTTGGGTGCGGCCTCCTGGTCCGAGTAGACTGCTGCAGTTGCTCGGCGAGGGAGGCCGTTCTCCGTTTCTGACGGGGTTCGGCGGTCCGTTATCGACGCGCTCTTCGTAGCAGGCCGTTCGTGGCCGGGTGACCACGTCCGTTCCCAGTTCCTACGAGGAGTGATCATCATGTCCGAGGTGAAGCTCACCGCCGAGACCCGTACCGAGTTCGGCAAGGGTGCCGCGCGCCGCATCCGCCGTGACAGCAAGGTTCCGGTTGTTCTCTACGGCCACGGCACCGAGCCGCTGCACCTGACCCTGCCGGGTCACGACCTGCTGCTGGCGCTGCGTACGCCGAACGTCCTGATCTCCCTGGACATCGACGGCAAGACCAGCGAGCTGGCGATCCCGAAGGCCGTGCAGCGTGACCCGCTGAAGGGCTTCCTGGAGCACGTCGACCTGCTGCTGGTCAAGCGTGGCGAGAAGGTCACGGTCGAGATCCCGGTGCACACCGAGGGCGAGCTGGCCCCGGGTGGCAACCTGCTGGAGCACGTCCTGAACACGCTGCCGGTCGAGGCCGAGGCGACGCACATCCCCGAGGCTGTCACGGTCTCCGTCGAGGGTCTGGCGGCCGGTGACTCCGTGCAGGCCAAGGACATCACGCTGCCGAGCGGTGTGACCCTGGCCGTCGAGGAGGACGCGGTCGTTCTGCAGGTGCTGCAGGCCCAGGCCGAGGAGACCGAGGGCGAGGCCGCCGAGGCGGGCGAGGAGCAGGCCGAGGCCTGAGCCGCCGGCGTCAGCCTCTGACGTCGTCATCATTCGTTCAGCCGCTGCTCTCCCTCGTGGGGAGTGGCGGCTGGCGCGTATCGAGGAGAGATGGACGTGACCACCCCCGCCAGCAGTGACCCCTGGCTGATCGTCGGGCTCGGGAATCCCGGGCCGGAGTACGCCATGAACCGGCACAACGTCGGTTTCATGGTGGCGGACCTGCTCGCGGGGCGGATCGGGGGGAAGTTCAAGCGGGCGGGCAAGGCGCAGGCGCAGGTGCTGGAGGGGCGGATCGGTCCGGCGGGGCCGGGCAGCCGGCGGGTGATCCTGGCGAAGCCGATGTCGTACATGAATCTGTCCGGTGGTCCGGTGAACGCGCTGAGGGACTTCTACAAGGTGCCGGTGGCGAACATCGTGGCCGTGCATGACGAGCTGGACATCGACTACGGCACGCTGCGGCTGAAGCTGGGCGGTGGGGACAACGGGCACAACGGTCTGAAGTCGATGACGAAGGCGATGGGTTCGGACTATCACCGGGTGCGGTTCGGGATCGGCCGGCCTCCGGGTCGTATGCAGGTGGCGGACTTCGTGCTGAAGGACTTCTCGTCGGCGGAGCGCAAGGAGCTGGACTACTTCGTGGACCGTGCGGCGGACGCGGTGGAGTGTCTGGTGATCGAGGGGCTGGAGCGGGCGCAGAGCGCGTACAACTCCTGACATGTGCTGGTACGGCGGACAGCGAGGTTGACCGCTCGTGCGGGTATGGCCAATGATCCCGGCCATGCCTGCCACAGCCAGCTCTGCTCGCCAGGCCTCCGTGACCGCGTTGCGGTGGGGGCGGGTCGCGGCGACGGGCGCGCTCGCCGCGTTGATCCTGTTCGCCGGGGTGTGGGGTTCCTGGGGGACCGCGCAGCACGTGATGCTGGCCAAGGGGCGGGAGCAGGGCACGGTGCGGGTGACCTCCTGTGCGGACGACACCTGCAGCGGTCCTTTTTCGCCGACGTCGGCGGGGGCTCGGGCACGCGCGCGTGTGGAGATCGCGGAGTCGGTCGCGGTGCGCAAGGGGCGGACGTACGACGTGGTGTTGAAGCCGGGTACGGCGGACGCGGTGCGCTCCGGTCCGGCGGGGATGCTGTATGCCTGGGTGCCGTTGGGCGGGGCGTTTCTGCTGGCCTCGGTGGTGGTGGCGGGCGGGTTGCGGCGGACGCGGGTGGCGTGGGTGCTGGCGGGGTGCGGGGTGGCTTTGCTGACGGGGGCTTTTCTGGCGGTGTCCGCGGGTTCGTGATTCCGTGGACCACCGGCGCACGGTGACGGCCGTGGCCGGACGGCGGACATGACGCTGCCCGACGGGCACTGCAAGCTGTTCTGGAACTTCGTGGGGAAGACAGGGTCGGCCGGGCACCAGGTGTTCTGGACCGACTGCCAGGGCTCCGGCGGCGGTGACGGTACGCCGTCGTCGGGTCCGTCGTCCGGTTCGTCGTCGAGTGGGTCCCCCGCGCCGTCCGCGACCTCGTCCACGTCGCCGTCGGCGTCCTCGTGGCCGTCCGTGTCCTCGTCCACGTCGCCGTCGCCGTCCTCGTCCGCGTCGCCGTCCGCGTCGGCCCCTGGCTAGGCGTCCTCGTCGTCGCCCGTTCCCGCTGTGTCCTCCTCGCCCGTCCGCGCAGGGTGGTGGCGGTCTCGCCGAGAGGGGTAACGGCGTTCCGGTGGGTGCGCTGTCGGGTGCCGCGGCCCTGCTGGTCGCTGCGGGCGGCTGTCTGGTGGTGCGGCGCCGGAGGGCGCGTGGCTGACCGGTGCCGGAAAGGGCGGTGCCCCCGGGGTCGTACGGCCTCGGGGGCACCGTCTGTTCCGGCGGCGGGTCAGCCGGTGTTGCGCAGGCCTGCCGCCACGCCGTTGACGGTGAGGAGCAGGGCGCGGGCGAGCAGCGGGTCGGGCTCGGTGCCCGCGGCCGCCGCGTCGCGCTGGCGCTTGAGCAGGGTGACCTGGAGGTAGGAGATGGGGTCCAGGTAGGCGTCGCGGATGGTGAAGGTCTGCTTGAGGACGGGCTGGGCGTCCAGCAGTTCCTGTTCGCCGGTGATCCGCAGGACCTCACGGACGGTCAGCTCGTGTTCGGCCCTGATGGTGTCGAAGACGTGCTTGAGGTCGTCGGGGACGAGGGTGTCGACGTAGTGCTGGGCGATCCTGAGGTCGGTCTTGGCCAGGGTCATCTCGACGTTGGAGACGAAGTTCTGGAAGAAGTGCCACTGCTGGTGCATCTCGTCGAGGACGGTGTCCAGGCCCGCCTCGCGCAGGGCCTTCAGTCCCGAGCCGACGCCGAACCAGCCGGGGACGATCTGCCGGGACTGGGTCCAGCCGAACACCCAGGGGATCGCGCGCAGGCCGTCGAGGCCGGCGCCGGAGTCGGGGCGCCGGGAGGGGCGGGAGCCGAGGTGGAGTTCGGCGAGCTGGTCGACCGGGGTGGAGGCGAAGAAGTAGGCGGGGAGGTCGGGGTCCTCGACCAGGCGGCGGTAGGCGGCGTGGGCGGCGTCGGAGACGACGTCCATGGCGGCGTCCCAGCGGGCGAGTGCCTCGTCGGACTGGCGGGGGGCGGTGTGCAGGGCGGAGGCCTGCAGGGTGGCCGCGACGGTCAGTTCCAGGTTCTCCCGGGCGAGGGAGGGGATCAGGTACTTGTCGGAGATGACCTCGCCCTGCTCGGTGACCTTGATCTCGCCCTCCAGGGTGCCCCAGGGCTGGGCGAGGATGGCGTCGTGGGAGGGGCCGCCGCCGCGGCCGACGGTGCCGCCGCGGCCGTGGAACAGCCTCAGCCGGACCCCGTAGCGGTGGGCGACGTCGCGCAGCCGCCGCTGGGCGCGGTGGATCTCCCACTGGCTGGTGGTGATGCCGCCGAACTTGGAGGAGTCGGAGTAGCCGAGCATGACCTCCTGGACGTCGCCGCGCAGCGCGACCAGGCGCCGGTAGCACGGGTCGGAGAGCATGTCCTCCAGGATGGTGTCGGCGGCGCGCAGTTCGTCGGTGGTCTCCAGCAGGGGGACGATGCCGATCTTCGCCCAGCCGGCGTGGAGGTCCATCAGTCCGGCCTCGCGGGCGAGGACGGCGGCGGCGAAGACGTCGTCGGCGCCCTGGCACATGGAGATGATGTAGGACTCGACAACCTCGGGGCCGAAGACCTCCAGGGCCTTCTTGACGGTCTCGAAGACGCCGAGGGTCTTCTGACCGGCGGCGTCGACGGGGGCCGGGGTGGGGGCGAGCGGGCGGCGGGAGCGCAGTTCCTTGGCGAGGAGCTTGGCGCGGTACTCGCGGGGCATGTCGGCGTACCGCCAGGACTCCTCGCCGAGGCGGTCGAAGAGCTGGCCGAGGGCGTGGTGGTGGGCGTCGGCGTGTTCGCGGACGTCCATGGTGGCGAGCTGGAGGCCGAAGGCGGCGAGGGTGCGGATGGTGCGGGCCAGGCGGCCGTCGGCGAGCAGGCCGCCGCGGTGCTCGCGCAGCGAGGCCTGGATGATCCTGAGGTCGTTCAGCAGTTCGCTGGTGCCGAGGTAGTCGCGGCCCGCCTCGTGCGGGATGCCCCTGGCGAGGCGCTGCTTGGTGTTCTCCAGCTTCTGCCGGATGCAGGTGGCCTTGAGCCGGTAGGGCTCCTCGGCGTTGAGGCGCTTGTAGCGGGGGCTGATCTCGGGGAGCACCTCCAGGTCCTGGGTGAGGGACTCCAGGAGTTCTTCGGTGGCGCCGGTGTAGCGGATGGAGTTGGAGAGCAGTCCGCGCAGCTCGTCGATCATCTCCAGGGCGTCGTTGATGCCGTGCTCGTGCTGGAGGATGAGGACGTCCCAGGTGACCTGGGGGGTGACGTTGGGGTTGCCGTCGCGGTCGCCGCCGATCCAGGTGCCGAAGGTGAGGGGGCGGGTGTCGTCGGGCAGCTTGACGCCGACGCGCTCCAGTTCGGCCGTGAGGTCCTCCAGGACGTCGCCGACGGCCTCGGCGTGCAGTTCGTCGAGGTAGTAGATGGCGTTGCGGGCCTCGTCGGCGGGCTCGGGGCGGACGACGCGCAGTTCGTCGGTCTGCCAGACGAGGTCGATGTTCTCGGCGAGGCGGACGTCGTGGCGGCGGCGGTCGGAGCCCTGGACGGGGGTCTCCAGGAGCGCGGCGATGCGCCGGAGCTTGTTCAGCACCGAGCGGCGCGCGGCCTCGGTGGGGTGTGCGGTGAACACCGGGCGAACGTTCAGGTTCTGGACGGTCTGCTTCAGGTGTGCCGGGTCGGCGTCCTTGAGCCGGTCGGCGGTGCGGGCGAGGAGGCCGCCCTCGGCGGCGCGCCGGGCGCGCAGTTCGCGGCCGCGGTGCACCTGTTCGGCGACGTTGGCGAGGTGGAAGTAGGTGGAGAAGGCGCGCACCAGCTTGGCGGCGGTCTCCAGTTCGGTGCCGCGCAGCAGTTCGGCGGCGGCCTCGCCGTCCTCGCGAGTGAGGCGGCGGACCTTCTCGACCAGGTCGAGGAGCTCGGGGCCTTCCTGCCGTACGAGGGTCTCGCCCAAGAGATCACCCAGTCGGCGGATGTCGGCGCGCAGCTCGCTGCTGGTCGTGGTGGTCTGGTCGTCGGCACTGCTCACAGGTGCGGCTCCTTGCAGTGTGGAAGCTCTCTGGGAGGGAACCCGGCCGGCTGCCGCGCGGCGGGCGCCGCATACGGGCCGGAGCGTCCGGGAAGGAAACTTCAGCGGACCGCGCTGTCCGACCGAGTTCAAGGATAGGTGTCGATGGGGACGCGCAGGCTCCGGGGCTCTTGCCGCCGCTCGACACGCTGCCATACTTACGACGCCGTAGGTTACGGAACCGTAGGAAGTGCCGTCGCCTTCCGTGCGGTCCCGGCGACCCGGCAACTGCCTCGACCCTCGACCCCACAGGGGACGCGCATGACCTCAAGTTCCGATGTGATCGACGAAGCCCGTAAGGCCGACGACAGTGCGACCGCGTCCGCCACGCTGGGTGGCGAGCAGAAGCGTTCGATCGAGCAGATCACGCTGCTTCTGTTCATCACCGTGCCGTTCCTGGCGCTCGTGGCGGCCGTGCCGCTGGCCTGGGGCTGGGGGGTGAGCTGGCTCGATCTGGGCCTGCTGGTGTTCTTCTACTTCCTGGGGTGCCACGGCATCACGATCGGTTTCCACCGGTACTTCACCCACGGTTCGTTCAAGGCCAAGCGGCCGCTGAGGATCGCGCTGGCGATCATGGGTTCGCTGGCGGTCGAGGGGCCCCTGGTGCGCTGGGTGGCCGATCACCGCAAGCACCACAAGTTCTCGGACGCGGAGGGCGACCCGCACTCTCCGTGGCGGTTCGGCGAGACGGTTCCGGCGCTGATGAAGGGACTGTGGTGGGCTCACATCGGCTGGATGTTCGACGAGGAGCAGACCCCGCAGGACAAGTACGCGCCGGATCTGATCAAGGACCCGGCGATCCGGGCGATCTCCCGGCAGTTCGTGTACTGGACGGGCGTCTCCCTGCTCCTGCCGCCGCTGATCGGCGGTCTGGTGACGATGTCCTGGTGGGGCGCGTTCACCGCGTTCTTCTGGGGTTCACTCGTACGGGTGGCGTTGCTGCACCATGTGACGTGGTCGATCAACTCGATCTGTCACGCGGTGGGCAAGCGGCCGTTCAAGTCGCGGGACCGTTCGGGCAATGTGTGGTGGCTGGCGGTGCTGTCGTGCGGTGAGTCCTGGCACAACCTGCACCATGCCGACCCGACCTCGGCGCGGCACGGTGTGATGCGCGGCCAGATCGACTCCTCGGCCCGGTTCATCCGCATCTTCGAGCTGCTGGGCTGGGCGTACGACGTGCGCTGGCCG
Source organism: Streptomyces sp. NPDC031426 (assembly GCF_055581585.1). Lineage (NCBI taxonomy): Bacteria > Bacillati > Actinomycetota > Actinomycetes > Kitasatosporales > Streptomycetaceae > Streptomyces > Streptomyces sp. NPDC031426. The sequence goes on from NZ_JBVIJE010000018.1 coordinate 74,089, forward strand.
TCACGCTCGCGTATCGATTCGCGCCGGAACACCGACCAGGGCGGCTCCCGGCGCCGGACGGAGACCGCGAAGGCGGCATGATTGACGCCGTGGCGACCGACTCCAGCAGTACCTCCAGCAACGACAAACCGCGGCGGACCCGCCGGACCCGTATGACCGGTGCGGAGCGCCGCCAGCAGCTGCTGGAGATCGGTCGTACCCTCTTCGCCGCGAAGGGTTTCGAGGGCACCTCGGTGGAGGAGATCGCGGCGAAGGCCGGGGTGTCCAAGCCGGTGGTGTACGAGCACTTCGGCGGCAAGGAGGGCCTGTACGCGGTGGTGGTGGACCGCGAGATGCGCCGCCTGCTGGACATGGTGACCAGCTCCCTGACCGCAGGCCATCCGCGTGAGCTGTGCGAGCAGGCCGCGTTCGCTCTGCTGGACTACATCGAGGAGTACACGGACGGCTTCCGCATCCTGGTCCGTGACTCCCCCATCCCCCAGTCCACGGGCTCCTTCGCCTCGCTCATCTCCGACATCGCCACCCAGGTGGAGGACATCCTGGGCCGCGAGTTCAAGTCCCGCGGCTTCGACCCGAAGCTGGCCCCGCTGTACGCGCAGGCGCTGGTCGGCATGGTCGCCCTGACCGGCCAGTGGTGGCTGGACGTGCGCCGCCCGAAGAAGGCGGAGGTCGCCGCGCATCTGGTGAACCTGGCGTGGCACGGGCTGGACGGGCTGGAGCAGAAGCCGCGGCTGATCGGGCACCGCAAGGCGTAGCCCAGGGGCCCCGCGGTCATCGGGGCTGGAGGAACTCCAGCCGGTTGCCGACGGGGTCCTGCGAGTAGAAGCGCAGGTGGCCGGGGAGGTTGTCGTCCCAGGTGACCTGCGCGCCCTTGGCGGTGAGGCGGGCCGCGTACGCCTCGATCTCCGTGACCCTGAGCCCCGGATGGGCCTTCTTCGCCGGTCGCCAGTGACATTCTCCGCCTCCGGCGGGGGCGTCTTCGATGCCCAGGTGGAGCTGCACGGCCCCCGCCTGGAACCAGCAGCCGCCGCGCGCCGCGAGCACCGGTGGCTTCGGGATCTCCGTCATCCCCAGAACGTCGACGTAGTACGCCCGCAGTGCGTCCTCCGACCCGGGCGGGGCCGCCAGCTGCACATGGTCGACCGCGGCGAGCATGCTCAGGCCTCCTTCACGGCGACGGCGAACAGCCGGCGGAAGGGCAGGACCGTGCCGTACGGCGCGCTGGGGTAGGCCTGCCGCAGCAGGTCCCGGTACTCCGCCAGGAACGCGTCGCGTGCCTCGGGGTCGTCGGCGAGCGCGGTCAGTGCGGGCCTGAGGCCGGTGCCCTTCACCCAGTCCAGGACGGGATCCTCGCCCTGCAGGAGGTGGAAGTACGTCGTCTGCCACACGTCGGTCGCGCAGCCCAGGCGGGCGAGGCGGTCCAGGTAGGCGCCGGGGGTGTGCACGGAGTCGGTGCGGCGCAGGACGTCGGCGAGCCGGGACTTCCAGCGGGGGGTGCCGGCGAGTTCGCGCATCAGGGCGTGCAGCGGGGCGTCGATGTTGTCGGGGACCTGGAAGGCGAAGGTGCCACCGGTCCTGAGGCCGGCGGTCCACTGGGCGAAGCGGTCGGCGTGGTCCGGCACCCACTGGAGGGTCGCGTTGGAGACGATCAGGTCGTACGGCTCCCCGGGCACCCAGGTGCGTACGTCGGCCGGGGCGAAGTCCAGCCGTCCGCCGCCCGCGGTGGGGCCTTCGTGCTCGGTGTGGGCCCGGTCGAGCATCTCGGGCGAGTTGTCGTAGCCGGTGACATGGGCGGCGGGCCAGCGTTCGGTGAGCAGCGCGGTGACGTTGCCCGGGCCGCAGCCGAGGTCGGCGATGCGAGGCGCCCGCGTGGGGAGCGCGGGGACGCGGGCGAGGAGGTCGGCGAAGGGACGGGCCCGGTGACCGGCGTGTCGCAGATACTGCCCGGGGTCCCAGATCGGTGTCGTCATACCACCACTGTCCTCCGGGCTTATCTCGACGTCAAGAGGCTTGATGTCAAGAGACTTCATGTCGACACAACCACTACACTGATCTCCATGGAGGACGAGGTCGATCGGCTGGTCGCAGCGTGGCGCCGGGAACGTCCGGACCTCGACGTGGAGCCGCTGGAAGTGCTCAGCCGGGTGAGCCGACTCGCCCGGCATCTGGACCGTGCGCGCCGGCTCGCCTTCGCCGAGCACCAGCTGGAGCCGTGGGAGTTCGACGTGCTGACCGCGCTCCGGCGCGCGGGCACGCCGTACCAGCTCTCCCCCGGTCAGCTGCTGACGCAGACCCTGGTCACTTCGGGCACGATGACCAACCGCATCGACCGGCTGGCCAAGAAGGGCCTGGTGGAGCGGCTGCCCGACCCGAGCGACCGGCGGGGCGTGCTGGTCCGGCTGACCGGGACCGGCCGGGACCGCGCCGACCAGGCGCTGGCCGGCCTGCTGGAGCAGGAGCGGGCGATCCTCGCCGAGCTGTCCCGCGCCCAGCGCGCCGAACTGGCCGGTCTGCTACGCCAGTTGACCGCCCCGTTCGACAACATCCCCGGTTAGCTCGGCCGGTCCGACCCCCGCCCGGCGGGCGAGGGCGACGGCGGCCAGTGTCGAGTGGACACCCAGCTTGCCGAGGACGTTCTGCATATGGGTGCGCACGGTGTGCGGGGAGAGGAACAGCCGCTCGGCGACGGCCTTGCGGCCGAGGCCCGCGACCATGCAGCGCAGCACCTCCCGCTCGCGCGGGGTGAGGGACTCCACCAGCCGCTCGCTCTCGGTGCGGTGCCGGCGGGCGGCCGTCAGCTCCCTGAGCACACCGGTGAGCAGGGCGGGCGGCAGATGGGTCTCGTCGCGCAGCACACCCCGGATCACCGTCAGCAGCCGGGACAGCGAGCAGTCCTTGGCGACCCACCCCGAGGCACCGGCCTGCAGCGCGAGCGCCGCCCGCCGGGAATCGTCCTTCTCGGCGAGCACCACGATCCGCACGGCGGGCTGGGCGGCGCGGACCCCGGCGACCAGCGAGAGCCCGTCGACCAGGCCCTCCTCGTTCCCCTCCTGCACGGGCACGGGAACCGTCGGACGGCTGCCGGGCACATGGCCACCGAGGTCGGCGTCGACCAGCAGCACATCGAAACGGCGGCCCTCACCGGCCGCCCGCTCCAGACAGCGCAGCGCGGCGGGGCCGCTGCCGGCGGCGGAGACCTCGACGTCCGGCTCGGCGGCCAGGGCGGCAGCGAGCGACTCGGCGAAGATACGGTGGTCGTCGACGACCAGGACTCGGATACGAACCACGAAACCCCTCCCGGACCGGGCCTGGTCCACTGGAGAACGACGACCCGCGCGGGTACGGACACCCACGGAAAGGACGCACGCCGCGCGGCCGCCGCCGTCGCGGAAACTGCTACCCCCACCGCGGGCGCCGTACCCGCCTGTCTCGCCCCCTGATCAGCACCGGCCCCCACCGGTGCTGTTCCACAGAGTACGGACGGGAGCACGCAGCGGAAGGAGATTTGCAGAACTGGCCGTCCAGCGCGTTTCTCGTGTGCCGCAAGTTTCATTTCGAGACGGAAGTCGACAATCCCCGACGTGATCTGCTTCCCTCACGGCACCGGGATCATCGCTGACGCCCGGTGCCGCTGCATCCGGGGCGGTGGGTTCAGACCTCCCGCCGCGCCCCCGCCGACGGCACTGCCTCGAAGACCCGGGGGGCCGTGAAGCCCGCCGCTGCGAAGGCTTCTTCGATCGCCTTGGTGAGGGTGTCGACGTCCGTGGCCTCCGCCAGGACGATCGCCGAGCCGCCGAAGCCGCCGCCGGTCATGCGGGCGCCGAGCGCGCCGTTCGCCAGGGCCGTGTCGACGACCAGGTCCAGCTCGGGGCAAGAGATGCGGAAGTCGTCGCGCAGGGAGGCGTGGCCCTCGGTGAGGACCGGGCCGATGGCGCGGGTCTCACCGGCGCGGAGCAGGCCGACGACCCGCTCGACCCGGTGGTCCTCCGTCACCACATGGCGGACCAGGCGGACGACCTCCTCCTCGTCGCCCAGGCGGGCGAGCGCCGCGTCCAGCTCGGCGTAGGGGACGTCCCGCAGGGCGTCGACGCCGAGCAGGGCCGCGCCCTTCTCGCAGCCGGCCCGCCGCTTGCCGTACTCGCCGCCGCTGTGGGCGTGCTTGACCCGGGTGTCCACGACCAGCAGGCGCAGGCCCTCGGCCGCGAGGTCGAAGGGGATCTGCTGCTGGGACAGGTCGCGGGTGTCCAGGAAGAGCGCATGGCCCTGCTCGCAGCAGGCCGACGCGGTCTGGTCCATGATGCCGGTCGGCGCACCGACGTAGACGTTCTCGGCGCGCTGGCACAGCCGGGCCAGCTTCCAGCCCGGAAGGCCCAGGTCGTAGAGGTCGCGCAGCGCGAGCGCGATCACCACCTCCAGGGCCGCCGAGGAGGACAGGCCGGCGCCGGTCGGGACCGTCGAGGACAGGTGGACGTCCGCGCCGGTCACACCGTGGCCCGCCTCGCGCAGCGCCCAGACCACGCCCGCCGGGTACGCCGTCCAGTCGTCGTCGCTCTGCGGGGCCAGGGCGTCCAGCCGCAGCTCCCTGACGCCGCCCTCGACGTCCGCCGAGTGCAGGCGCAGGACGCCGTCGGTGCGGCGGGAGACCGCCGCGATCGCCCGGTGCGGCAGCGCGAACGGCATCACGAAGCCGTCGTTGTAGTCGGTGTGCTCGCCGATGAGGTTGACGCGGCCGGGTGCCGCCCACACGCCCTCCGGCGCGGCCCCGTACAGCTCGGCGAAGCGCTCCGCGACCTGCTGTGCCCCCACTAGTGCTCCTTCGTGATGCTCTGCGTGAACTCCCACGCATCCGCGACGATGCCCGCGAGATCCGCGCGGGTCGGGTTCCAGCCCAGCTTCTCGCGCGCCGTGTCCGCCGAGGCGACCAGGACGGCCGGGTCGCCGCCGCGGCGCGGGGCCACGATCTCGCGGATCGGGCGGCCGGTGACCTGCCGGACCGTCTCGATGACCTCGCGGACGGAGAAGCCCTCGCCGTTGCCGAGGTTGCAGATGAGGTGCTCGCCCGGCTGCGCGGCCGCCAGGGCCAGCAGGTGGGCCTCGGCCAGGTCCGCGACGTGGATGTAGTCGCGGACGCAGGTGCCGTCCGGGGTCGGGTAGTCGTCGCCGTAGACGGAGATCGCGTCGCGGCGGCCCTGGGCGACCTGGAGGACCAGCGGGATCAGGTGGGACTCGGGGTCGTGGCGCTCGCCGTGCGCGCCGTAGGCGCCGGCCACGTTGAAGTAGCGCAGGGAGACCGCCGCCAGACCGTGGGCGCCGGCCTCGCTGGTGATCATGTGGTCGACGGCCAGCTTGGAGGCGCCGTAGGGGTTGGTCGGCCTGGTCGGCGCGGTCTCCACGATCGGGACCTGCTCCGGCTCGCCGTAGGTGGCCGCCGTGGAGGAGAAGACGAGCTTGCGCACGCCCGCCTCGCGCATCGCGCCGAGCAGCGCCATGGAGCCAGCGACGTTGTTGTCCCAGTACTTCTCCGGCTTCACCACCGACTCGCCGACCTGCGAGGACGCGGCGAAGTGCAGCACGCCGTCGTAGGAGGGGTCGAGCCACTTGGCGGCGTCGCGGATGTCGCCCTCGACGAAGGCCGCCCCGGCCGGGACGCCCTCGCGGAAGCCGGTGGAGAGGTTGTCGAGGACGGTGACCTCGTGGCCGGCCTCCAGCAGATGCTGGGCCACGACACTGCCGACGTAACCCGCGCCACCCGTCACCAGGTACTTCATGAACTCGCTACCTCTCGCAGTCGCTCGGCCGCGCGCTCCGGCGGCACGTCGTTGATGAACACGCTCATGCCGGACTCGGAACCCGCGAGAAACTTCAGCTTGCCGGAAGTGCGGCGGATGGTGAAAAGCTCGAGGTGGAGCGCGAAGTCGTCCCGCGTGACCCCCTCGAACTCCTCCAGCGCGCCGAACGGGGCCTGGTGCCAGGCCGCGATGTAGGGCGTGGGAGGTTCCCCCTCGCCGAAGATTCGGTCGAAGCGCCTCAAGAGTTCCAGATAGACCTGGGGGAATTCTGTGCGCGCCGCCTCGTCGAGGGCGAGCAGATCGGGCACGCGGCGCTTGGGGTACAGGTGTACCTCGTACGGCCAGTGCGCCGCGTACGGCACGAAGGCCGCCCAGTGTTCACCCTCGAGGACGACCCGTTCCTCGGCGAGCTCCCGCTCCAGGACGGTGTCGAAGAGGTTCTCGCCGCCGGTCGCCTCCTTGTGCGAGGCGAGCGAGCGGAGCATCAGCCCGGTGCGCGGGGTGGTGAAGGGGTAGGCGTAGATCTGTCCGTGCGGGTGCTGGAGGGTCACGCCGATCTCGGCACCGCGGTTCTCGAAACAGAACACCTGCTCGACGGAGGGCAGATGCGACAGCTCCGACGTTCGGTCCGTCCACGCGTCCAGCACCAGCCGGGCCTGTTCGACGCTCAGGCCGGCGAAGGAGGCGTCGTGGTCGGAGGTGAAGCAGACGACCTCGCAGCGGCCGGAGCCGCCGGCGAGGGAGGGGAAGCGGTTCTCGAAGACGACGACGTCGTACGACGAGTCCGGGACCTCGCTGAGCCGGTCGCCCCGCGTGGGGCACAGGGGGCACTCGTTCGCCGGCGGGTGGTAGGTGCGGCCCTGCCGGTGGGAGGCGACGGCGACCGAGTCGCCGAGCAGCACGTCACGGCGGATCTCGGAGGTCGTATGGGTCCGCTCCAGCGGGCGGCGGTCGACGGCGTCCCGCACGGTGTCGTCCCGCAGGTCGTAGTAGATGAGCTCACGACCGTCGGCCAGCCGTGTCGAGGTCTTCTTCAACGCCGGACTCCTCTACGTCCCGCACCCAATCACTCAACACAATCAAACATAACAGACCACAACTCGACAACAGTGGGGACGATCACAATCAAACAAAGGACACCAACAGAAGTGTTCAATTTCTGAACGCGGAGGCGTAGGTTCCGCTCTGGATCAGTTCGCGCAACGAAGCGAGTACTCATGCAAACCCCCACAGACAGCCCCCTGTATATGGCGGCGGCGCTACGGCTCCCCACGAACTGGCTGGACTACACGATCCTGGTGATCTACTTCGTCGTCGTGCTCGGCATCGGCTTCGCGGCCCGCCGCTCGGTGAAGACCAGCCTGGACTTCTTCCTCTCCGGACGCTCGCTGCCCGCCTGGATCACCGGCCTCGCCTTCATCTCGGCGAACCTGGCGGCCACCGAGATCCTGGGCATGGCCGCGAACAGCGCCCAGTACGGCGCGTACACCGTGCACTGGTACTGGATCGGCGCCATCCCGGCGATGGTCTTCCTGGGCCTGGTGATGATGCCGTTCTACTACGGCAGCAAGGTCCGCTCGGTCCCCGAGTTCCTGCTGCTGCGCTTCGACCGGGCCGCCCACCTGCTCAGTTCGATCCTGTTCGCGTTCGCCGCGATCCTGATCGCGGGGGTCAACCTGTACGCCCTCGCGATCGTCGTCGAGGCCCTGCTCGGCTGGCCGCAGTGGGTCGCGATCGTGGTCGCCGGCGCGTTCGTGCTCGCGTACATCACCCTCGGCGGCCTGTCCTCGGCGATCTACAACGAGGTCCTGCAGTTCTTCGTGATCCTGGCCGCCCTCATCCCGATCACCGTCCTCGGCCTGAAGAAGGCCGGCGGCTGGAGCGGGCTGACCCACAAGCTCACCGCGACGCACGGCGCGAACTTCAGCACCGCCTGGGGCGGCACCGGCATCGGTCATGTCAACCCGCTCGGCGCGAACTGGCTGACCATCGTCCTCGGCCTCGGCTTCGTCCTCTCCTTCGGCTACTGGACGACCAACTTCGCCGAGGTGCAGCGCGCCCTGTCCGCGAAGAACCTCTCCGCGGGGCAGCGGACCCCGCTGATCGCCGCCTACCCGAAGATCTTCATCGTCTTCCTGGTGATGATCCCGGGCCTGGTCGCCGCCGCGCTCATCCCCAAGTTCGGCACCGCCGGCTCCGGTTACCAGTACAACGACGCCATCCCGTACCTGATGCAGGAACTGCTGCCCAACGGCGTGCTCGGCATCGCCGTCACCGGTCTGCTCGCCGCCTTCATGGCCGGCATGGCGGCCAACGTGTCGTCCTTCAACACCGTGTTCACCAACGACATCTGGGCGAAGTACGCGATGCGCGGCCGCGAGGACGCCTACTACGTCCGGTTCGGCCGCCTGATCACCGTGATCGGCGTCCTCGCCTCCATCGGCACGGCGTTCCTGGCCTCCTCGTTCTCGAACATCATGGCCTACCTGCAGACGCTGTTCTCCTTCTTCAACGTGCCGATGTTCGTCGTGTTCATCGTCGGCATGTTCTGGAAGCGGGCGTCCGCCAAGGCCGGCTTCTGGGGCCTGCTCGCGGGCACCGTGACCGCGATGATCAACTACTTCGTCTTCTACAAGAAGGGGATCATCTCCATCCCCTCCGACCAGGGCGCCAACTTCGTCTCCGCGATCGCGGGCTTCGTCGCCGGCGCGGTCGTGATGGTCGCGGTGTCCCTGTTCACCAGTCCGAAGCCGGCGCAGGAGCTGCAGGGCCTGGTCTACGGCACCCGCTCCCCCGGCATGTCCGAACCGCCCGCACCGGGCGACGAGGCCTGGTACCGCCGGCCGGCCCTGCTGGGCTGGGGCGCGGTCGTGCTCGCCGCCGTCTGCTACATCCCGTTCTCGTTCTGACGCGGGAGGATCGAGGAAACCATGTCCGAACACCCCGAGCACCCTGACCGTCGCCACCACTACACCGAGGACGAGGTGGCGCGGGAAGTCACCGAGCTGGAGGGCAAGTCCGCGACGGCCGCCCGCATCTTCGACCTGCGCCGCATCATCGGCGGCCTGTTCGTGCTGTACGGCGTCATCGTCACGATCACCGGTATCACCGACTCCCAGGCCGCCATCGACAAGGCCCAGGGCGTCAACATCAACCTGTGGACCGGGATCGGCATGCTCCTGCTGGGCATCTTCTTCCTGGCCTGGCTGAAGCTCCGCCCGACTCCACCGCCGGTTCCTCCGGAGGGCCTGCCGGAGGAGACGCGGGGGGACTGAAGCGCCGTTCCCGTGTGCGGGTGCGTGGGGGCTGGTCGCGCAGTTCCCCGCGCCCCTGCGGGGCGCACCCGGCCGGCACCGGCGCAGGGCGCCTATTCCGTACTGGAACCCAACGGTCCCGCCCGGTCCAGCAACCCTGTGCGCGCGGCCAACGCCGCCGCTTCCAATCGCGACCCGACGCCCAGCTTCATCAGCACCCGCTGGACATGGGTGCGGGCCGTGCTCGGCGCGATGCCCATCCCCGCCGCGATCAGCCGGGTGTCCTCCCCGTCGGCCACCCGCACCAGCACCTCCACCTCCCGCGGCGTCAGCATCGACAGCAGCCGCTGGGCCTCGTCATCGGGCTGCGCCGCCGGGTTGAGCAGCTCCCCGAACGCCCCCTGCAGCAACTGGGGAGCCACCGCCGCCTCCCCGGCCCGCGCCTTCATGATCGCCCGCTCGACGCCCTCGATCCGCTCGTCGTGCCGCACGTACCCCGACGCCCCCGCCGCGAACGCCGCCGCGATCCCCCGCGGCGACGGCACCGGGCCGAGCACCACCACCGCCACCTGCGGCCGCTCCCGCTTGACCTTCACCACCGGGTCGAAGACACCCGGTTCGGCCGGCGCCGCCGTACCCAGCAGGCACACCTCCGGCGCCCGCGCGATCACCAGGTCCGCCGCGCCCGCGGCCGGCGCCGCCGCGGCGAGCACCCGGTGCCCGCGCAGCTTGAGCGCCGACGCGAGCGCCTCCGCGAGCAGGCGATGGTCGTCGACGACCATGAGCCGCACTCCCATAGAGCAACCCCCCAGTCCCCCCCATGGATGCCCCACTATGGACGCCCACCGGTCCGCACGGACAGAGGGCCCCCCGGCTCCTCGTCCTTCATGCCCCCGGAAGCTACACGCTTGTTCGACGGAGCGCTGCCCCTATTCATGAGAAGTGCCCCGGATCGATGAAATCCGGGGCACTTCTCGGTAAGTCACCCATTCGGGCGAGACCGCCGCGGTGGCCGCGCGGCGGGTCGTACGGCGTCAGCCGCCCGTGCCGAACGCCAGCACCAGGTCCTCCTCGCCGATCGACGATTCGCCCTTCCGGCGGGCGAAGACCTGCGCCATGTACAGGCGGCCGTCACGGAAGAGGAGCTCCCCGCTGTCGGGCAGGATGTTGCTCTCCGCCTCCCGCACGTTCTTCACGGCGGGGTTCTCCAGCAGCTTGGTCGCCTTGAAGCTGCCGCCGTCGATGCTGACGATCTGACCGCCCTTCTGGTACGTCGGCGGCTTGTAGGCGAGCAGATTGCTCCCGTCCATGCGCAGCGGGGAGAGCGTGGTGTCGTCTCCGGCATCGGCGCGCTGGCCCGTCGGCTTTCCGGTGGTCAGGTCGAAGGCGACGATCGAGTTGGTCCGGCTGAGGCCGGAGGAGCCGTCGTGCTCCGCGGTCGGCAGATACAGCTTGCCGTTGCCGACGACGATCCCGTGGCAGTCCTCGACGCGGGTGATGCCCTCGCACTTGCCGGCGTAGGTGCTGGACGGCGCGGAGATGTGCGCGAGCAGCCTGCCAGTCCTGTCGTCGATGGAGAAGTAGTCCGTGATCGCGGTGCTGTCGCCCGCGGCGGCCGCGACCACCAGCGGGTCGGTGGAGACGACGGAGGCTTCGTCGAGGCCCGGGTCCATCTTGTACTCCGAGATCACCTTCCCCGTCTTCGGGTCGAGGGTCTGGATGTCCACCTGGGCGTTGTCGGACCCTCCGCAGCTGCGCACCGCGACCAGCTTGGCACCGCCGCCGTACCCCGCGTCGTAGCAGTCGTCGCCCGGCTTCGGCAGCCACAGCGGCTTGCCGGAGTCGATGTCGAAGGCGGCACCGCCGCTGGTGTCGCCGACCGCGACCGTGCGCTGACCAACCGTCACATTCTGGTAACTGACCGGGTAGTCACCGGACTTGACCGTCTGCGTCCACAGCTTTTTCCCGGCGTCGAGATCGAGGGCGGCGATCTGCGTACATCCGGCGAAGCTGTTCTTCGTGTCCGTCCTGGGCTCGTAGGTGATCGCGGTCCTGCCGTCCGACGTGACCTGCTTGCTGGCCGCGCAGACCGGGCCGGGCAGCTTGATCGTCCACAGCTTGGTGCCCTTGACCGGGTCGTAGCCGACGATCTCGGCGACGCCGCTCTTGGCGTACACCTTGTCGGTCAGCCATGCGCCCACGGTGCTCACCACGTCGTCCGTGGTGGGCAGCGGGACCTGGAACAGCACCTTGGCCGCGGGATCGGCCGGCACCTTCTCCTTGCCGCCGCCCGTGGTCCCGCCGCTGCCGTTCTTGCCGCCCGTGCCGCCGCTCGACGAGGCGGTGCCGTGCTGCCTGCCGTCGCCGCCGGAGTTGGCGTACCAGATGCCGCCGCCGACGATCAGCGCGATCGCGACGACCGCCGCGACGACGATGAACAGCACCGTGTTGTTCCGCCCGCCGCCGCCCTGCACGGGCTGCGGCGGCATCGGGGCCGGCGGCTGGCCCGGATAGCCGTAACCCGGCTGCGCGTACGGGTTCTGCGGCTGGCTCCCGTAGGGAGCGGAGGGCGGCTGCCCGTAGGCCGGGGACTGCCGGCCGTAAGGGTTCTGCTGCGCGCCGGGGTAGCCGTAACCGGGCTGCGGCGGCTGCGGGGCGGACGCCGCTTGCGGGTAGCCGTAGCCGGGCGGCGGCTGCGGCGGCTGCGGGGCGGATGCCGCCTGCGGGTAGCCGTAGCCGGGCTGCGGCTGCGGAGGCTGCTGTGGCGGTTGGTTCGGGCTCGGGGGGCCGAAACCGGCCTGCTGCGGGGGCTGGTTGGGCGGCGGAGGGGGCGGCTGGGTCATGGGACGGGTACCTCGGTGAGGCCGAAGCGGCCGGACGGCGAAGGGATTCGGTGGGGACGGCGCAGAGGCCGGAACTGGCGGGCCGGGACCGGGAGCGCCCGGTACGGCGGCTCAGTTGCCGAAGGCCATGATCAGCTTCTCCTTCGTCTGGTCGCCGCCGGACAGCCGGCCGTTGGAGATGAAGAACCGCCCGTCGGCCCAGTCCACGACGGACTCGAAGAAGGTGTCCTCGATCTCGGCGGTGCCCTGCGGGTTCTGCAGCAGCCTGGTGGTGCTGTGGGAGGAGCCGGTGGTCGGGATCGACACCACCTGGCCGCCCGTGTCGTACGACGGCTGCACATAGGCGACGAGCTTGCCGCTCTCGGCCTTCAGCGGGTACATCGGCTCGGCGGCCGGGGACTTGACCCGCCACTTCGCCTTGCCGGTGACGAGGCTGATGGCGACGATCTCGTTGGCGCTGCTCGTGGTGTCCGTCGGCAGGTACAGCGTGTCGGCGTCGACCACGACACCCTGACAGCCCTGCAGATCCCGGTTGAGGAAGCCGCAGCGGGGGGCGAACTTCTCATCGACCGTCACCTGGGAGCGGATCTTGCCGTCCTTGGTGAACGTGGAGATGTTCCAGGCCTTCTTGTCCGGGTTGGTCAGGTACACCACGAGCGGGTCCAGGGAGTACACCTTGGTCACCTGCCAGCCCTTCTTGACCGGCAGGCTCCACTTGACCCTGCCGGTGGCCGGGTCCAGTTCCTGGATCTCGTCGTGCTCGTTGGGGGCGTACGCGGCGCAGCCGGACGCCTGGATCAGCCGGCCGGCGCCGCCCGCGTACGCGCTCGGATAGCAGGACCCGCCGTACTTCCCCTTGTCGTACAGCTTCTTGCCGCTGTCGATGTCGTACGCCGTGCCCGACTCCCCGCGGCCCACCATCAGCGTTTTGCCGCTGACGGAGAGGTTGATCTCGACCGCGTTGTCGAACAGCGCGCCGTCGGAGACCTTGCCGCTCCAGCCCTTCCGGCCGGTGTTCAGGTCGATCTGCTGCAGCTGGTTGCACTCGGTCTTGTCGCCGGTGCCACTCTCGTAGGCCACGACGACCTTGTCGTCAGTGGACTTCTGCGGGGTGATCGCGCAGATCTTCTGCGGGAGGGTGATCGGGGACCAGGCGGGCCTGCCGTCGCCGACGCCGTAGCCGAAGACCTGCTTGTACGCCGCCTTCACCACGGTCGTGCCGGTGACCCACAGGCCGGGCGCGTCGGCACCCGAACCGGGCGCGTCCGGCGCCGACTTGTACCAGAGCACCTTCGCCTCACCGGCCTTCCGGCCCGCGTTGAGGTTCTCCGGGTCGTCACCGCCGCTCGACGGGTTCGGCGAGCCGGAGCCGGACGGCTCGGGGCCGTCGCTCTGCTGGGCGACCGGCTTCTTCTTACCGCCCTTGTCCCCGCCGCTCGTGACCGCGTACACCGTGCCGCCTATGAGGAGCAGCGCGGCCACCGCGGCACCGATGATCAGCGCGGTCTTCCCCCTGGGCCGCCCCCCGGGCGCGGCACCGGGCGCACCCGGGTACGGCGGCTGCTGCGGCCGCACGAACCCGGGCTGGGGCGCCGCCCCGTAGGGCCCCGGTTGCTGCGGATAGCCGTAGGGGCCCGGGGTGCCGGGTGGGGTGGGGGCGCCGTACGGTCCCGGCTGCTGGGCGCCGTACGGTCCCGGCTGCTGGGGATAGCCGTAACCCGGCTGGGGCGGCTGCGGCGGGACGGCGGGCGGCTGGGCCGGCGGCGGGGGCGGGGGCGTGGGAGGCACGCCGGGTGCGCCGGGCGTACCGGGTACGCCCTGGGGGGCGCCCGGGGTGTTGTACGGGGCGCTCGGGGCGCCGAAACCGCCCGGGGCCGGTGGCGTCTGCGGGGCGCCGAATCCGCCGCCCTGCGGCGGCTGGTCCTGCGGCGCTCCGAATCCACCCTGCGGCGGCTGGTTGGGCGGCTGGGTCATCAGCGCTCTTCCCCCTCGTTCACTGATTTTTCGCCACGCCCTGAGGTTCTTGACGGACCCTGGGTCGTTACTCAGACGGTTCTCAGACGGCCCTTTGTATCACCCGGCACCGACAGCACACGGGCCCGGATCCGCCGCTGTTCCCAAGGGACGACCGGCCCGTGATGCCGCCGTTACGCGCCTTCACGCCCCCTTCACGCGGCGCACGCAACGGCCCCGCGCGCCGGGGGCGGGCGGGGCGGTTGGGGGGTGGGGTGGTGAAGTGGGGGTGCGCGCTGGCTGGTTCACGCCAGGGCGCACCCCTCGCACTACGCGTCCTCCGCCAACTCCAGCCAGCGAAGTTCCAGTTCCTCGCGTTCGCCGGTGAGGTCGCGCAGTTGGGCGTCCAGGCCGGCGACCTTGGCGAAGTCGGTGGCGTTGTCGGCGATCTGGGCGTGCAGCCTGGACTCCTTCTCGGAGATCTTGTCCAACTGGCGCTCGATCTTCTGGAGTTCCTTCTTGGCGGCGCGCTGGTCGGCGGCGCTCTTCTCGGCCGTGGCCGGCTTGGGCACCGCGGCGGCGGCCTGCGCGGCGACCGCCTCCTCCATGCGCCGGCGCCGCTCCAGGTACTCGTCGATGCCGCGCGGCAGCATCCGGAGGGTGCCGTCACCGAGCAGGGCGAAGACCCGGTCCGTGGTGCGCTCGACGAAGAAGCGGTCGTGGGAGATGACGATCATCGAGCCGGGCCAGCCGTCGAGGATGTCCTCCAGCTGTGTAAGGGTCTCGATGTCGAGGTCGTTGGTGGGCTCGTCCAGGAAGAGGACGTTGGGCTCGTCCATGAGGAGCCGCAGCAGCTGGAGCCGCCGGCGCTCACCGCCCGACAGGTCCCCCACCGGCGTCCACTGCTTCTCCTTGCCGAAGCCGAACGTCTCGCACAGCTGCCCGGCGGTCATCTCGCGCCCCTTGCCGAGGTCGACGCGCTCGCGGACCCGCTGCACGGCCTCCAGGACCCGCCAGGTCGGGTCGAGTTCGGCGACCTCCTGGGAGAGGTAGGCGAGCTTGACGGTCCTGCCGACGGCGATCCGGCCGCCCGCCGGCTGTTCCTCGCCTCCGGTGCGGGCGGCGTCGGCCATGGCACGCAGCAGCGAGGTCTTGCCGGCGCCGTTCACGCCGACGAGACCGATCCGGTCGCCCGGTCCGAGCTGCCAGGTGACGTGCTTGAGCAGCACCTTCGGCCCGGCCTGCACGGTGACGTCCTCGAGGTCGAAGACGGTCTTGCCGAGCCGCGAGGAGGCGAACTTCATCAGCTCGCTGCTGTCCCGGGGCGGCGGCACGTCCGCGATCAGCTCGTTGGCGGCCTCCACGCGGAAGCGCGGCTTGGACGTACGGGCGGGGGCGCCGCGCCGCAGCCAGGCCAGCTCCTTGCGGATCAGGTTCTGCCGCTTGGCCTCCTCGGTGGCCGCGATCCGCTCGCGCTCGGCGCGTGCGAAGACGTAGTCGGAGTAGCCGCCCTCGTACTCGTGCACAGCGCCGCGCTGCACGTCCCACATCCGGGTGCAGACCTGGTCCAGGAACCAGCGGTCGTGGGTCACGCACACCAGCGCCGAGCGGCGGCTCTGCAGGTGCTTCGCGAGCCAGGCGATGCCCTCGACGTCGAGGTGGTTGGTGGGCTCGTCGAGGACGAGGAGGTCCTGTTCCTCGATGAGCAGCTTGGCGAGTCCGATCCGGCGCCGCTCGCCACCGGACAGCGGTCCGATGACCGTGTCGAGCCCCTTGGGGAAGCCGGGCAGGTCGAGCCCGCCGAACAGCCCGGCCAGCACGTCCCTGACCTTGGCGTTCCCGGCCCACTCGTGGTCGGCCATGTCACCGATGACCTCGTGGCGGACGGTGGCGGCGGGGTCGAGGGAGTCGTGCTGCGTGAGCACGCCGAGCCGCAGCCCGCCGGAGTGCGTGACGCGCCCGGTGTCGGTCTCCTCCACCTTGGCGAGCATCCGGATGAGGGTGGTCTTGCCGTCGCCGTTGCGTCCGACGACCCCGATCCGGTCCCCTTCCGACACGCCGAGCGAGACGCCGTCCAGCAGTGCACGGGTGCCGTACACCTTGCTGACGTTCTCGACATTGACGAGGTTGACGGCCATTTCACTCCTGTGCGCGGGGCTGTGTCGGCGTGCGGCTCCGCCGCATGGGTCAGCCTTCTAGCGTAGGGCCTCGGGAGGTGGGGACGGACTGCGAGGGGATGGTCACTCTTTGTGGTGACGCGATCCCTCGTCCGCGGACCGTCCCGCACTCCGTCGCGGTGGACGTCGACACCCTCCGAGCCCCGCCGTCAGAGAACCGTCGCCCCCGCCACCGGCCCCGCCGCGGTCCGCACCGATCTGCACGTGCCGGACGCCCGCAGCACCGCCGCCACCTTCTCCGCCGACCCGGCATCACGCGCGAGGAACGCCGTCGTAGGCCCGGACCCGGAGACCAGCGCGGCCGGCGCGCCCGCCCCGCGCCCCGCCTCCAGGGTGTCCGCCAGCTCCGGGAACAGGGACAGGGCCGGGGGCTGAAGGTCGTTGGAGACGGAAGCCGCCAGCGCCTCCACGTCGCCCTTCGCCAGCGCCTCCAGCAGGTCCGCCGAGGCCACCGGCTCGGGGATCTCCCGCCCCTGTGCCAGCCGGTCGAACTCGCGGAAGACGGCCGGGGTGGACAGCCCGCGCCCGGCCATCGCGAACACCCAGTGGAAGGTGCCGCCGACCTCCAGTGCGGTCAGTCGCTCGCCCCGGCCGACGCCGAGTGCGGCGCCGCCGACCAGGCTGAACGGGACATCGCTCCCCAACTCGGCGCAGATGGCGAGCAGTTCGGCCCGCGAAGCCCCCGTGCCCCACAGTGTGTTGCAGGCGAGCAGCGCGCCCGCGCCGTCCGCGCTGCCGCCCGCCATGCCACCGGCGACCGGGATGTCCTTGGCGATGTGGATGTGGACGTTCGGTTCGATGCCCCGGCGCGCGGCCAGCGCGATCGCGGCGCGTGCGGCGAGATTCGTGCGGTCCAGGGGGACCTCGGCGGCGTCCGGGCCCGCGCAGGTGATCCGGAGTTCCTCCGCCGGGGTCACCGTCACCTCGTCGTACAGGCCGACCGCGAGGAAGACGTTGGCGAGGTCGTGGAAGCCGTCGGGGCGCGCGGCACCGACCGCGAGCTGGACGTTGACCTTGGCCGGGACCCGTACCGTGACGCTCACTTGCCGGACTCCTTGTGCTCGGCGATCCGCGCGAACTCCTCCACCGTCAGCGACTCCCCGCGCGCCTGCGGCGAGACCCCGGCCGCGACCAGCGCTGCCTCGGCCGCGGCGGCGGACCCGGCCCAGCCGGCGAGCGCCGCCCGCAGGGTCTTGCGACGCTGCGCGAAGGCCGCGTCGACGACCGCGAAGACCTCCCTCCTGGAGGCCGTCGTCTTGATCGGCTCGGCCCGGCGGACCAGCGAGACCAAGCCGCTGTCGACGTTCGGCGCGGGCCAGAAGACGTTACGGCCGATCGCCCCGGCCCGCTTCACCTCGGCGTACCAGTTGGCCTTCACCGACGGCACGCCGTACACCTTCGAGCCGGGTGCGGCGGCGAGGCGGTCGGCGACCTCGGACTGCACCATGACGAGGGTGCGCTCGATGCTCGGGAAGGTGTCGAGCATGTGCAGCAGCACGGGTACGGCGACGTTGTAGGGCAGGTTCGCCACCAGCGCGGTCGGCGGGGGGCCGGGCAGTTCGGTGACGTGCATCGCGTCGGAGTGGACGAGCGCGAACCGGTCGGCGCGCGCCGGCATGCGCGCCCCGATGGTCGTGGGCAGGGCCGCGGCGAGCACGTCGTCGATCTCGACCGCGGTGACCCGGTCGGCGACCTCCAGCAGCGCGAGCGTGAGGGAGCCGAGCCCCGGGCCGACCTCGACAACCACGTCGTCGGGGCGGACCTCGGCGGTGCGGACGATACGGCGGACCGTGTTGGCGTCGATCACGAAGTTCTGGCCGCGCTGCTTGGTGGGTCGGACACCGAGCGCTGCCGCCAGCTCACGGATGTCGGCGGGGCCGAGGAGGGCGTCGGGGGTGGGGCTGCTCACGGGACAAGGGTACGGGGGTCTGCCCGACCGGTTCGCCAGGTGCCCGGCGCCGCGAGCGCCCCGAAGGGGGGGCTGACCATGCAACCGCGCCCCGCAGCGGGGCTAACCGTGCAGCCGTCTCCCGCAGTGCGGCCAAGGCGCCGACCCCCGCCGCCGGTACAGCTTCTTCGCGCGGAAGGTCTGTTCCGCCGCCGAGGCGTCCTGGGGGCGGCCGGAGCCGCCGAGGCTGTGCCAGGTGTGGGCGTCGAACTGGTAGAGGCCCCCGTAGGTGCCGGAGGGGTCGACCGCGTCCGGGCGCCCGCCGGACTCGCAGGCGGCCAGACGGTGCCAGTTGAGGTCGTCGCCGCCGTCCGCGAAGGCCGGCAGGGGCTTGGTGCCCACCTTCACGATCTGTTTGCGCGGCTCGCGCACCACCTCGGAGGTCTCCCGGTGCGGTCTGTCGCGGACCCCGTTGACGGTGCGCAGGAGGTAGGTGTCGCGGCGCAGGCCGGGCTGCCCGGGCTGCGCGACGACCTCGGTGCCCTTGAAGAGGGTGGGGTCCTCGGTCCGCTCGGTCTCGAACGGGATCTGCTCCTCGCGGACCTCCCGCATGCCGCTGATCCGGAGCACGGTCACCGTCTGCCCGTCCCGGGGGAAGCTGTCGGGCGGGACGGAGGTGGTGTCCTGGCCGTTCAGGCCGATCCCGGCCTCCTCGACGGCCTCGCGGACGGTGGCCGCGTTGGTGCGGATGGACCGGGTCCGGCCGTCGGCCATGATCGTGACGGCGCGCTCGGTGCGCACGTCGAGCGCGAGCCCGGAGCGTCCGATGGGCTGGGAGCGCGAGGCGGACAGGTACGCACCCTCCGCACGCACCCCCAGCTCGTCCAGCGCCCCTTCCACGGTGTGCGCCGTCGTCCACACCTCGCGCCGCGTGCCGTCCAGAGTGAGCCGGACGGGGCGCCCGTAGCGCACGGCGACGGCGTCTCCGCTGCTGAGCGCCGTGCCGGGGGCGGGCGCGACCATGTCGTGCACCCCCACGCGCACGCCCTGCTCGGTGAGCAGCTCGTGCACGTCGTCGGCGAAGGTGTGCAGGGTGCGCGGCCGGCCGTCGACGGTCAGCTCGATCGCCTTGTCCTGGGCGACGAACGCGGTGGTGCCGCCGGCGAGGAAGGCCACGACCAGCGCCTGCGGCAGCAGACGGCGCACGGCGGACTCGTGGCGCTCGGCGCAACGGGACCTGCGCCGGCGTCCGGCATCCCCGTCCACGCCCTCGGGTGGTCCGGGGTCCTCCGCGTGCACCGGCTCGGGCACGCTCACCACCTGGCGGGACGGCACCGGCTCGGTGACGAAGTAGGCCTGCGCCTCGTAAGCGGGCCGGTAGGTGTCCCGGTACAGCCCACAGGGCAGCGTCTCCGCGTTGTGCACGGAGGTGTCATGGCCGTACGGCTCGTACGTCTCGTACTGCGACTTGCTCACGCCGACACGCTCCAGAGATGCCAGAGGGGTCCGGATCGGGCCCCCAGAACCTAGCGGAGCGGTCGTCACTCTCCAAAGCGACGCGACTACGCACTGTTGCCCGTCGAGCGTGCGCCCAGCACTCGAACGCGGACTCGGCGGACCGCGGAACTCAGTAGCCGAAGGCGCGGGCGGTGCTGGCGGCGAGGGCCGTGGCCAGCGCGTCCTCGTCGATGCCGCGCACGGCGGCCATCGCGCGCACGGTCACCGGGATCAGATACGGCGCGTTGGGGCGCCCGCGGTACGGCGCCGGGGTCAGGAAGGGCGCGTCGGTCTCCACGAGGACCAGCTCCAGCGGGGCGACGGCGAGGGCGTCCCGCAGGTTCTGGGCGTTCTTGAAGGTGACGTTGCCGGCGAAGGACATGAAGTAGCCCTCGCGGGCGCAGATCTCCGCCATCTCCGCGTCGCCGGAGTAGCAGTGGAAGACGGTGCGCTCGGGGGCGCCCTCCTCCTTCAGGACACGCAGGACGTCGGCGTGCGCCTCCCGGTCGTGGATGACGAGTGCCTTGCCGTGCCGCTTGGCGATCTCGATGTGGGCGCGGAAGGACCGCTCCTGCGCCGCCTTGCCCCCCGGGCCGGTGCGGAAGTGGTCCAGCCCCGTCTCGCCGACGCCCTTCACCTGGGGCAGCGCGGCGAGCCGGTCGATCTCGGCGAGGGCCTCGTCGAGCGCCGTCTCGCCGCCCGGCTCCCGGGCGCCCTGCCGCGACCAGCCGTCGGGGTCGCCGTGGACGATGCGCGGGGCCTCGTTGGGGTGGAGGGCGACGGTGGCGTGGACGCTGTCGTGGGCGGCGGCGATCTCGGCGGCCCACTGCGAGCCCTTGATGTCGCAGCCGACCTGGACGACGGTCGTCACCCCCACCGACGCGGCCTTCGCGAGGCCCTCCTCGACCGTGCCGGACTGCATGTCGAGGTGGGTGTGCGAGTCGGCGACCGGAACCCGCAGCGGCGGCGGAAGCGGCGGTGCGGCGTTCTTGTCGCCCTTGGAGGTCTGGCCGGCGTTCGAAGGCATGCCCCGATCCTACGAAAGGGCCATGCCGGCACCGTCCGGTGATCCGCTCAGCCGGCCTTGCGCTGGAACGGGTGCAGAAGATCGGACAGGTGCCAGTGGTGCGGTTCGCGGGGCTCCGCGGGCACCTGAGGGGCCTCGACCGGGCCCGCCTGCGGCACGGCGTGGTGGTGCCCGGCGACCCCGCGCACCGAGGAGACCTGCCCCGCACGCATGATCCGCACGACATGACCGTCGCAGTTGTGGCAGCCGGGCCGGCTCAGCGGCGACGGCACGACCCGGCCGTCGGCCACGTACAGCACGAACTGATGCCCGTCGGCGTCCGTGTGGTGCTCTATCTCGTACGACTGCTCCCAGCCGTGGCCGCATCGCATACAGGCGAACGAGTACGACTCGTGAACGACGGCGGTGGGCGTACCACGGAGGCCGGTCTGCCCTGCGATCTCGCTCATGCCAGCTCCTCTTGTCCGCTGGACAAACGCCCCGCAACGGGGCGTCTCTTCAACCAGTGGACGCCTT
Source organism: Streptomyces sp. NPDC031426 (assembly GCF_055581585.1). Taxonomy (NCBI): domain Bacteria; kingdom Bacillati; phylum Actinomycetota; class Actinomycetes; order Kitasatosporales; family Streptomycetaceae; genus Streptomyces; species Streptomyces sp. NPDC031426. Next base: position 95,033 of record NZ_JBVIJE010000018.1, read on the forward strand.
CACCAGCGCGAACGCACCAGGGCTGTCGAGTGTTGGCAGCGATTTGAGTCTTCCTTGCAGAAAAGGCCCCGATCGGCGGCGTTTCCCTTTGCCATCGGCGACAGCCCTTTGCCGTCCCATGGCCCGCCCGCTCACCCGAGAACAGCCCTGCTCAGAGGGGTTGTCAGGCAGGCCGGGGGCAGCGCCCCGCAAGGGGCGCGGAGAACTGTGCGACAAGCCACGACGGACCCGCGGTCCGCCGCGAAACCAAAGCCCTCACGGCGCTGCCCGGCCCCGGCTCACCCAGCGGAACGCTTCGCTGCAACTACCGCGTCAAAAACAATCCGCTTCGGCACCCCCGCCTCCACGGCCACCGCCGCGATCGCCTCCTTGCGCCGCTCCCCCGCCTCCTCACGCGCGCGTACCCGCCGTACGAGCTCCTCGTCGTCCAGTTCCTCGGGAGCACGCTCCGGCGCCCCCTCGACCACCACGGTGATCTCCCCGCGGACCCCCTCCGCGGCCCACTCCGCCAGCTCGGCCAGCCGGCCGCGCCGTACCTCCTCGTACGTCTTGGTCAGCTCCCGGCACACGGCGGCCCGCCGGTCCGCGCCGAAGACCTCGGCCATGGCGGCGAGGGTGTCGTCGAGCCGGTGCGGGGCCTCGAAGTAGACCAGCGTGCGCCGCTCTGCCGCGACCTCCCGGAGCCGGGACAGGCGCTCGCCGGCCTTGCGCGGCAGGAAGCCCTCGAAGCAGAAGCGGTCGACGGGCAGCCCGGACAGCGCGAGCGCGGTGAGCACGGCAGACGGCCCCGGAACGGCGGTGACCCGGATGTCCTTCTCCACCGCGGCCGCGACCAGCCGGTAGCCCGGGTCGGAGACGGACGGCATCCCGGCGTCGGTCACGAGCAGCACGCGCGCGCCGCCGAGCAGTTCCTCGACGAGTTCCGGCGTACGGGCGGACTCGTTGCCCTCGAAGTACGACACGACGCGGCCCTTGAGCGTGACGCCGAGGGCCTGGGTGAGCCGGCGCAGCCGCCGGGTGTCCTCGGCGGCGACCACGTCGGCGCCGGCGAGCTCCTCGGCCAGCCGGGGCGGCGCGTCCGCGATGTCGCCGATGGGGGTACCTGCCAGGACAAGGATTCCAGTCACACCCCCATCCTCCCAGCCCCCGGCCCTCGCGCGGCCCGCCCCCGCACCCGGGAGAACGACCACATCCCGACCGGTACCCCACATGCACGGGACGCGCACAGAACGGTTCCCTACCATGGCGCGAGTGACCAGTACCGCGTCCTCCATGGACCTCCGGCAGGGCCAGGCGCCGCACGACCAGCGGCCGTCGTGGCAGCAGCGGCTGCGCCGATTCGGGTACGTACCGGCCAAGGACGCGCCCTCGGGCGACGTACGCGGCCGGCTGGTGCCCCCGTACGCCGAGCCGGGCCCCCGGCTGTGGCAGGTGCTCGGCGTGCCGCCGGTCCTCGCCGAGCGGATCACCCGCTGGTCAGGCTGGGGCGGTCCACTGCTGGTGACGCTGATGGCGGGCCTGATGCGGTTCTGGAACCTGGGCAGCCCGCGTGCGGTGATATTCGACGAGACGTACTACGCCAAGGACGCCTGGGCGCTCGTCCACCGTGGTTTCGAGGTCAACTGGGACAAGAACGCCAACGACCTGGTGCTGCGGACGCACGGCCACCTCGCCATCCCGACGGACGCGGCGTACGTCGTGCATCCGCCGGTCGGCAAGTACGTCATCGGGCTCGGCGAGCTGATGTTCGGGTTCGACCCGTTCGGCTGGCGGTTCATGACGGCGCTGCTCGGGACGCTGAGCGTGCTGCTGCTGTGCCGGATCGGGCGCCGGCTGTTCCGCTCGACGTTCCTCGGCTGCCTGGCGGGCACGCTGATGGCGGTGGACGGCCTGCACTTCGTGATGAGCCGGACCTCGCTGCTCGACGGCGTGCTCATGTTCTTCGTGGTGGCCGCGTTCGGCTGTCTGGTCATCGACCGGGACCGGTCGCGGGAGAGGCTGGCCGCGGCGCTGCCCGTGGCCGCCGACGGCCGGGTCCGCCCGGACTGGCACGTCGCCGACAGGTTCCGTTTCGGCCTGCGCCCATGGCGCTGGATGGCCGGGCTGATGCTGGGCCTGGCCATCGGCACCAAGTGGAACGGCCTGTACATCCTGGCCGCCTTCTGTGTGATGGCGGTGCTGTGGGACGTGGGGGCGCGCAAGACGGCCGGCGCGCGGCACCCGTACACGGCGGCCCTGAAGTACGACACGGGCATCGCCTTCCTGGCGACGGTGCCGGTGGCGATCGCGGTCTATCTGCTCTCCTGGCTCGGCTGGATCCTCTCCCCGGCGGACGGCACCGGCGGCTACTTCCGCAACTGGGCGGCCACCGACGGCAGGGGCGGCAGCTGGACCTTCCTGCCGGACTGGCTGCGCAGCCTGTGGCACTACGAGCACGAGGTGTACAAGTTCCACGTCGGCCTGACCTCCCCGCACACCTACCAGTCCAACCCGTGGAGCTGGATCGTGCTGGGCCGCCCGGTGTCGTACTTCTACGAGTCACCGAACCCCGGCGCCGACGGCTGCCCGGCGGACGCGGGCCAGAAGTGCGCCCGTGAGGTGCTGGCGATCGGCACGCCGCTGCTGTGGTGGGCGGCCTGCTTCGCGATCCTGTACGTGCTGTGGCGGTGGGGGTTCCGCCGCGACTGGCGCGCCGGTGCCATCGCGTGCGGCATCGCGGCGGGGTACCTGCCCTGGTTCCTGTACCAGGAGCGGACGATCTTCCTCTTCTACGCGGTCGTCTTCGTGCCGTTCCTGTGCCTGGCGGTGGCCATGCTGATCGGCGCGATCATCGGCCCACCGGGCTCCTCCGACACCCGCCGAGTGATCGGCGCGTCGGCGGCGGGCGTCCTGGTCCTGCTGATCACCTGGAACTTCATCTACTTCTGGCCGCTGTACACGGGCACGGCGATCCCGATCGACAGCTGGCGGTCGCGGATGTGGTTGGACACCTGGGTCTAGCCGGGCAGGCGCGTCAGGGCGGTGGCGCCTGTGAGGTGGTGCTGGTGTCGTAGGTGGCGCTGATGAATTCGTCGAAGATCAAGAGCACGGCCCCAAGGACGAGGAACACGACGACCAGGGCTTTGCCCGCGCCGCTGAGCAGCAGCGGGCGGGTAGCTGAGCGGGGTTGCTCGCCGGGGGCGGGCGCGTCGCCGAACAGCCGCTTGGGGTAGGCCGCGGTGAGCATCATCAGGTAGGCGTACAGACGCATGTCGTAGCGGGCGGTCGCGGCGGTCGCCTCGAACAGCGGGCGCGGCATCCGGCCGCGGATCAGCACCATGACCCAGAAGACGGGGCAGATCACGTACCAGCCGAGGATGAGCAGCTCCACGACGACGGCGGCGGGGATGAGCAGAATGATGCGGAACAGGACGGCGAGGCGGTTGAGCTTCCCGGGATGGACCTCGACCTGGACGGGGTGGTCGGGCGCCAGGAAGGCGAACGGCGGGTAGGCGTCGACCAACAGCATCGCGTAGGCGGTGACGCGGGTCGAGTAGACGAGGTAGCCGGTCAGGAACGAGGCGATCGGTTCGGGCAGCCGTCCGGTGATCAGGGCGGCGAACCAGCCGACGACCATGACGACGGACGCGGCGATCCACAGGAAGAGCAGGGCGATGTATTGGGGGATCACCAGGAGCCAGCGCAGCAGCACGGTCCAGCGGCGCTGCCGGCCGGGCTCGGGGAGATCCAACTCCGGGAGTACCTCCGGCGGGGGAGCGGGGTGCGGCGCCCACGTGTGGTCTGCCATAGCCAGCTCCTGTCAGGTCCGCGCCTGTCGCTCGGCTCAGAGCTTCAGGATCACGCCGGTCGGCCCGGTGCACGCGCGGTGAGGGCCAACCGGGTGACCGGGGTGCTCGCAGTTGAGGGTGCGAACCGCCCCGGCGCCGGAGCCATTGCTCGACATCCTGGCGGGCTAAGGTCTGCGGATGACCTTGGAATGGGAACAGGTAATCGTTCACTCGGAGGACCCGGTAGCTCTGGGGCAGTGGTGGGCGGAGGCTCTTGGCTGGGTCGTGGTCCACTCCACCGATGAGGAGTTCGAGATCCGCCCGGCGCCGGATCGCCTGCCGGGGTTGGACTTCGTCCGGCTCGACGAGAGCAAGAAGGCCAAGAGCCGGCTGCACCTCGACTTCAGGCCCGATGACCAGGACGCCGAGGTGGCTCGTCTGCTGGCTCATGGCGCACAGCGTGTCGACATCGGCCAGGGTGAGCAGTCGTGGGTTGTCCTGGCAGACCCCGAGGGCAACGAATTCTGTGTCCTCGGCCAGCGGCGTCAGTGAGGCTCAAACGCATCGGCCGGACGGGGACAGCGTCCGAGTCCACCGCATGCATGACGACGGCCCCGCCCCGGCGATCCGGTGCGGGGCCGCTGTACGCCCGATGTTCAGCCGCGGAAGTCGTCGCCGATGACCCCACCACGCCACCACGATCAGGACTCGCACCCCCGTGCCCACCACGCCGAAGGGGATGAGCGCGGGCTCGACGATCAAGGCGATCGCTCCGGTACACACCCTGACCCGAATCCACGCGAACCGGGAGCGGCCGTGAATTGTCGCAAGCGTGCTACGGATTTGCCCCGGACATCACCCGCCGAGGCGGGGACCTTATCGTGAGTGCCGTCGTTGGGGAGTGTGAGGGCTACGGGGACCCTGGGGAAGGCACGGAGGATCTGAGGCTGTGGGCAAGAGAAGGCGCGTCGCCGAGCGACGCATGAGTCCCGGTCCCGCCCTGGTCGGCGGGGTGATCGTCCTCGCCGTCGGCGGTGCCGGCTTCGCCGGCTACGTGCTGACCGACGGCGGTGCCGCCGCCGACGAGCGGACGTCCGCCTCGGCCGACCACAAGGCCGTCAAGACCGGCCCGCTCAGCGCCGCCGAGATCCGCACCGCCTCCACCCGCTTCCTCACCGCGTGGCAGCAGGGCAGGATCGGCGAGGCGGCCGCCGCGACCGACGACGCCTCCGCCGCCACCGGGCTGCTGACCGGCTACACCAAGGACGCCCATCTGAAGGACGTCACCCTCACCGGCGGCACGCCCACGGGCGCCAAGGTGCCGTTCTCCGTCAAGGCGACGGTGTCGTACCGGAACCTCAGCAAGCCGCTGGCGTACGGCAGTTCGTTCACCGTGGTGCGGCGGGCGAGCGACGGCAAGCCGCTGGTCGACTGGCACTCCTCGGTGGTCCACCCGGATCTGAAGGACGGCGACACGCTCGTCACCGGCGAGTCCGGCACCCCGCCCATCAAGGCGCTGGACCGTGACGGCGGCGAGGTGACGGCCGCCAAGTACCCGTCCCTGGGGCCGGTGTTGGACGGTCTGCGGGAGAAGTACGGCAAGACGGCGGGCGGCAAGGCGGGCGTGGAGCTGCGTGTGGTGCGCGGCAAGGCCTCGCAGAAGGCAGGGCTGTCCGACAAGACGCTGGTGGAGCTGAGCAAGGGCACGCCGGGCACGGTGAAGACGACGCTGAGTCCCACCTTCCAGGCGGCAGCCGAGCAGCAGGTCGGCAAGCGCTCGCAGGCCTCCGTGGTCGTCGTACGGCCCTCGACCGGCGAGATCCTCGCGGTCGCCAACAGCGAGCACGGCTTCAACGTCGGCTTCCAGGGCTCCCTCGCCCCCGGCTCCACGATGAAGATCGTGACGTCGACCATGCTGTTCGAGAAGAAGCTCATCACCCCGGACGCCTCGCACCCCTGCCCCAAGACGTACAAGCTGGCCGGCTGGACGTTCCACAACGACGGCGACTCCGAGATCAAGAAGGGCACCTTCGAGCAGAGCTTCGGGGCCTCCTGCAACAACGCCTTCATCGACTTCGCGCCGAAGCTGTCCAACAGCGACCTGACGAAGGAGGCCCAGGAGGTCTACGGCCTCTCCATGAACAACTGGGCCATCGGCGTCCCGTCCTTCGACGGCACCGTCCCGGTGCAGAGCGGCGCGCAGATGGGCGCCTCGCTGATCGGGCAGGGCGGGGTGCGCATGAACCCGCTGAACATGGCGTCGGTGGCGGCCACGGTGGAGTCGGGCGCCTTCCACCAGCCGTACCTGGTGTCCCCCGAGGTGGACCACCGCACGCTGGCGAAGGCGTCGCGCACCATGTCCGCGAAGACGCAGTCCCAGCTGAAGCAGGTCATGCGGTTCACGGCGGACTACGGCACGGCGGCCAAGGCGATGGCGGGCATGAGCGGGGACTACGGCGCCAAGACGGGCTCCGCCGAGGTCGACGGCCAGAAGAAGCCGAACGGCTGGTTCACCGCGTTCAAGGGCGACCTGGCCGCCGCGGGTGTGGTCCAGGCGGGCGGCCACGGCGGTGACACGGCCGGGCCGATCGTGGCGACCCTGCTGAAGATGGGCTGATCAGACGAGCTGATCAAGCCCGCCTCAAGCCCGTACCGACTCCCCTCAAGCCCGTACCGGCTCCGCGGTGTACGTCCGGCGCAGAAATCTCACCAGCGTCTTGGACTCGAACTGGACCACCTCGACACCGTTGTCGGAGTGGAACTCGACGACGGCCTGGACACGCCCGCACGGCCACACCCGTACCGCGCCGCTCTCCACCGGTGCGCGCAGGCCCCGTTCGAGCAGCGCGCGCGAGAAGGTCCACTCGTGCGGGCCCGGCAGGCCGACCCGGACCGACCGTGGATCGGAGTCGGGGTCGTATCGCAGCACCACCGGTACAGCCCCCGGGTCCTCCTCGTCCGTGACGATATGGGCGCGCGCGTACTGCTCGACCACAGACATCGAATCGCCCTTTCACCCTGAGTGACCTATCCGAAAGCCACGCTTCCGCTTTCTCTCTAATGTCCCATATTTTCCGATTTGCGCCTCGCCGGGATGCGAGACCTCGCTACTCGTCTACCCGGGATGGATTCCCGTCCTCGCCGCTCGGCTTCGATCAAGTCCGTGACAATGGGTGCGTGACGAACCAGGACCGCGCCGCCGAGGGGTCGCTGCTGCTGGACGACCAGCTGTGCTTCGCGCTGTACGCCGCACAGCGGGCCGTGACCGCCGGATACCGTCCACTTCTGGACGACCTCGGACTCACCTACCCGCAGTACCTCGTGCTTCTGGTGCTGTGGGAGCGCGGCGAGACCAGCGTGAAGGAACTGGCGCGCGCCCTGCGCCTGGACTACGGGACCGTCTCGCCGTTGCTGAAGCGGCTGGAGGGGGCGGGCCTGGTGCGCAGGGAGCGCGCGGCGGCCGACGAGCGCTCGGTACTGGTCGCGTGCACCGGGCGCGGAGAGCAACTCAGGGAGCGCGCGGCACGCATACCCGGCGCCCTTCTCACCACGACGGGCCTCGGCGCGCAGGAGGTCGCGTACCTGCGCGAGGCGTTGTGGCAACTCACCGAGCGCGCCGACGCGGCGGCCGAGCGGCGCTGATCCCCCGCGCCGGTCCACCGATCCCACTCCGATCCCGCGTTACCCACGGTTGCCAGCCCCTGGTGCCACCCGCTGACGTACCGGCCAGTACCTTGTGCACGATGTACTTGTGCGCCACTTGTTCCGGGGGAGGCCGGCCATGACCGAGGACACCGCTGTCGACACCCGTCCGACCGTCGACACCCGTCCGACGAAGATCATGTACGTCGCCGAGGCCACCGCCCACGGCGGCCGCGACGGCTATGTCACCAGCCAGGACGGCCAGATCGAGCTGAAGGTCGCGATGCCTCCGGAGCTGGGCGGCCACGGCAACGGCACCAACCCGGAACAGCTGTTCGCGGCCGGCTACAGCTCCTGTTTCCACAACGCGCTGATCCTCGTCGGCAACCGGGAGGGCTACGACCTGACCGGCTCCACGGTCGCCGCCAAGGTCGGCATCGGCCCGAACAGGCACCGCGGCTACGGCCTCGCGGTCGCCCTCAGCGTCTCCCTGCCGGTACTGGACGCGGACGTCGCGGCCCGGCTGGTGGACGCGGCGCACGAGGTCTGCCCCTACTCCAACGCCACCCGCGGCAACATCGACGTAACGATCCTGCTGGGCTGACCCCACCGAGGAATCACAGGCGCGCAGCCCGCGTTGCACCCACAGTCGCAGGCGATGGGACAGTGACCGAAGGGACGGCGGACGTGGACGTGAACGGCGCAGTGGCCGAGGGCTTCGAGCCGGTCAGGGAGGCGTTCGCGGCGAACTTCGCGCTGCTCGGGGAGCGCGGCGCTGCCGTCGCCGTGTACCGCGACGGGCACAAGGTCGTCGACCTGTGGGCCGGCACCAGGGATGTGGACGGTACGGCGCCCTGGGAGCCCGGGACCGCGCAGATCGTGCGTTCCGCTACCAAGGGTGTCGCCGCCGCCGCGCTGCTGCTCCTGCACCAGCGCGGCGAACTGGACCTGGACGCCCCGGTCGGCGCGTACTGGCCCGAGTACAAGGCGGCCGGCAAGGAGCACACCCTCGTCCGGCACCTGCTCGCCCACCGCGCGGGTGTGCCCGTGCTGGACCGCCCGCTGACCCCCGCCGAGGCCGCCGACCCCGATCTCGGCGCCGCGGCCGTCGCCGCGCAGGCGCCGGTGTGGGAACCGGGCACGGACCACGGCTACCACGCCCAGACCTACAGCTGGCTCACCGGCGAGCTGATCCGGCGGATCACCGGACGCCCGGTCGGCGACTGGATCGCGGACGAGATCGCCGGCCCGGTCGGCGCGGACCTGTGGCTCGGCCTGCCGGAGTCGGAGCACGCGCGCGTGGGCCGTGTCGGCCCGGTCGAGGCGGCCGAGGCCGTGGGCGGCCTGAAGACCCGCCCCAAGCGCGCGGTGGCCGAGGCCTACGCCGACCCGGACTCGCTGACCCGGCGCGCGTTCGCCGCGATCACCCCGCTGCCCGACGAGAACGACCCCGCCTACCGCGCGGCCGCCCTGCCCGCGTCCAACGGCATCGCCACGGCCGAGGGCCTGGCCCGCTTCTACGCCTCGCTCATCGGCGAGGTCGACGGCGGCAGACGGCTGTTCACGCCGGAGACGGGGGAACTGGCCCGCGCTGAGCAGTCCGCCGGACCGGACCGGGTCCTGGTGGTCGGCACCCGGTTCGGCCTCGGCCCCATGCTGCACAGCGCTGCGTCCCCGCTGCTCTCCCCCGGCTCCTTCGGCCACCCGGGCCGGGGCGGCGCCCTCGCGTTCGCCGACCCGGAGACCGGGATCGCCTTCGGCTATGTCACCAACGGCTTCCGGAAGAGCGTGACGGCGGACCCGAGGGCACAGGCGCTGGTACGGGCGGTACGCGCGGCGCTCGCGTAGGTTGCGCCGTCACACGTTGATCGGGTGCGAGATCCGTCCGGACGCCTCGTCGATCTCGCCATGGGCCTTGCTCAGCAGTTCCATGGCCAGCTCGTTCAGGGCGCGTGCGCCGGCCACCTCCTCGCCGACCCGTGGCTGATTGGCGTCGACGCGGTGCCGGGTGGCGTGCCCGTGCGCCCGCACCTCCGTACCGTCGGGCAAGCGCAGCAGGGCCGCCGCATCCGTGTGCTGATCGTCCTCCTTGAACTCCAGCTCGACATGCCATCCGACAGCGGTATGCGTCATGACGATCACCTCCGAAAACCGCTGCTTCCAGGGTGCCCCCCGGTACCCCGCCCCGTCATGTCGACGCCTCGTCACCCGCGCGGAGTCCGGCTCTGCTCGCCCTTCCCTCCCTCCTGCCGCCCGTCCTGGTCGAAGCTGGCGAAGTACGCGGCGGCCATGTCCTCGTCCGCGTGGCCCTGGGCGGCGGCACGGGCGAACCGCTGCGCGGTCGCGGCGGCGACGTCCAGCCGTACCCCGCCGCGCTCGCCCGCCTGGACGATGAGCCGGGCGTCCTTCTCGGCGGTGGCCACCGCGAACGACGGCGGGGTCAGCTTGCCGTCGAGCACCAGCGCGGACTTCGCCCGCAGGTATCCCATGTCGAGCGGACCGCCCTCGATGAGCTCGAAGAACCCCTGCGGATCCACGCCGAGGGCCCGGGCGAGGGCGAGCACCTCCCCGGTCGCCGCGGTGACCGAGAGCACCCAGCTGTTGGCCACCAGCTTCAGCCGGCTGGCGCTGCCCGCGCCGCCGTCGGACCCGGTCCACATGGTCTTCGCGCCGACCGCGTCGAACACGGGCGCGACCGTCTGTCGCCCCTCCTGCGGCCCGGCGGCCAGTACGGTCAGCTGACCGGCCTCGGCGGGCTGCCTGGTGCCGAGGACGGGTGCGTCGTAGAAGACGAGTCCGTGCTCGCCCGCGAAGGCGGCCAGGTCGGTGACCAGGTCGATCCCGGCGGTGGTGCACTGCACCCACACCGTGCCCGGGGTCAGGGCCGGTGCGGCCTCGCGCATGACGTCCAGGACGGTGTTGCCGTCGTACAGCATCGTCAGGACGACGTCGGCGCCCTCGACGGCCTCCGCGGGTGTGCCGGCGATCCGTGCGCCGTCGGCGGCGAGCGGCTCGGCCTTCGCGCGCGTACGGTTCCACGCGCGGACCTCGAGCCCGGCGCGGCACAGGTTCCGGGCCATCGCGGCCCCCATGATGCCGGTGCCCAGAACGCTGACGGTCGGCTTGTCGGTCATTGACGGCTCCCTGTCGTCCGGTTGCTGCCCGGTGGTTCTCACTACCGGTACCCGACTACCCGGTATGCGTCATCACCCCGAGACCCACCAGCCGCCCGGGGCCGCGATCCGGGTGACCGCCGCCTGTCCGGGTGAGGCCGCGTCTGCCGAACGGCTTACCTGCGTGGCTTTCAGCAGGTCCGGACGGCTCTTGTCGCTTACCGTCGCCCGAGGAATGCCCCCTTCTTGATCCTTCTGGGTCAAAGGGGTGAACCGGACGAAGCGTTCGAAGACCAGTGGCACCGCCAGGGGGAAAGGGTGCCGGGAGCCCAGGAGGCCGGCCATGGCGACGCGACAGCTGCGGATTCGCCGGACACGAAGGCGGTCCTGGCGCCCTGTCGGGGCCGGCATGCTCGCGGCCGGGTGCGTCGTCGCGATCGGTCTGCCCCCGGCGGCGGCGAGGCCGCAAGCGGGCGACCACCTGTGCGCGACGGAGCCCTTCCCCCCGACGAAAAGTTCTCCGCCCCCGGTCCTCTCGGGCAGCGATGTGTGGAGCTTCGTCTCCGAGCCGGGCCTTCACCCCATGCGGGTGACCGTGACCGCGAACAGACCGGGAACGGCCCGCGGAGACATCCTCGTGGGCCCGTTCAGCGCGGACAGGATGATCGGCCAGACCGGGGCGTTGATCAACGACAACTCCGGTGATCCGGTCTGGTTCCGCCCGCTCCCCTCCGTGAACCTCCAGAACGCCGACATCAGGGTCCAGACCTATCACGACGGCCGCAGGGGCCGGGGAAAGCCGGTGCTGACCTGGTGGCAGGGAACCCTCGCCCTGCCGCCGTCATACACGAACCTGCCGGCGGGTGCCCCGGAACCGGGCGGGTGCTACTACATCTACGACACCCATTACCGCCTGCTCAAGACGGTCTTCGCGCATCACGGCTACTACCCGGACGAGCACGAGTTCACCCTGACCCGCCGGGGTACCGCGCTGTTCATCGCGTCCAAGCCCGTGCCCATGGACCTCACGCCCTACGGTGGGCCGAAGAACGGCGCCATCGAGAACAGCGAGGTCCAGGAGGTCGACCTCGCCACGGGCAGACTGCTCTTCTCGTGGAACGCGCTGGACCACCTGGACCCCGCGGATTCCGAGGAGCCGGTGTCCAGCGCGTCGTCGTCCGACGGCGTGTGGGATGCCTTCCACATCAACTCCGTCGACGAGGGTCCTGACGGCCGACTGCTGATCTCGGCCCGGAACATGTGGGCGATCTACGACGTCACCAGGCGATCCGGGAGAATCCGCTATCAGATCGGAGGAAAGAAGAGCGACTTCGCCTTCGGGCCCAACGCGGACTTCTACTGGCAGCACGATGCCCGGTACCGGCCGGGACACCGGATCAGCATGTTCGACGACGGCTGCTGCGACCTGCCCGACGGCGCCCCCGAACAGGTGTCGCACGGCCTGATCCTCAACCTCGACTTCCGCAGCCGGAAGGCGACCGTGGACAGGACCTACTACCACCAGCCTCCGCTCGAGTCACCGACCCAGGGAAACACACAGGCCCTTTCGAACGGCAACGAGTTCATCGGATGGGGCCAGAGCCCGTACTACTCCGAGTACGCGGGCGAGGGAAACACCCAGGGCAACGGCTTGCGAAACCTGCTCTACGACGCGGAACTGCCGGGCTCCGACATCTCCTACCGGGCGTTCCGGAACGAATGGATCGGCACTCCGTACTACCCCCCGAGTGCCGCGGCACGCTCCGGCGCCGAGGGCAACGTCGTCTACGCCTCCTGGAACGGTTCGACGCGGACCAGAGCGTGGCGTGTACTGGCCGGGTCCGACCCCCACTCCCTGTCGGTCGTTGTCGGACACGCCCCACGCTCCGGATTCGAGACAGCCGTCACCACGAGCGCTCCCGGACCGTATTTCCAAGTGAAGGCGCTCGATGCGCGGGGCAAGGTGCTTGGGACCTCACGCGTCGTGGGACTCATCCAAGCCCCCTGAACAGCCGGTTGCCCCAGGCCGGGTAGCTTGATCCGCGTGGATCAGGGGCGGGTGGTCGAAGCGTTTCGTCTTGAGGCGGGTCAACTCGCGCGGGCGATGACCGGCGTCTCGATCGCCGAATGGCTTCTGCCGACGAGGTGTGCGCCGTGGAAGGTGCGCGACTTGCTGGCTCATGTCCGGGTGGTGATCGCCTGGCTGCCGGGCATGCTGGCGGCGCCGGCGCCGACCCGCGCCGAGGTCTCGGCGGTGGAGTACTACCGGCCCGACGACCGTTTCGCTCCGGACACCGACGCGGCTCGGATCGCTCTGGCCCAAGTGCACGCGGCCGAACAGCTCAGCGGTGCCGCGCTCGCCGACGACTTCGACACCACCTGGCAACAGGTGGACCGACTGTGCCGGGCCGAGCCCGAAGGGCGTGTGGTGCGCACCCGGCACGGCGATCCGATGCTCCTGTCGGAGTTCCTGTTGACGCGCGTGGTCGAGGTCGCCGTGCACGGCCTGGACCTGGCCGACGCCCTGGGGCGCGAGCCGTGGCTGACTTCCCAGGCCGCAGATTTGGTGCAGGACCTTCTGCTCGGCCCGGACGGGGCAGCCGCGCTGGAGAAGCTGGGCTGGGATCAGCTCCGCTTCCTGCGCAAGGCGACGGGGCGCGAGCCGATCACGAGGGAGGAGGCATCGGACGTCGGTCGCCTGGGCATCCGATGGCTCACGCTGGGGTGAGAACGTCGCCAGCAGACGCCGGCGGCCACAGCCGTCAAGTGCGCTGCTCGCGCACGTCCACCAGGTCGGCCCCGGCGTGGGCCACCAGTGCCTTGGGCTCGATCGGGAAGACGGTGTGCGGTGTTCCGGCGGCCGCCCACACCACGTCATGGGCGAGCAGCGAGCGGTCGGCGAGGACGCGCGTGCGGGTGCGGTGCCCGAAGGGCGGCACGCCGCCGATGGCGTACCCGGTGGTCTCGCGTACGACGCCTGCGCCGGCCCGGGTGACCCGGCCGGCGCCCAGCTCCTCCCGCACCCGGTCCACGTCCACGCGCGAGGCCCCGTCCATGAGGACCAGCACCGGCACCCCGTCGGCGGCAAAGATCAGCGACTTGCAGATCTGGCTGAGCTCGCACCCGATGGCCGCGGCGGCCTCGGCCGCGGTCCGGGTGGCCTCCGGGAACCTCCTGGTCCGTGCGAGCACGTCGTCCAGGCCGAGCGCGCGGAGCGCTTCGGCGAACCGGGGGTGGGCTCCGGACCCGTCGGCGTCAGTGGCGGCTGTCGTCGTCATGCCGGGCACGCTACGCCATCGCCCGAGGCCCGCTCGCGAGGTTTTCGAGGGAGAACCGGAAAGCCGGTGAGGGTGCAGCCCCGTCCCCACGGGCACCCTCACCGGCCGCTCCGGCTCGGGAGCGGTACGTCAGACCCGTACCAGCTCCCTCTCCTCGTCGGGGTCGGCGTCCTTGCCGACCGCGGCGGGCTCGGTGCGCAGTCCCTCGCCCTCGACGTCCACGTTGGGCAGCGCGCGGTCGAGCCACTTCGGCAGCCACCAGGCCCTCTTGCCGAGCAGGGCGAGGACCGCCGGGACGATGGCCATGCGGACGATGAACGCGTCGAAGAAGACGGCGATCGCGAGGCCGAAGCCGATCATCTTGACCATCGCCTCGCTGGAGCCGATGAAGCCGGAGAAGACGGCGATCATGATCACGGCCGCGGCGGTCACCACCCTCGCCCCGTACTTGAAGCCGGTCACCACGGCCTGGCTGGGCTTCTCGCCGTGGACGAACGCCTCCCGCATCCGGGTCACGAGGAAGACCTCGTAGTCCATCGCGAGACCGAAGACGACACCCACCATGAAGATCGGCATCATCGACATGACCGGGCCGGTCTGCTCGACGTTCATCAGGCCGGACAGCCAGCCCCACTGGAAGACCGCGACCACGGCGCCCAGGGCCGCCATCACGCTGAGCAGGAAGCCGAGGGCCGCCTTCAGCGGGACGAGGACCGAGCGGAAGACCACGATCAGCAGCAGGAACGCGAGACCCACCACCAGCGCCAGGTAGGGCAGAAGGGCGTCGTTGAGCCTCTGCGAGACGTCGATGTTCATCGCCGTCGTACCGGTCACCAGGACCTTGGAGTCGGTCTTCGCGGTGATGCCCGCCCCCTTGTCACGGATGGCGTGCACCAGGTCCTCGGTCGTCTTCGAGGACGGCTTGGACCTGGGTACGACGGTGATCGTCGCGGTGTCGCCGGCCTTGTTGGGCACGGCCGGGGTGACCGTGACGACGTCCTTCAGGCCCTTGATCTCGTCGCCGACCTCGCTGAACGCCTTCTTGGGGTGGGCGCTGTCCTTGGCGTCGACCACGACCATCAGGGGGCCGTTGAAGCCCGGTCCGAAGCCCTCGGACAGCAGGTCGTAGGCGCGGCGCTGAGTGGTGGAGGTGGGCTGGGAACCGTCGTCGGGCAGCCCCAGTTCCAGGGACGCGGCAGGGACCGCCGCCGCGCCGAGGCCGAGCACCCCGAGCAGCAGGACGGCGACCGGGCGCCGTACGACGAAGCTCGCCCAGCGGGTGCCCATGTTGGGGCGGCCGGGCTTCTTCGGCGTACGGCCGCCGCAAAGCAGCTTGCTCTTCTGGCCGGCCGGCTTGACCCTGCGGCCCGCGTAGCCGAGCAGCGCCGGGATCATCGTCAGCGCGATCAGCACGGCGATGGCGACCGTGCCCGCCGCGGCGATGCCCATCTTGGTCAGCATCGGGATGTTGACGACCGACAGGCCGACCAGGGCGATGACGACGGTGAGGCCGGCGAAGACCACCGCCGAGCCCGCCGTGCCGACGGCGCGCCCGGCCGCGTCCTCGCGCTCGCGTCCCTCGGCGAGTTCGGCGCGGTAGCGGGAGACGATGAAGAGGGCGTAGTCGATGCCGACGGCCAGGCCGATCATCGAGGCCAGGGTGGAGGTCGTGGAGCCGAGGTCCAGGGCGCCGGCGAGCGCGGTGATCGTGGACACGCCGATGCCGACCCCGATGATGGCGGTGAGCAGCGGGAATCCGGCCGCGAGCAGCGAGCCGAAGGTGATGACGAGGACCACGGCGGCGATCCCGATGCCGATGACCTCGCTGGATCCGGTCTCGGGAGTCGCGGTGAGCGCGTCACCGCCGACCTCGACGCTCAGCCCGGCGTCACGCGCGTGCTGGGCGGCCTCCTTCAGGGCGTCCTTGGAGGAGTCCTTCAGCTCCATGCCGGAGACCTTGTACTTCACCGAGGCGTAGGCGATGGTGCCGTTCCTGCTGACGGCGTGCCCGGCGTAGGGGTCGGCGACGGAGACGACCTCGGAGCCGCTCCGCAGCTCCTTGACGGTCTTCTCGACGGCCGTCTTGTTGTCGTGGTCGGTCATCTTCTCGCCGCTCGGGGCCTTGAAGACCACGCGCGCGGTGGCCCCGTCGGCGCTCATCCCGGGGAAGCGCTGTTCCAGCAGGTCGAAGGCCTTCTGGGCCTCGGTGCCGGGGATGGAGAAGGACGTGCTGCCGGCGGGCGGCGCGGAGGCGGCGCCGACCCCGGCGAGGGTGAGCAGCGCGACCCATATGAGGGCGACGAAGTGCCGTCGCCGGAAGGCGAGACGGCCTGCTTTGTACAGAAACGTGGCCACGGAGGCGTACTCCCGGTCAGGTCGTGGGGTTCATCAGGGCAGGGGTGATCGGCCCGACGACGTGAGCGGTGACGTCAGACGGTGGGCTTGCTCGGGGATCGGAGGATGATCAGCTGGTGGGTGCGCCGAGGGCGGGGAGGACCACGGCGTCGATGTACGACAGGAGGAAGGCCTGCGTCGGCGGCTGCTCGTCGATGAGCGAGCGGGCGGCGAACCCGCCGATCATCATGTGCATCCCGTAGTCGATCGCGGGGTTGTCCGCACGGACCTCGCCCCGGTCGATCGCCCGCTGCAGCACACGGCGGAACTCGGCCAGCTCCGGCTCGATGAGATGCTCCTTGAACGCCTTCAGGAGGTCCGGGTTGCCGTGGACGGCCATCGCCAGACCCCGCATCAGCGCGGAGTTCTGCTCCATCTCGCAGTCGTCGGAGCGCAGGGTGAGGGCGTGCAGATCGCCTCGGAGCGACCCGGTGTCGACCCCGTCGGCGGAGCCGCCCGGCTTGCTGTGCCGCACCGCCTTCGCCACCAGCTCGGCCTTGCCGCCCCACTGGCGGTAGAGCGTGGCCTTGCTGGACCGGGTGCGGGCGGCGACGGCGTCCATGGTGAGGGCGTCGTAGCCGACCTCCCGGAGCAGGTCGAGCACCGCCTCGTACAACTCGGCCTCGCGCTCGGGCGTGATCCGGCTGCGCCGTGACGTTGCGACAACCTCGGTCATGCCACTCGCCTTCCCACTCCGGAGCTTCCTGCTTCGTACCACCATGAAGATACCCTGAGACCATTCGAAACGAAACGGTTTCGTACGTGTGCTGGGTCACGAACGTGAGAGGCGCATAAGTTCGCGGCCGCGAGGACCGCACAAGGAGCGGCCTCGCGGGCCGCACGAGTTGCTGGCCCCCAGCGGGCGGAAAAGCATGGGGAGGGTGAGCTATCTGCGCTTTCCCCACCTCAGCGGCGACCTGGTGTGCTTCGTGGCCGAGGACGACGTCTGGCTGGCCCCACTCGACGCCCCGGGCCGGGCCTGGCGGCTCACCGCGGACCGCACGAAGGACGGGCACCCGCGCTTCTCGCCCGACGGCCGCCAGATCGCGTTCACCAGCTGGCGCAGCTTCGTCCCCGAGATCCACCTCGTCGGCGTCGAGGGCGGTCCCGCCCGGCAGTTGACGTACTGGGGCAGCACCGACACCCAGGTCTGCGGCTGGACGCCCCCGGACGAGGACGGGACGCACCACATCCTCGCCGTCGCCTCCCACGGCGAGCCCTTCTCGTACTTCACCTGGGCCTACAAGGTGTCCCCCGACGGCGACCCCGGGCGCAAACTGCCCTGGGGCCCGGTCGCCGACATCCAGGTCGCCGACGTCGCCGGCGGGCACAAGACCCTGCTGCTCACCGGCACCCCGCCGCACGAGCCGGCCTCCTGGAAGCGGTACCGGGGCGGCGCCATGGGCCGCCTCTGGCTGCACGGGCAACGCCTGCTGCCCGGCATCGAGGGGCATCTGGCCTGCCCCATGTTCGTCGCGGGCCGCATCGCCTTCCTCTCCGACCACGAGGGCGTCGGCAACCTCTACTCCTGCGCCTACGACGGCACCGACCTGCGCCGCCACACCGACCACGACGCCTTCTACGCCCGGCACGCCTCCAGCGACGGCACGCGGGTGGTCTACCAGTGCGCGGGCGACCTGTGGATGGTGGACGACTTCTCCCCGGCCGCCCTGCCGCGCAAGCTGGACATCCGCCTGGCCGGGCCGGCCACCGGGCGCCGCCGCTACCAGGTGCCGGCCGCGCAGCACGTCGACGGCATCTCCGTGGACGAAACCGGCCGGGCCAGCGCCGTCGTCGTACGCGGCAGCTTGTACTGGCTCACCCACCGCGACGGCCCCGCCCGCACGATCACCGACACACCCGGCGTACGGGTACGGCTGCCGGAGATGCTGGGGACGACCGGCCAGGTGGCGTATGTGACGGACGCCGAGGGCGAGGACGCCGTCGAGATCGCCCAGCTGCCCCGCGCGAGCGGCGACCGCGCGCCCCGCCGGCTGGCCTCCGGCAGGCTGGGCCGCGTCCTGGAGATGGCCTGCGACCCGGAGGGCGAACGGCTGGCGGTCGCCTCGCACGACGGACGGTTGCTGCTGATCGATGTGGCGGAGGAGACGGAAGGAACGGAGGGTCAGGTCACCGAAGAGGCGGTGGACGCTGGGAGCGACTCCGGTGGCTCAAGTGAGTCAAGTGGCTCTGAGAGTTCCGGCGACTCCGGTGACTTGGGCGACTCCGGTGACTCAAGTGGCTCTGAGAGTTCCGGCGACTCCGGTGACTCGGGCGACTCGAGCGACTCTGGTGACTCGGGTGACTCCGGTGACGGCGGCTCAGGTGGCTCAGATGCCGCCGACGTCGGCGAGCACGTGACCGAGCTGATCCGGTCCGTCAACGGCCCCGTGCGCGACCTCGCCTTCTCCCCGGACGGCGCCTGGCTCACCTGGTCCCACCCGGGCATCGGCCGCTCGCTGCGCCAGATCAAGCTGGCCCGCATCAAGGACCGGCTGATCGTGGACGTGACCAACGGCCGCTTCGAGGACGAGAACCCCGTCTTCACCCGCGACGGTCGCTATCTCGCCTTCCTCTCCTGGCGCGGCTTCGACCCGGTGTACGACGTCCACACCGGCGACCTGTCCTTCCCGCTCGGCTGCCGCCCCTACCTCGTCCCGCTGAACTCGGCGACCCCCTCCCCCTTCGCCCTGAATCCCGAGGGCCGTCCGGCGGCCGGCGGCCTCGACCCGGCCGAGGAGGAGGCGACCGGCGAGGCCGGCACGGTGACCGTGGAGGTCGAGGGCCTGGCGATGCGGGTCACGCCGTTCCCGGTGATCGCCTCCAAGTACTCCGGGCTGTCCCCGGTCGCCGGCGGCGGACTGGTCTGGCTGCGCTGGCCGATCTCCGGCGCGCTCGGCGAGACCTTCGCCAACCCGGCCGACATCAGCGGCCGCCCGACCCTGGAGTACTTCAACCTCGCCAAGGCGAAAAAGTCCGAACTGGTCGACCACCTCGACTGGTTCGCGGTCAGCGGCGACGGCACCCGGCTGGTCGTCGTGGACGAGGGCGAGCTGCGCGCGGTGCCCTCCACGGAGATGGGCGACAGCGACACCACCGTCTGGATCGACCTGCGCCGCATCCTGCACGTGGTCGACCCGCCCGCCGAGTGGCGCCAGGCCTACGACGAGGCCGGCCGCCTCATCCGCGCCTACTTCTGGGACCCGGGCATGTCCGGCATCGACTGGGACGCGGTGCTCGACCAGTACCGTCCCCTCGTCGAACGGGTCGCCTCACCCGACGAGTTCGCCGATCTCCTGCGGGAGGTCCTCGGCGAACTGGGCACCTCGCACGCCTACGTCACCGCCGCCCGCCGCAACGAGGGCCCGCCCCACTACCAGCGCTGGCAGGGCCTCCTCGGCACCAACTTCGCCCACCGGGAAGAGGGTTGGATTGTCAAACGCATCCTGCCCGGCGACTCCTCCGACTCCAAGGCCCGCTCACCACTGGCCGGCACCGGCATCCGCGAGGGCGCGATCCTCACCCACGTCGACGGCCGCCCGGTCGATCCGGTGACCGGCCCGTATCCGCTGCTCGCCGGCTCCGGGGGTACGACCGTGGAGCTGACGTTCCTTCCGGCACAGGGCGAGCCGGACCGGGCGCGCCGGGTCGCCGTCGTCCCGCTCATCGACGAACGGCCGCTGCGCTACCAGGACTGGGTCGCCAAACGCCGCGCGGTTGTACGGGAGTTGAGCGGCGGCAAGTGCGGCTATCTGCACATCCCCGACATGGGCGGCTCCGGCTGGGCCCAGTTCAACCGCGACCTGCGCATGGAGGTGTCCCGGCCCGCCCTGATCGTGGACGTGCGCGGCAACGCGGGCGGACACATCAGCGAGCTCGTCATCGAGAAGCTGACCCGGACGATCCTCGGCTGGGACCTGACGCGGGACGCGCAACCGGTGTCGTACACCTCGAACGCGCCGAGGGGACCGGTGGTGGCCCTCGCCGACGAGGCGACCTCCTCGGACGGCGACATGATCACGGCCGCCTTCAAGCTGCTGAAACTCGGCCCGGTGGTCGGCCAGCGCACCTGGGGCGGCGTGGTCGGCATGACCGGCCGGCATCGCCTGGGCGACGGCACGGTGATCACGGTCCCGATGAACGCGGCCTGGTTCGACGCCTACGGCTGGTCCGTCGAGAACCACGGCGTCGCCCCCGACCTGGAGATCCTGCGCACCCCTCTGGACTGGGCGGAAGGCCGCCACGCCCAGTTGACCGACGCGGTCGAACTCGCCCTGGAACTCCTGGAGTCCTGCCCGGCCGCCGTCCCCCCCGACTACACCGAGGTCCCCAACCGAGCCCGCCCCGAGCTACCGCCGCGGGCCACCTGACGAGGAGGGGTGCGTGTGGGAGGGGCGCGGGGAACTGCGCGACAAGCCACAACGCACCCGCGCACGACCACACATCCCCACCACCCCAAAAACCAGCGCAGGGCACCCTCCGCAAAGAAGGGCGCCCCACGCAAACCGGTCAAAGCCGAGCGCAGCGACTACGCGTCGTAGTCCCGGTCGAAGCGGTCTTCCATCTCCGCTTCCGTGTCCTCGATGTCGCGCAGATTCTCGCGGCCGCGCTGCGGCTGCTGCTGGCCACGCTGCGGCTGCTGCTGACCGCGCTGGGGCTGCTGCTGACCGCGCTGGCCGGCCCGCTCGCGGGCCTCACCGATCTTCTGCTTGCCCTGTTCCTGCCACTCGTTGGCCTTGTCCTTCATACCCATGTGGGTTCACTCCCGTGGTGGGTGAGTTGGGGGTCGGCCCCTCGGTGGGGCCTCACCCAGATTCACACGGGCGACCACGCAGCGCATGTGGATCAGTCACGGTGCGTAGCGCGCGCCGCCTCGTCGGCCGCCCCGCCTGCACCGACGAGCCCCGAGCGCATTCCTTGCAGACGGGGCGCGAACCGCTTCATCTCGCGCTGCCCGACCGTCCCGATGAGCGCCGGCAGATACCCGCGCACGCCCTGCATGCCACGCAGCCACCACTGCCCGTACACATGCGCCGAGCGCCGCTCGATCCCGGCGACGAGCCGGTCCACCGCGGGCCCCAGCGGGTAGGTCTTGTTGGACGGCCACGGCAGCCGCTGCCGCAGTTCGCGCATGACGTCGTCCTGGTCGGCGCCGCGCACCATGTCGGTGTCGGTCCAGGACAGGTACCCGACGCCGACGCGCACTCCCTGGTAACCGACCTCGGCGCGCAGACTGTGCGCGTACGCCTCCACACCCGACTTGGACGCGCAGTACGCCGTCATCATCGGCGCCGGCGTGATCGCGGCGAGCGAGGCGATCTGGAGGAGATAGCCCCGGCTCTCCACCAGCACCGGCAGGAACGCCCGGGCCGTCACCGCCGAACCGATCAGGTTCACCTCGATCACCCGCCGCCAGGCCTGCGGATCGGAGTCGGCGAACGGACCGCCCGTCGCCACACCGGCGTTGGCCACCACGATGTCGACCTTCCCGAACCGCGCCTTCACCTCCTGCGCGACCCGGCTCATCGTGTCGTGGTCGGTGACGTCGGCGTACCAGTGGGCGCTGTCGCTGTGCAGGCGCGAGGAGACGTCCTTGAGCGCCTCCTCCTCCAGCCCGACCAGCGCCACCTTCGCGCCGCGCGCGGAGAGCTTGCGCGCCAGCAGCTCACCGACACCGCGCGCCGCCCCGGTGACGACCGCGACCTGCCCTTCGAGGCTGACCCTGCTCATGCGCCCTCCTTGATCTGCACGCCTGTGGCCTTCTTGGTGGTGACGTAGGTGGTGACGAGTTCCCGGATCCGGCCGGTCACCAGCTCCGGGGCCTCGATCGGGGTCATGTGGCCGACGCCGGTCAGCTCGGTCAGGCCGACGCAGTGCGGCAGCGCGGCGACCAGCGCACGGGCGTGCACCGGGGGCGTGAGCCGGTCGGACGCGCCGTGCACGATCGCGGTGGGCGCGTGCAACTCCCTTACGCCGTGGTCGAGATCGAGCGCTTCGAGCACGCGCGACCAGGCGTGGCGCACGGCGCGCGGGCAGGCGTGCACGATCAGCGCACACGCCTCCACCATGTGCGGGGCGGAACCGGCGCCCATGGTGGCGTACTTGAGGATGCGCTTGGCGACCGGCGTGACCGGGCCGAGCGGGGCGCGCGAGCCGAGAATGCGCGCGGTGATCCAGGTGCGCACACGCCCGGCGCCGAGCGGCACCACACGCGCCTCCGCGACCAGCCGCGAGCTGCCGGTGCTGCACAGCAGGACGGCTGCGGCGTGGTCGCGGAAGCGGGGGCGCGTGGCCGCGGCCATGACGGTCATCCCGCCCATGGAGTGGCCGACGATCAGCGCCTTCTCCCCGGGCGCGAGGGTCTGCGCGAGCACCGCTTCCAGGTCGTCCGCCAGCGCGTGGGTGGTGCACGCGGAGCTCGCGGGACTGCGCCCGTGCCCCCTCTGGTCGTACGCGATCACGCGGTGGTCGGTCGCCAGGTCCCGGATCTGCGCCGCCCAGAAGGCGGTCGAGCAGGTCCAGCCGTGCGCGAGGACGACGGGGGGCGCGTTGTCGGGGCCGTGCACCTCGACGTGCAGCCGCGCGCCATCGGCGGAGACGACGGTGAGTTCACGGGAGGGGGTGGGCGGGGCGTACGGCCCGGAGGTCACGGGAGCGAGCCGGCTCATGCGGCGCCCTCGCTCTGCGGAACGGCGGCGACCGTCTTCTCCACGGCTGTACCGGACTTCCGGATGACCTCGTACTCCCCCAGGTCCACCCGCCGGGTCGCGCGCCGGAACTCCGATGTCGTACCGGGCCAGATGGTGGTGTTGCGGCCGCTGGCGTCCAGGTACCAGCTGGTGCAGCCGCCGGTGTTCCACACGGTGCGCTTCATGCGCTCCTGGACCTTCCGGTTCCAGTCCTCGACGGCCGCGGGCCGGGCATCGAGGGCCGTACGGCGGCCGAGGACGTCCAGTTGCCGCAGATAGTCGGCCATGTAGTTCAGCTGGGACTCGATCATGAGGATCATGGAGGAGTTCCCGAGTCCGGTGTTGGGCCCGATGATCGTCATCCAGTTCGGGAATCCGGCGGCCGCGGCACCGCGCAGCGCCTGCATGCCGTTCTTCCAGGACTCGGCGAGGGTGACGCCCTCCGCCCCGACCACCCGCTCGGCGATCGGCATGTCCGTGACGTGGAAGCCCGTACCGAAGATGATCACGTCGGCCTCGGCCTCGGTGCCGTCGGCCGCGACCAGGGTCGACCCGCGGATCTCGCTGAGCCCGCTGGCGACGACGTCCACGTTCGGCCTGGCCAGCGCCGGGTAGTACGTGCTGGACAGCAGGATCCGCTTGCAGCCGATGCGGTAGTCGGGGGTGAGCTTGGCGCGCAGGGCCGGATCCTTGATGGCGCGGGCCATGTTGCGCTTGGCGAGCTGCTCGATCAGGCCGAGTTCGTCCGGGTGCTTGGTGAACGCCTGGACCTGCAGTTCCCGGATGCCCCACAGCAGGCCGCGCCGCAGCTGGGTGGTGAAGGGCACGGCCCGGTGCAGCCGGCGCTCGGCGCCGCTGATGGCGCGGTCCATGCGGGGCATCACCCACGGCGGGGTGCGCTGGAAGAGGGTGAGCCGGTCGACCTGCGGCTGGATCGCGGGCACGATCTGGATGGCGGAGGCGCCGGTGCCGATCACGGCGACACGCTTGCCGCGCAGGTCGTGGTCGTGGTCCCAGCGGGCGGAGTGGAACACCTTGCCCGGGAAGGATTCCAGGCCGGGGATCTCCGGGACCTTCGGGTCGGACAGCGGCCCGGTCGCGGAGACGACCACGTCGGCGGAGAGCGACCCGCGTGTGGTCTCGATGTCCCACCGCAGGTTCTCGTTGTCCCAGCTCATCAGCTTGACCTCGGAGTCGAAGCGGATGTGCGGGCGCAGTCCGAAGAGGTCGGTGACGTGCTCCAGGTAGGCGCGGATGTGCTCCTGCCCGGAGAAGGTGCGCGGCCACTCGGGGTTGGGCGCGAAGGAGAAGGAGTACAGATGGGAGGGCACGTCACAGGCGCACCCTGGGTAACTGTTGTCCCGCCAGGTGCCGCCGACGCTGTCCGCCCGCTCCAGGACGACGAAGTCGGTGATCCCTTCGCGGCGCAGCCGCACGGCGGCCCCCAGGCCGCCGAACCCGGACCCGATCACCGCCACCCGTACATGCTCGTGCTCGGCCATCCCGAAGCCTCCACGCATCGCCTTGGACTCTGCCAGTGAACACTGGCGCAATGGGACTGTAGAGCAGCCCCGTACCGAGCGGTAGGGGTCGGGAACAGGAAAGTTACCGGCGGTACAACATAGGCTGCGGGCGTGGCAGAGGACGCAGAACGCAAGGAAGGCGGGCGCGAGTACCGCATGGAGGAGCTGGCGCGGCTGGCCGGCATCACCGTGCGCACGCTGCGCTTCTACCGCGAGCGCAAGCTGATCCCGCCACCCCGCCGCGAGGGCCGTATCGCCTGGTACGACGACCACCACCTGGCCCGCCTGCGGACCATCGCCGCCCTGCTGGAGCGCGGCCACACCCTGAACGGCATCGCGGAGCTCGCCGAGGCCCTCGACCAGGGCCGAGGCGTCGCCGACCTGCTCGGCGTCGGCACCCCCACCGAGGAGGAGCCGGTCCGCCTCACCCCGGAGGAACTCGCCGCCCGCTTCGAGGGCGAGGTCACCCCCGAGAACCTCGCCGCCGCCATGGAACTGGGCTACCTGGGCACGGACGGCGACGAGATCGTCCACATCAGCCGCCGCCTGCTGGACGTCTCCTCCGCCCTGGTCCGCGAGGGCATCCCGCTCGCCGAGGTCCTCACGGCCGCCGCCCGCGTCCGCGAACACGCCGACGCCCTGGCCGGACTCTTCACCGACCTGATCCTGCGCCACGGCCCCGAGGAGGACCTCCACCGCCTGCGCCCGCTGGCCCGCAGCGTGGTGGAGGCGGAACTCTCGCTGGCGCTGGACCGGCGGATCAGCAAGCGGGACTACTAGCGGATCAGCAAGCGCGACTAGAGGTCGTAGACGACGGTCACGGGCGCGTGGTCGGACCAGCGCTCGGCGTGCGTGGCCGCGCGCTCCACCAGGCCCTTGACGGCCTTCCCGGCGAGACCGGGCGTGGCGACCTGGTAGTCGATGCGCCATCCGGAGTCGTTGTCGAAAGCCCGCCCCCGGTACGACCACCAGGTGTACGGACCCTCGACGTCCGGGTGCAGGGCCCGTACGACGTCGACGTAGCCGCCGTCCTCCGCCGCGAACACCCGGCCGAGCCACTCGCGTTCCTCGGGCAGGAATCCGGAGTTCTTGGTGTTGCCGCGCCAGTTCTTGAGGTCGGCCTGCTGGTGGGCGATGTTCCAGTCGCCGCAGACGACCACCTCGCGCCCGTCGGCGGCGGCCCGCTCGCGCAGGGTCTTGAGGTGGGCGAGGAACTCGTCCATGAAGCGGACCTTCTCGTCCTGCCGCTCGGTGCCGACCTCGCCGGAGGGCAGATAGAGGGAGGCGACGGTGACGCCGGGCAGGTCGGCCTCGACATAGCGGCCGCTGCCGTCGAACTCGGCCGAGTCGAAGCCGACCCGGACGCGGTCGGGCTCGCGCCGGGTGTAGAGGGAGACGCCCGCACGGCCCTTGGCGGCGGCCGGGGCGTGCACGACGTGCCAGCCGTCGGGCTGCCGCACCTCCTCGGGCAGCTGGTGCGGCTCGGCGCGCACCTCCTGCAGGCAGACGACGTCCGCTTCCGTCTGCGCGAGCCACTCCACGAAGCCCTTCTTGGCGGCGGCTCGCAGCCCGTTCACGTTAACCGAGGTCACAGTCAGCACCCGGGCACGATACCGGCACACTGGTCGGAGCCCTCAAAGCCCGAGGCCCCACCGTCTGCATAGAAGTACGATACTCAGAATGTATATACGCCGCGTTCGTTTCGATCATCCCGACGCCGTGAAGCTCAACACCGAGGTCCAGGCCGAGTACGCCGAGCGTTACGGCGACGACGGCGACGCCACCGTCCTCGACACGACGGACTTCGACCCGCCCCACGGCGTCTATCTGATCGCGTACGACGAGTTCGACCGCCCCGTGGCCACCGGCGGCTGGCGCAGCCAGGACCGCAACGAGGAGGGCAACGAAGACGGCGACGCCGAGCTGAAGCGCATGTTCGTCATAGCGGAGATGCGCGGCCGCGGCCTGGCCCGCCGGATCCTCACCGCCCTGGAGGAGGACGCCCGCACGGCCGGCCGTGTCCGCATGGTCCTGGAGACCGGGACCAAGCAGCCGGAGGCCATCGCGCTGTACACCGCGAGCGGCTACGAGCCGTGCACCAAGTTCGGCTACTACCGCCACCACGAGGAGAGCCGCTGCTTCGCGAAGAAGCTGTAGACACGATGAAGCCCCGGTCGGCTCTCGCCGACCGGGGCTTCATGCTGCGTGGACCTGAGGGGATTTGAACCCCTGGCCCCCTCGATGCGAACGAGGTGCGCTACCGGACTGCGCCACAGGCCCTTGCAACGAGTGAAACTTTAGCATCCCGATCGGGGTGCTTGGAAATCCGTTCCCTGACTGGTCAGCGCGCCTTCCGGAAGTGTGGCGGGCATCACTCGTTGGCCGCGCGCGGGCGGTCGCCGTCCTCGTACTGATCGAACAGGGGGGTGCGCCCGCGCTCGCGCGACCGGCGTGCGGAGGCTGTGCGACGCGCGTCGCTGCGGCCGTCCGCCGGCTTGTCCCCGGACTCGGGCGCCTGCTCGTCCGCCTCGGCCTCCGGCGTGCGGCTCGCCTCGTGCTCCGGCGTCACCGAGCTGGAGCGCGCCGAACTCCAGGTGTCGGGCGCCCCCAGATCCACATCGGACGTGGCACGCGGCGCGACCGGCGCGGTCACGTACGTCGGCAGGGGCACCGGCACCGGGTCCCAGCTGTCCCCGCCGGGCCGCCGCTGCCGCTCGCGCTGCTGGTCGACCCACTCGGCGTGGTCCGTCTGCTCGACCAGGGCGCGCCGGTCCGCGGCGAGTGCGGCGAGCCCGGTGTCCGTCTGGACCTGAGGGGCTTCCTCCGGTTCGTCGGCACCGGGGCCCGCGTCGAGGGGCGCGCGGCGACGCGGCTGGCGCTCCCGCAGCCGCTGGGCGGCCACCTCGGCACGCCGGCGGTCCATCTGGTAGGCGAAGCGGCGGCGTTCCTGGGAGCGCAGGTAGGCGATGTACGCGCTGAGCAGCACGGCCGGCGCGGCGGGCGCCCACAGGAAGGCGAGCCCGCCGACGGCGGCGACGATCGCGCCCAGTGTGAAGGCGAGGAAGAGCACCACGGTGGTGCGCCTGCGGCGCGCGAGGACCTTCGAGCGCCGGGCCCGTGCTGCGGCCGCCTGCGCGGAGGACGACTGCGCGGAGGACGCCTGGCGCGCGGACGGCACTCGCTTCTGCGCGGGCACGGAGGCGGAGTTGCGCGGCGGCGCAGCACCGGAGTTGCGCGCCGCCGGGGCGTCGCGTTCTCGCTCCGGTTCCACCCTCCCGGAGGCCTCGGGCTCGGCGTCGGCGTGCACCTGACGGCGGGTCGGAGGCATGGCGAAAGCCCGGACGTCCACCGAGTCGGTGACGGCGTCCGGGTCGCGGGCGCCCGGCTCCCCCTCCTGGGCGGAGCGCGCCCGCAGGTCCTTGGCGTACCGGCGCTCCATTCCCGCCCGTCCGGACAGCAGCCGGATGGCGGTGCTGAAGCGTTCCGTCGGACGGGCCTCGTTCAGCTCGTCCTGCCTACGGAGCCACATCGGCACCAAGTAGGCGGCCCAGGCCCCGACAATGACTGCGTAGATGAGGCCGCTGCTGCTCACATCTCACACCGTAGAGGGGTTTGCATGAGGCCATCCGCCAATTGGGCCGGTGTGTCGCACGATCTGGCTGATATTTCCAGCACTTTTGCGACCGATGCGATCAGCGCACCGTCTCGGGCGGTAATTCATTGCCCCGGAGACGGTCATCAACCGATCAATTTCGAACACATATTCAATTTCCGGTGCTCTGGGGTTTCTGCCGCACCTGCTGGGAGCGTGCCCGCTGCCACCGCGCGAGCAAACCGTCGGGCACCTCTTCCGCGGTGAGCGCGAACACCAGATGGTCGCGCCAGGCCCCGTCGATGTGCAGATAGCGCGGCCGGAGCCCCTCCTCGCGGAATCCGAGTTTCTCCACGACCCGGCGACTGGGCCGGTTCTCGGGCCGAATGCAGACCTCGATGCGGTGCAGTCCGACGGTGCGGAAACAGTGGTCCACGACAAGCGCGACGGCCGTCGGCATCACCCCGCGCCCGGCCACCGCCTCGTCCACCCAGTAGCCGACGTGCCCCGAGCACATCGATCCCCAGGTGATCCCGGCGACCGTGAGCTGGCCGACGAGCCGCCCCTGGTACTCGATGACGAACGGCAGCATCCGGCCCGCGTTGGCCTCGGAACGCAGGTGCCGGACCATCTGGCGGTAGGTCGGCCGGTGCGCGATCGGCCCGCTCGGCGTGGGCGGCGGAATGGTCGCCTCCCAGGGGCGCAGCCAGTCCCGGTTGCGCCGGTTCACCTCCCGCCAGGCCCGCTGGTCGCGCAGCCTTATCGGCCGGAGGACGACATCGCCGTCCGCCAGCACGACGGGCCAGGAAGGGCTGTTCAGCTCGCACCCCCGCTGCTGGGTCTGGGGTGGTCGCCGCCGCGGATCTGGTCGACGGCGTGGACCAGCAGGGGCTCCAGCACGGCGAGGCCGTCCTTCACGCCGCCCGTGGAGCCCGGCAGGTTGACGATCAGGGTCCGGCCCGCGACCCCGGCCAGGCCCCGGGAGAGCGCCGCGGTCGGAACCTTCTCGCGCCCGAACGCCCGGATGGCCTCCGCGATGCCCGGCACCTCGTGGTCGATCACCGCGCGGGTCGCCTCGGGCGTGCGGTCGGTGGGCGAGATCCCGGTGCCGCCGGTGGTGACGATGGCGTCGTACCCGGCGTCGACTCCCGCGCGCAGAGCCGCCTCCACGGGCTCCCCGTCCGGGACGACCCGGGGGCCGTCGACGGCGAAACCGAGGCTCTTCAGGCCGTCGGCGACCAAGGGGCCGCCCTTGTCCTCGTAGACGCCCGCGGCAGCCCTGTTGGAGGCGGTGACCACCAGAGCCCGGTAGGTCATGCCCGGCTCCAGTCGCCCGACTTGCCGCCCGTTTTCTCTTCCACCCGCACGTCCGTGATGACCGCTCCCTTGTCGACCGCCTTGACCATGTCGATCACGGTGAGCGCGGCGACCGTCACGGCGGTGAGGGCCTCCATCTCGACACCCGTACGGTCCGTCGTCTTCACGGTGGCCTGGATCTCCACCGCGTCGTCCGCGACCGACAGGTCCAGTTTCACACCCGACACCGACAACGGGTGGCACAGCGGAATCAGGTCCGGGGTGCGCTTGGCTCCCATGATCCCGGCGATCCGCGCGGTGGCGAGGGCATCGCCCTTGGGCATCCCCTCGCCGCGCAGCAGCTCGACCACCCGGGGCGAGACGAGGACGCGGCCGCTGGCGCGGGCGGTGCGCGCGGTCACGTCCTTCCCGGACACGTCGACCATGCGGGCCGCGCCCGCCTCGTCGATGTGCGTCAGTCCGTCCTGCGCAGGGGGTCCGGAGGTCTCCCCCCGGAATGACTCAGTCATGCTGTGTGCCGCTCCCGGTCCGGGCCCGGCGCAGTGCGGTGCGCGGGCCTGTTGTGCGCGACACGGTACCGCCCTGTCCGCGCCGGCACCGGCCCAGGACCCCCGTCGGCCTTTTCGCACTTTTCGCACGCGCACGCGCGCGTGCCTCAGCCGAGCAGGACGACCTCCACCTCGGTGCCGGGCTCGACGGACTCCACGTCCTCGGGGACGACGATCAGCGCGTCGGCGTGCGCCAGCGCCGCGATCAGGTGCGAGCCGGCGCCGCCCACGGGGGTGACCTCGCCGTCGCCGTAGGCACCGCGCAGGAACTGCCGGCGGCCCTTGGGCGAGCGCAGCGCCTGATCGGTCTTCAGGGTGGCCGGGACACGGGGCCGGTGCACGTCCGTGAGGCCCATCAGGGTGCGGATGGCGGGACGCACGAACAGCTCGAAGGAGACGTACGACGACACGGGGTTGCCCGGCAGGGCGAGCAGCGGTGTGTGGTCGGGGCCGATGGAGCCGAAGCCCTGGGGCTTGCCGGGCTGCATGGCGAGCTTGCGGAACTCCACGCCGCTGCCCGCCTCGTCCTCGTCGCCGGCGTATGACAGCGCCTCCTTGACGACGTCGTACGCCCCGACGCTCACCCCGCCGGTGGTGACCATCAGGTCGGCGCGGACGAGCTGGTCCTCGATGGTGGAGCGGAGGGTCTCGGCGTCGTCGGCGACGGCGCCCACCCGGTAGGCGATCGCGCCGGCGTCCCGCGCGGCGGCGGTGAGGGCGAAGCTGTTGGAGTCGTAGATCTGGCCGCCGGCCAGTTCCTCGCCGGGCTGCACGAGTTCGCTGCCGGTGGACAGCACGACCACGCGCGGGCGCGGGCGCACGCGTACCGTGCCGCGGCCGACCGCGGCCAGCAGCGCGATCTGCGGCGGGCCGAGGACCGTCCCGGCCTCCAGGGCGCGGTCACCGGCCTTCACGTCGCTGCCCCTGGCGCGCACGTGCGCGCGTGCCTCGACGGGGCGGTGCACGCGTACCTGCCCCTCGGCGCCCTCCGGGGCCAGGCTGCGCGCCCGCATCCCGCTCACCGGGCCTTCGCCGAGTCCGCCGTCGGTCCACTCCACCGGGACGACGGCCTCGGCGCCCGGCGGCAGCGGGGCGCCGGTCATGATGCGGGCGGCCTGGCCGGGGCCGACCCGGACCGGATGGGCCGCGCCCGCGGCGACGTCGCCGACGACCTCCAGGGCGGCCGGGAACTCCTCGCTGGCGCCCGCCACGTCCGCGACCCGCACCGCGTACCCGTCCATGGAGCTGTTGTCGAACGGCGGCAGGGACACCGGCACCGTGACGTCGTCGACCAGGACGCAGCCCTGGGCGTCGAGCAGTTGCAGCTCGATGGGTTCCAGGGGACGGACGGTCGAGAGGATGTCCTCCAGGTGCTCGTCCACCGACCACAGGTCGTCCGGGCCGGCGGGGCGGGTCGCGGCGCTGCTCAAGATTGCTGCATCTCCTCGGCTACGTAACTGCGAAGCCAGGTCCGGAAGTCCGGACCCAGGTCTTCACGTTCGCACGCGAGTCTGACAATGGCACGCAGGTAGTCGCCACGGTCGCCGGTGTCATAGCGGCGGCCCTTGAAGACGACGCCGTGCACCGGGCCGCCGACCTTCTCGTCCGTCGCGAGCTGCTGGAGGGCGTCGGTGAGCTGGATCTCGCCGCCGCGGCCCGGCTCGGTCTTGCGGAGTATGTCGAAGATGTGCGGGTCGAGGACGTAACGGCCGATGACCGCGTAGTTCGAGGGGGCGTCCGCCGGGTCGGGCTTCTCGACGAGGCCGGTGACCCGTACGACGTCACCGTCGGCCGTCGCCTCCACGGCCGCGCAGCCGTAGAGGTGGATCTGCTCGGGCGCGACCTCCATGAGGGCGATCACGCTGCCGCCGTGCTCCTCCTGGACCTCGATCATGCGCTGCAGGAGCGGGTCGCGCGGGTCGATCAGGTCGTCGCCGAGGAGCACCGCGAAGGGCTCCTGGCCGACGTGCGGGGCGGCGCACAGCACGGCGTGGCCGAGACCCCGGGGGTCGCCCTGGCGCACATAGTGCATGGTCGCCAGGTCGCTGGACTGCTGCACCTTGGCGAGCCGTTCGGCGTCGCCCTTCTTCTGGAGCGCCGATTCCAGCTCGTAGTTGCGGTCGAAGTGGTCCTCGAGAGGACGCTTGTTGCGTCCGGTGATCATGAGGACGTCGTCGAGCCCCGCTGACACGGCCTCCTCGACCACGTACTGGATCGCGGGCTTGTCGACGACCGGCAGCATTTCCTTGGGAGTGGCCTTCGTGGCCGGCAGGAACCGGGTGCCGAGACCTGCTGCGGGGATGACAGCCTTACTGATCCTGGGGTGCGACTGAGTCATGCCCGCAACCTTATCCGGTGCCTTTGTCAGGAATCTGTGGCTCCGGTTTGTTGGCCCTTTATGACGGCATTCAAGAAGGGTGCGAGAACGACCCGTGGAACACGACGGACGCGCGAGCGAGCCTGCCAAGGGAATGTTGCGGCGGGAGCTCCTCTCGGTGAGGAAAAGGTTGACGGACGATGACGTCGACGAGACGGGCCGCGCGCTGGCGGAGCGCGCCCTGGAGCTGCCCGAGCTGGCACATGCGCGCACGGTGGCGGCCTACGTCTCCGTGGGGAGCGAGCCCGGCACGGGGGCGCTGCTGGACGCGCTGCGGGCGCGAGGCGTGCGGGTGCTGCTCCCCGCGCTCCTGCCCGACAACGACCTCGACTGGGGCGAGTACGCCGGCCCGGATTCCCTCACGCGGGTCCAACACGGCGGGAAAATGGCGCTTTTCGAACCGTCCGGCGCGCGTCTCGGTCCGGACGCCGTGACGGCCGCGGACGTCGTGCTGCTGCCCGGGCTCGCGGTCGACGCGCGCGGGATGCGCCTGGGGCGCGGCGGCGGGTCGTACGACCGCGTACTGGCCCGTCTGGAGCGCGCGGGCGCACGCCCCCGGCTCGTGGTGCTGCTGTACGACAGGGAGGTCGTCGCGCAGGTCCCGGCAGAGGCGCACGACAGGCCCGTGCACGCCGTGGTGACGCCCTCCGGCGTGCGCCGCTTCCCGAGCGCCTGACGGGACTCGCCGACATGGGGAACGGCCCTCCACGCGCGCGTGGAGGGCCGTTTTCCGTGCTGCCGTCAGAGGGTCACGGCTTGAGGACGAGTGCGTCGCTCGTGCTGCTGTCGACCGCCTTGGCCGAGAACGACCAGGGCAGCAGTTCGCCCTTGGCCCACAGGCT
This sequence comes from Streptomyces sp. NPDC031426, assembly GCF_055581585.1. Taxonomy (NCBI): domain Bacteria; kingdom Bacillati; phylum Actinomycetota; class Actinomycetes; order Kitasatosporales; family Streptomycetaceae; genus Streptomyces; species Streptomyces sp. NPDC031426. Next base: position 128,115 of record NZ_JBVIJE010000018.1, read on the forward strand.
CGTCTGGTCCGTGTAGTGCGCGCTGAAGGCGTGCCCGGAGGCGCCGGTCAGGTTGATCCACCTGGACTTGTCGAAGTCGGCGAGGTTGACGACCATCCGCATGGACGGCACCCAGACGACGCCGTAGCCGCCGGCGGCGTTCCAGCCGGTCGCGTTCACCGTGGCCTCGCCGCCGCTGAGCCTCCAGGGGCCGCGGTTGAGGATGTACTGCAGCGCCTTGGGGCCGTCGGTGCCGAGGGTCTGGTTCTTCAGGAACAGGCGGTGCAGCCGGCCCCAGCTCCAGGTGTCGATGTCCTTGCCGAGCTTGGCGGTCAGCTCCCAGCGGGCGTCGATCATGGCCCGGGCGAGGAGCTGGTCCACGTTGTTCGCCGCGGGGCGGGTGCCCGACTTGGGGGTCTTCCACCAGTCGCTGTCCGGCTTGTCCATCAGGGTGCGCACGACCTCGAACCAGCGGTCGCCGCCGTCCGGCTGCGCCTGGTCGGTGTCCCGGTCGCCGCACTCGCGCACCTTGGTGTCGTCGTCGACCGGGCCGGTGCTGTCCATCTTGTCGACCCACAGGCACTGTCCCTGGACGCGCAGTTCCTTGGGCAGTTTGTTCCCGAAGGCGAGCTTGAGGATGTTGCGCCAGACCGCGTTGAAGTAGGCGGCCGCCGCGGAGTCGGACTCCTGGGTGTAGTCCCAGCCTTCCAGCAGCTTCTGCGCGTCGCGGACGTTCTTGTCGCCGAGGTTGATCTTCAGCAGCTTCGGCACGAGCAGCTTGGCGATCTCGCTGCTGTTGTCCAGCTGCATCTGCCGCATGTCGTCGGTGGAGATCTTGCCGCCGTCCTTGATCTTGGACTCGATCAGGTCGGTGATGCGCTGGCTGCGAGTGCCGTAGCCCCAGTCGGTGGTGAGGGTGTACGGGTACTTGTCCTTGTCGATCACGGCCTGGTTGGCGGTGACGATGTAGCCGCGCCTGGGGTTGTACTCGTAGGGCAGCTCGTTCTGCTTGATGAAGCCGGTCCAGCGGTACTTCGAGTCCCAGCCGGGTGCCGGGACGGCACCGTCGTCCACCGAGGAGCGCGTGGGGATCCTGCCGGGCAGCGTGTAGCCGATGTGGTTGGCGGTGTCGGCGTAGACCAGGTTCTGCGAGGGCACGTCGAACAGGGCCGCCGCCTGGCGGAAGTCGCTCCAGTTCGCCGCCTTGTCGAGGGCGAACACGGCGTCCATGGAGGTGCCCGGGTCGAGCGCGGTCCACCTCAGGGCGATGCCGTAGCCGTCGCCGCGGTCGGGGGCGGCGGTGTTGACCGCGGCCCGCTTGCCGACCTGGACGAGTTCGTCGTCGCGGTCGGACAGCAGCGGCATCCCGTCCTGGGTCTGGCGCACGACGATCGTCTTGGACGAGCCGCCGGCGACCTTGATGGTCTCCTCACGGGTCCTGAACGGCCGGACCTTGCCGTCGTACAGGTAGCCGTTCGCGCTGACCTTCTCCAGGTAGAGGTCGGTGACGTCGACCCCGGAGTTGGTCATGCCCCAGGCGATGTCCGCGTTGTGGCCGATGATCACACCGGGCATGCCGGCGAAGGTGTAGCCGGTCACGTCGTACTGGCACTTGCTGGAGACGGTGCGGCAGTGCAGGCCCATCTGGTACCAGACCGACGGCAGCGACGCCGACAGGTGCGGGTCGTTGGCGAGCAGCGGCTTGCCGGTGATGGTGTACTTCCCGGCCACCACCCACGAGTTGGAGCCGATGCCATGGCCGTTCACTCCGACGGCGGTGGGGACGTCGTCCAGGACGTTGTAGAGACCCGCCAGCTGGCTTGTGAGCGACGATCCGGACGCCGTCGAGGTGGCGGAGCCGGTCGTGCCCGTCGAGCCCGCAGAGCCGCCTGTGGCGCCGCCGGTCGTGCCGGACGTGCCCGTCGTGCCGGTGCCCTGCGAGGTTCCGGTGCCGCCGCTCTGCTGGAAGGACCTGGTCAGCGTGCTGTACTGGCCTTCCTGCACGATCGGCTTGTTACGGCTGTACGGGTACTCGGGGTACAGGTCCTGGATCTGCTGCGGGCCGAGCCGGCTGGTCATCAGGGCGCGGTCGATCTCGTCCTGCATGTTGCCGCGCAGGTCCCACGCCATCGCCTTCAGCCACGAGACCGAGTCGACCGGGGTCCACTTCTCGGGCTTGTAGTCGTTGGTGAAGCCCAGGGCGGCGTACTCCAGGGAGATGTCCTTGCCGTCCTTGCCCTGCAGGTAGGCGTTGACGCCCGCGGCGTAGGCCTGGAGGTACTTCTTCGTGGCGGCCGACAGCTTGGTGTCGTACTCCTGCCGGGCGATCCGGTCCCAGCCGAGGGTGCGCAGGAACTCGTCGTTCTTGACCTGGCCCTTTCCGAACATCTCCGACAGGCGCCCGGAGGTCATGTGCCGGCGCACGTCCATCTGCCAGAACCGGTCCTGCGCCTGGACGTAGCCCTGCGCCATGAACAGGTCCTCGTCGGAGGACGCGTAGATCTGCGGGATGCCGTTGCCGTCCCGCTTGACGTCGACCGGCCCCGACAGGCCCTGGAGCGTGATCGTGCCCTTGGTCTGCGGGAAGGAGGCGCGGACGGTACTGACCGACCAGTAGGCGCCGTAGGCGATGCCTCCGATGATGGCCAGTACCAGCACGAGCACGATCAGTCGGGCTTTGCGCCCCTTCTTCCTGCCGGACTTGGCGGGCGCGGCACCGGTGGTGGCGGTGTCACCCGTTGTGGCGGTGGTGTTGGGGGGCATCGCTGTCCTTGCTGTCCTAACGCGAGCGGCAGGTCGGGCTGTGACTTTGAATGAGCGCTGGAGCAACCATAGGCGCAGGGCCCCGTCCCGCTTGACGCGGAGTCGGGAACCAGCGCGCACGAGCGTTCGATCTTGCCTCGGCGAGCGTCAAGAAAGCGTCAAGACTTAGGTAAGGTAACGAAGTACTTGGGTGCGGTGCGCCGCAGCCTCGGGTCTTGTGTACGCGAGCTCGCGCCCCTGGCGCGCGGGCCAAGGAAGGGAACCGCCGCTGACTGTTCACCACCTCAACCAGCTCCTGCTCGTCTGCTCCGTGGTCCTGCTCGTCGCCGTCGCGGCCGTCCGGATCTCCTCCCGCAGCGGGCTCCCCAGCCTGCTCGTGTACCTGGGGATCGGCGTCCTCATGGGCCAGGACGGCATCGGCGAGATCCACTTCAACAGCGCCGCGGTGACCCAGGTCATGGGGTACGCGGCCCTGGTCGTGATCCTCGCCGAGGGCGGTCTCGGCACGAAGTGGAAGGAGATCAGGCCGGTCCTGTCGTCCGCCTCCGTCCTGGCGACCGCCGGAGTCGCGATCAGCGTGGGCGTCACCGCGGCGGGCGCGCACTATCTGGTCGGGCTGGAGTGGCGGCAGGCGCTCATCATCGGCGCGGTGGTGTCCTCGACGGACGCGGCGGCGGTCTTCTCGGTGCTGCGCAGGGTTCCCCTCCCCGCGCGCGTGACGGGCACGCTGGAGGCGGAGTCCGGCTTCAACGACGCCCCGGTGGTCATCCTGGTCGTCGCCTTCTCCATGGCCGGCCCGGTCGAGCACTGGTACGTCCTGCTCGGCGAGATAGCCCTGGAGCTGGCCATCGGCGCGGCCATAGGGCTCGCGGTGGGCTGGTTCGGCTCCTGGGGGCTCAAGCATGTGGCCCTGCCCGCTTCCGGCCTCTACCCGATCGCGGTCATGGCGATCGCCGTGACGGCGTACGCCGCCGGCGCCCTGGGGCACGGCAGCGGCTTCCTGGCCGTCTATCTGGCCTCGATGATGCTCGGCAACGCCAAGCTCCCGCACTGGCCGGCCACGCGCGGCTTCGCCGAGGGGCTCGGCTGGATCGCCCAGATCGGCATGTTCGTCGTACTCGGCCTGCTGGTCACCCCGCACGAGCTGGGCGACGACGTCGTACCGGCCCTGATCATCGGGCTGGTCCTCACCATGGTGGCCCGCCCGCTGAGCGTGGTGCTCAGCCTGGCGCCGTTCCGGGTGCCGTGGCAGGAGCAGACGCTGATGTCGTGGGCGGGACTGCGCGGCGCCGTGCCCATCATCCTGGCGACCATCCCGATGGTGAACGGTGTCACCGGCAGCCGCACCATCTTCAACATCGTCTTCGTGCTGGTCGTGGTCTACACCCTCGTCCAGGGCCCGACGCTGCCCTGGCTGGCCCGCACGCTGCGGCTGGGCGAGGAGGGCGAGGCCTCCGACCTCGGCATCGAGTCGGCGCCTCTGGAGCGGCTGCGCGGACATCTGCTGTCCATCTCGATTCCCGAGGGCTCCCGGATGCACGGGGTCGAGGTCAGCGAGCTGCGCCTGCCTGCCGGGGCCGCCGTCACCCTCGTCGTCCGCGAAGAAGAATCGTTCGTTCCGCTGCCCGCGACGGTGTTGCGGCGGGGCGACGAACTGCTCGTCGTCGCCACCGACCCGGTCCGCGACGCGGCGGAACGCCGCCTGCGCGCGGTCGCCCACGGCGGCAAGCTGGCGGGCTGGCTCGGCACCAACGGTGCGAGCAGCTCGCGTTGAGGGCGTGTTCCCTGCCGTTCACGCTCCCGTCCCGTGAAATCCCAGGCGGGCTCACGCGTGGTGCTCGTTTTCACAGATGGGGGAGGCGATAGCCCCTGTACCATGAAGGCGCACCTGATCGAACCAACTCTGCCTGACGCAGAGCTGGCGCGACCGTATGGCGGCCGGGTCGCCTCCCACTCGCAGTGGGCGCCGGTATCTACCGCAGTTTGCGCAAGAGGACAGCTCTCGGCGCCCGGGTCACACGAGGCCCGCGCTACCAGGCGGCAGAAAGGCACGGGCCGTGGGATCCACGGTCACCACCAACGAGCCGGAGAAGACCTCCCCGGCCCCGTCCCGCCCGGGATACGGACAGCTGCTGCGCACCCGCGGCGCCTGGACCTTCCTGCTCCCCGGTTTCGCGGCGCGCCAGCCGTTCGCGATGCTCACCATCTCCATCGTGCTGCTCGTGCAGCACACCACCGGCTCGTACGGCGCCGCGGGTGCCACCGCGGCCGCCACCGGTGTCTCCATGGCGCTGTTCGCGCCGTACAGCGGGCGCCTCACCGACCGCTACGGCCAGCGCGCCGTGCTCACCCCCGGCGTTTTGGTGCACACCCTGTCCGGCCTGTCGCTGACGGTGCTCGCGCTGGCGCACGCCCCCCTGTGGGCGCTGTTCCTGGCGGCCGTGCCGACCGGCGCCTCGGTGCCGCAGGTCGGCCCCATGGTGCGTGCCCGCTGGGGCGTGAAGCTGCAGGGCTCACCCCTGATGACCACCGCGGCGGCGTTCGAGTCGGTCACGGACGAGCTGACCTTCGTCTTCGGCCCACTGCTGGCGACCGCGCTGTGCACCACCGTGACGCCGGCGGCCGGCCTGGTCACGGAGGGCGGCCTGACCCTCGTCGGCGGTCTGCTGTTCGCCGCGCAGAAGGGCACGCAGCCGCCGGTGAGCGCGGAGAGCGGGCACGCGCGCGTGCAGCACGCCTCCGCGCTGCGCGTACCGGGCGTGCGCGTGCTGGTCGTGACCTTCCTGGGCATCGGGTCCGTCTTCGGCGGCATGCAGGTGGGGCTGGCGGCGTTCACCGAGTCGATCGGCGAGCCGGGCCTGAACGGTGTCCTGTACGGCGTCTTCGCCGCCGGCAACATGCTGTCCGGCATCGTCTGCGGCGCGATCGCCTGGAAGACCGCCCCTCAGTACCGCCTGGTCGTCGGCTACACGGCGCTCGCGATCGTCGCGTCCGCCCTGTGGACGGCCCATTCGGTGCCGCTGCTCGCCGGGCTCGGCCTGCTGGTGGGCATGTGCATCGCACCGGCGCTGATCACCGGCTACACGCTGGTCGAGGGCCTGGTCCCGGCCGGCGCCCGCACGGAGGCCTTCACCTGGCTGACCGGCGCGGTCGCGCTCGGGCAGGCGGCCGCCGTCACGGTCGCCGGACAGCTGGAGGACCGGCTGTGGAACGGCGCGGGATTCCTGGTGCCGATGGCCGGCACGGTGCTCGCGCTGGCGACCCTGCTGACGCTGCGGTCGCGGCTGGCCGCGCGGCCCCAGAACCGTACCGTCGCACGTGGCGTCGGTCACCGCGTGCCGGTGACGGTGGACTGATCCCCGGGAATACGTCACTATGGACTGTCGTTAGCACTCATTGAGTGAGAGTGCCAGGAGGAAGACAAGTGCCGACCTACCAGTACCAGTGCACCGAGTGCGGCGAGGGCCTTGAGGCGGTGCAGAAGTTCACCGACGACGCCCTGACCGAGTGCCCCAACTGCGGTGGCCGCCTGAAGAAGGTGTTCTCCGCGGTCGGCATCGTCTTCAAGGGCTCCGGCTTCTACCGCAACGACTCGCGCGGTTCCACGTCGAGCAGCAGCCCGGCGTCCAAGCCGTCGAGCACCTCGTCGTCGAGCACGCCGAGCTCGTCCTCGTCCGACTCGAAGCCGTCCTCGTCGAGCTCCGCCGGCAGCTCCGCGGCCTGACCTCTTCCTTCCCGGACCCTGCTGTCGTACGACGGCAGGGTCTTCGGTGCTTCCCGGCGCCGCTCCCCCGCGGTTTCACCGCCCGCTAGGGTGCTGGTCATGGCGAACGCAGAGATCGGCGTGATCGGTGGCTCGGGCTTCTACTCGTTCCTCGACGACGTGACCGAGGTCCAGGTGGAAACCCCCTACGGGCCGCCCAGCGACTCCCTCTTCCTCGGCGAGATCGCCGGCCGGCGGGTCGCCTTCCTGCCCCGGCACGGCCGCGGCCACCACCTGCCACCGCATCGCATCAACTACCGGGCCAACCTGTGGGCGCTGCGCTCCGTCGGCGCCCGGCAGGTGCTCGGCCCCTGCGCGGTGGGCGGCCTGCAGCCCGAGTACGGCCCCGGCACCCTGCTCGTGCCGGACCAGTTCGTGGACCGGACGAAGTCCCGGGTGCAGTCGTACTTCGACGGGCTGCCGCTGCCCGACGGCACCGTGCCGAACGTCGTGCACGTCTCCATGGCCGATCCCTACTGCCCCACCGGACGGGCCGTCGCTCTGAAGGCCGCCCGGGGCCGGGACTGGGAGCCGGTGGACGGCGGCACGCTGGTCGTCGTCGAGGGGCCGCGCTTCTCGACGCGTGCCGAATCGTTGTGGCACCGGGCGCAGGGCTGGTCGGTCGTGGGCATGACCGGTCACCCGGAAGCGGCGCTCGCCCGGGAACTGGAGCTGTGCTACACGTCGCTCACCCTGGTCACCGACCTCGACGCCGGCGCCGAGACCGGTGAGGGCGTCTCGCACGAGGAGGTGCTGCGGGTGTTCGCGGCCAATGTGGACCGGCTGCGCGGCGTGCTGTTCGACGCGGTGGCGGCACTGCCGGAGACCGGGGCGCGGGACTGCCTGTGCGTGAACGCGCTCGGCGCAATGGATCCGGGCTTCGAGCTGCCGTAGCGCCTTCGCGGGAAAGCCCGGGATTCCCCGTTCGGGTGGCCGAGTTGTCCACAACCGGCCCGTGATCCACCGGCTCCGGCGGAATTCGGCGCGAGGCCTCATCGTGGCATCGCAAGCCGAATTCCTCGTCGCAGGCGGTGATTTCCGTGCCTCGGTCCTCGTCCTTGAATCCGTCCCCGAATCCGTCTCCCGTTCCGCCCCCGTCCTCTCCGCTTTCTCCGCCTCCGCTCCGGCTTCCGCGTCCGCTGGGCACGGACGCCCCGGCGACCTGCACAGTCCCTCAGTTCCCGCCGGTGCGGGTGCGCGGCGGGCGGTATCGGCTGCAGCGGCTCGTACGGCACCGCGGTCGGGCCATCGCGGCCGGCCTCGCGGTGACCGCGGCCGCGCTCGTCGCCGCGGGCCCGCACACGGGTGCCGCACCAAATCGTGCGGAACAGGCCCGGAGCCGCCCGGTCACGGTGCCCGTACGCCGGCACACGGCCGTGGACGTGGTGACGGCACCGGTGCGGATCGCCGACGCGGCCACCGTCCGGCTCCTGCGGCCCGGCGACCGTGTCGACGTCATCGCCGCCGGGGACCCGACGGCCGGGGGCGTCGCGCGCGTGCTCGCGCGCGGCGTGCGGGTGACCGAGGTGCCCGAGCCGCTGGAGGACGGGGCCGAGAGCGGGGCGCTGGTCGTGCTGTCGGTGCCGCGTGGCACGGCGGCGCGGCTCGTCGGGGCGAGTGCCACGGCGCGTCTGGCGGTGACGCTGTGCTGAACCGGCTCGGACGCTTTCTCGGCGGTTCGCTGTCAAGGCGTTCGATGGTGCCACGGGGCTGGACACCTTGGCGGCACCGTGCCGTAGGTTGCGGAGCGTTTCGTTCCACACCCTGCGCATGCGAGGAGAGTCCCCGAGGTGAGCGAGAAGAAGGAACCGAGCGTCTGGCACGGCTTCAAGGCCTTCCTGATGCGCGGCAACGTCGTCGATCTGGCAGTCGCGGTGGTTATCGGCGCGGCCTTCACGAACATTGTGAACTCGGTGGTCAAGGGGGTCATCAGCCCGCTGGTCGGAGCGATCGGCACGCAGAACCTGGACCACTACAGCTCGTGTCTGAAGCCTCCGTGCCAGGTGGGGGCGGACGGCACGGTCAAGAGCGGTGTGCCGATCCTGTGGGGCTCTGTCCTCGGTGCGACGCTGACGTTCGTGATCACCGCGGCGGTCGTGTACTTCCTGATGGTCCTGCCGATGTCGAAGTTCCTGGCGCGGCAGTCGGCCCGGAAGGCGGCGCGGGAGGGCACCAAGGAGGTCATCGAGGTGACCGAGCTGGAGGTGCTCAAGGAGATCCGCGACGCACTGGTCGCGCAGCGCGGATCGGGACACGACGAGCGCTAGCGGCGCTGCTGCGGAAGGCTCAGAGGTGGTGGGGCGGCTTCTCGTCGAGGAAGCGCTTCAGGTCGGCGGCGCTGTCGCCGTCCGTGCGCCCGCCCCACCCGCGATCGGTGTCGTCCGAGGACTGCTGGTACAGCGGGTCGTCGAAGACCAGGGCGGGCTTCGGGTCGCGGGGCTCGGATGCGGGGGCGGTGCTCATGCCACCAGGGTACGGCCCCGGCCCAGGCGCCCGTGCGCGTCCGGCGCCCCGGCGGGGGCCGCTGGTGAATGCGTTCCTTGTCTGTGCCGTCACAAGGCCTTCTGGACGCTTTTCTGCTGTGCTGAGAGGCATGACGTCGAGTTCCGCTCCTGCGCCCGCCCCCTCGGGCGCACCCCAGTCCATCGCCCAGCAACTGGTGCTGCCGACCACGGCGCTGCTGGTGATCTGCTGCACCTTCCTGGGCCACTGGGCGGTGCTCGCGGCGGGACTGGTGTGCTCGGCCGCGGTCGCGGTCGGGGTGGCGCTCACGGCGCGCATGGTCGACCGGAAGCGTACGGCGAGCGCCACCGCTTTGGCCGGCTGAGTCCGCACGGGCGCCTGGACGGACGAGACTGGCCCGCATGACAGTTGACGCAATCACGGACGTCGCCGGGTTGCGGGTGGGGCACGCCACCCGCACCGGGGACGGCTGGCTCACCGGCACCACGGTCGTCCTGGCCCCGGAAAGCGGCGCGGTCGCCGCCGTGGACGTGCGCGGCGGCGGCCCCGGCACCAAGGAGACCGACGCCCTCGACCCGCGCAACGTGGTGCAGCGGGTCGATGCGGTCGTGCTGACCGGGGGCAGCGCGTACGGGCTCGACGCGGCATCCGGTGTGATGGCCTGGCTGGAGGAGCAGTGGCGCGGAGTGCGGGTGGGGCCGGGCCCGGCGCACGTCGTGCCGGTCGTGCCCGCCGCGTGTGTCTTCGACCTGGGGCGCGGAGGGAACTTCAGCGCGCGGCCGGACGCGGAGACCGGGCGTGCGGCGGTGGAGGCCGCGGCGGTGAGTGTGCCGGGCGCGCGGGTGTGGGAAGGATGCGTCGGGGCCGGGACGGGCGCCGTGGCGGGGCGGATCAAGGGCGGTGTGGGCACCGCGAGCACTGTGCTCGACTCGGGGATCACCGTGGGCGCGCTGGTGGTCGTGAACGCCGCGGGGTCGGTGATCGAGCCGGAGACCGGGGCGCTGTACGGGGAGTTGTGCCTGGGACGGGTGGAGTATCCCACCGAGCGCGTGCACGAGGCCGCGCGCCGGCGCCTCGACGAAACCGCCGCCAAGAACGCGCCGCCCCCGCTCAACACGACACTGGCGGTGGTCGCGACCGACGCGAACCTGTCCAAGGCGCAGGCACAGAAGCTGGCGGGCACGGCGCACGACGGGATCGCGCGCGCCGTACGGCCGGTGCACCTCATGAACGACGGCGACACGGTCTTCGCGCTGGCGACCGGGGCACGCTCTCTTTCCGAGCGTCCGCTGGAACTCAACGACATCCTCGCCGCCGGTGCGGATGTCGTCACGCGTGCGATCGTGCGGGGTGTGCGCGCCGCCGAGCCGGTCGACGGGCCCGGCGGAGTGTGGCCCTCGTACGGGGAGTTGTACGGGGCGCGATAGGGGGCGCTGCGCGGCGGGGGCGGCGGGCTGAGGACGGGACACAGCCGCCGCCCGCGTTGCATTGTCGCGGTTCTGTCACGTGATGGCGTTCACGGGAGGACGGCGGGAACCTTCCCGGCCGCCAGTGTCCTCTCTCTTCACGCACTGGAACGGATCACGCACATCACATGAACCTGGAGCAGCCCGTGACAACGCCGGACATTGCAGCGCGGCGCGTACTGGGGGCCTGTGCCGCCCTGGTGGTCGGCAGCCTCGCCCTGACCGCGTGCGGTGGCAACGCCGACGCCACCGACAACGGCAACGGCGGCAAGAACTCCCCCAAGGCATCGACGGCGCAGATCCTGATCTCGGCCAGGGACGGTTCGACCGGCGCGTCCATCAACGCGACCGGCGTGCAGGTCAGCGGCGGCAGGCTGACCGAGGTGAAGATGACCGTCGCCGAGTCGGGGCGGACCGTGGCGGGCGCGATATCCGCGGACGGCGGCAGCTGGAAGCCGAAGGAGCGGCTGGAGCGCGGAACGAAGTACGAGATCGACGCGACCGCGAAGGACTCCGGCGGGCGTACCACCACGACCAAGTCCGTCTTCACCACCGTCACGACGGCGAACAGCTTCATCGGCACCTACACGCCGGACAACGGCACCACGGTCGGGGTGGGCATGCCGGTGTCGTTCAAGTTCGACAAGTCGATCAGCGACAAGAAGGCCGTGCAGTCGCACATCACCGTCGACTCCAGCAGCGGTCAGCAGGTGGTCGGGCACTGGTTCGGGGACCAGCGGCTGGACTTCCGGCCGCAGGAGTACTGGAAGGCCGGCTCCAGGGTCACGCTGAAGATCGACCTGGACGGGGTTCAGGGGGCGCGAGGCGTCTACGGCGTGCAGAAGAAGACCGTCATCTTCACCGTCGGGCGGTCGCAGGTCTCCACGGTCGACGCCAGCACCCAGACCATGACCGTGGTGCGGGACGGCAGGACGATCAAGACGGTTCCGATCTCCACCGGCGACCCGCAGCACACCACGTACAACGGGCAGATGGTGATTTCCGAGAAGTTCCAGCAGACACCCATGGACAGCCGGACGGTCGGCCTCGGCAACGCGTACAACATCCCGGACGTGCCGCACGCCATGCGCCTGACCGACTCCGGCACCTTCATCCACGGCAACTACTGGTACAACAAGGCCAATCCGCCCTTCGGTCACGAGGGCACCAGCCACGGCTGCGTCGGGCTCGCGGACGTGCAGGGCGGGCAGGGCGCCACGTCGGCCAAGTGGTTCTTCGACAACTCGATCACCGGCGACGTCGTGATCGTGAAGAACTCTCCCGACAAGACCGTCACCCCGGACAACGGGCTCAACGGCTGGAACATGTCGTGGAGCGCCTGGACTGCCGGAAGTGCCGTCTGATCGGCGGTTTTTGACGTCATGTCGGGCCGCGCGGGAACTTCTCGCGCGGCCCGCGCGTTTTCCCGGCGTACGTTTTCTCGGTTCCCGGACATGATGTCCGACCGAGGGGCTACGGTATGCACCCACAAGGTGACATGCAGCAACGCCGGGAGATGTCTTGAGCGTTCCGTACGAGACGGCAGCGTACGAACCAGCCGAGTCGCCCGAGTCTCCTGAGGAGCATCTCGAGCGGCTCCTCGGCCGTGCCCTGAACTCCTTCGAGCTGCCCGACGAGGTGATACGGCAGCTCGACTGCGCGCTGGCGCACGACAGTTCGCTGCACTCCGCCTACCACAGCGCGGGACTGCACCGGGAGACCTACCGGCACACCTGGCTGCTCGCCGACGGCTCCGCGGTCACGCTGTGGGAGCTCGCGCACAACCCCGCCCCGGGCGGCGCTCCGGAGAGCGAGGTGTACGTCGACGAGGAGGAGCTGCAGGCGGCCACGGCGCGGCTCGGGATGCCGCCGGAGGCACCGGGGTTCGAGCTGCCCGCGCTGATGCGGCTGTGGGCGGTTCCGGAGCCCCGACACGTGTTCGCCGCCGACGACTCGGCGGACCACGCGCGCAGGCTTCTGCGCCGTGCGGAGAATCCGGACCGGCCCGGTGCTCAGACGGCGGCGCTGCTGGCGACGGCGACGGCGCACGAGATCACGCAGGCGTTCGGGCGCCCGGGGCGCGCCGGGCGCGCGGGACTGAGCTACGCGCTGTACGAGCACGCGTTCCTGCTGCCGGACGACAGCGAGGTCTCCCTGTGGGAGGTGGAGCACACGGCGACGCCGGACGGGCGGCACATGTGCGAGGTGTACATGTCGGAGGACGCGGCGCGGGACGCCATGGAGCGGCGCGCGGCGCGGCAGGGCTAGCGCGCGTCCCGCGGAGCGGATGACGGCGCTTGTCCGGTCAGTGATCGCTGCCGAGTCGCCGTATCAGTCCGGCGAAGGCGTCCTGTTCCGCGGGCGTCAGCTCCACCTTCTCCCACGCGGGGCCGGCCTGCGGCTGGGGCGGGAGGAACGGGAGACGAGCAGCCGGGAGGTCTCTCAGGGCCGCCGCGCGGAAGCGGCGCAGCAGGCGTACGACGCCGATCGCCCAGGCCACGCCGGCCAGGGTGAGAACGGCCGCGCCGGCCAACTGGAGAGTCGAGAGATGCTCGGGCATACACGCCAGTACACACCACGGTCCGGGACTTTGGCCCCGGACCGTGACGTATCTCGCAGGTGCCGTGAACAACTCACAGCGAACTAAAGGGACAAGGCGTGGCAGGGGGCGGTGCGGTCGTCAGGCCGCCACGGGCTGCTTGGGCTCCTTCGTCGTGCGGGCCGCGTTCGCGGCGGGGTCGGTGGCCGTGGTCTCCGGGGTCTGCTTGCGCATGCCCTTGAGGAGCACGACCAGGGCCGTGGTGGCGCAGACGCCGGCCGCGATGGCGATGAGGTACAGGAAGGGGTTGCCGATCAGCGGGATCACGAAGACGCCGCCGTGCGGGGCGCGCAAGGTGGCGCCGAAGGTCATCGACAGGGCGCCGGTGAGCGCACCGCCCACCATCGACGAGGGGATCACGCGCAGCGGGTCGGCCGCCGCGAACGGGATCGCGCCCTCGGAGATGAAGGAGGCGCCCAGCACCCAGGCGGCCTTGCCGTTCTCGCGCTCGGTCTGGGTGAACAGCCTGCCGCGCACGGTGGTGGCCAGGGCCATCGCCAGCGGCGGGACCATGCCGGCCGCCATCACCGCGGCCATGATCTTCATCGCGGAGTCGCTGGGGTTGGAGACCGCGATGCCGGCGGTGGCGAAGGTGTAGGCCACCTTGTTGACCGGGCCGCCCAGGTCGAAGCACATCATCAGACCGAGCAGGGCGCCGAGCAGGATCGCGTTGGTGCCGGTGAGGCCGTTCAGCCAGTCGGTCAGGCCCTTCTGGGCGCTTGCGATGGGCTTGCCGATCACGACGAACATCAGGAACCCGACGATCGCCGAGGAGATCAGCGGGATCACCACCACCGGCATGATGCCGCGCAGGGCCGCGGGGATCCGCACCTTCTGGACGGCCATCACCACGCCACCGGCGATCAGACCGGCCGCGAGTCCGCCGAGGAAGCCCGCGTTGATGGTCAGTGAGATCGCGCCGCCCACGAAGCCGGGGACCAGGCCGGGCCGGTCGGCCATGCCGTAGGCGATGTAGCCGGCCAGGACCGGGACGAGGAAGCCGAAGGCGACGACGCCGATCTGGAAGGACAGCGCACCCCAGCTGTCGGCCTGGGTCCACACGAAGTGGTCCATCACCGACGGCGCCTTGTTGATCTTGTAGCCGCCGATCGCGAAGCCCAGGGCGATGAGGAGGCCGCCCGCCGCGACGAACGGAACCATGTAGCTCACACCGCTCATCAGCCACTTGCGGAGCTTGCTGCCGTACCCCTCGGTGGAGTCGCCCGCGCGCTCGACCGGTGTGCCGCCCGACGCGGGCGCCGGCGCGCTCGTCTCGCCGCGCGCCGCCTTCGCGCGCACCTCCGTGATGAGTTCGGCGGGGCGGTTGATGCCCGCCTTCACTCCGACGTCGACGGTCGGCTTACCGGCGAAACGGTCCTTCTCGCGTACGGGGACATCGTGCGCGAAGATCACCGCGTCCGCCGCCGCGATGACCGCCGGGTCCAGCCGGGTGAAGCCGGCCGAGCCCTGTGTCTCGACGACGAGTTCGACGCCCGACTCGCGTCCCGCGTTCTCCAGGGACTCGGCCGCCATGTAGGTGTGCGCGATGCCGGTCGGGCAGGAGGTGACGGCGACGATACGGAAGGGGCGCTCGCCGGAGTCCGCGGCGGAGCCGGCGCCCGCCGGGGTCGCCTGCGCCGGGGTGGATGCGCCCGGCGCCTGCGCGGTGGTGTCCGCTGCGGCGTCGGCGGAGGCCGCCACCGACGCCGCAGCGGAGTCTTCGGAGGCGCCGCCTGCGCCCGCGGCGCCCTGAGCGGCGCTCGCCGCAGCCTTCGCGCCGCCGCTCGCGCCCGTGCCCTCCTCGGAGGACTCCACCGGCGCCTGCGCCGTGCTCGGCGTCTCGTCGCCGCGGATCAGCGCCGCCGCCGTCTCCACGTCGGTCACCGCGCGCAGTGCCGAGGTGAACTCGGTGTTCATCAGCTGGCGGGCCAGGGAGGAGAGGATCGTGAGGTGGGCGTCGTCGGCACCGGCCGGGGCCGCGATCAGGAAGATCAGGTCGGCCGGGCCGTCCGGGGCGCCGAAGTCGATGCCGGCGGCGCTGCGCCCGAAGGCGAGGCTCGGCTCGGTGACATGGGCGCTGCGGCAGTGCGGGATGCCGATGCCGCCGTCGAGGCCGGTAGGCATCTGGGCCTCGCGGGCGGCCACGTCGGCGAGGAAGCCCTCCAGGTCGGTCACCCGGCCCTGGGCCACCATGCGCTCGGCGAGGGCGCGCGCCGCCGCTTCCTTGCTGTCGGCGGACAGGTCGAGGTCGACCAGGTCCGCGGTGATCATGTCGCTCATCGCGGGCTCCTATGCACGCGTATCGCCCGGGGGGAGGCGTGGGCGGAAAGGGGGACGGGGGTGCGGTGGGGGGATGGGGCCGTTCCGGAGACGGGGCCTGGGAGACCCTGCCTCCTCTGGGCGGCGCAGCGGCTGGGCCGGCCCTGCCGCTCGGGGGCAGCGGCGAGTAACGGGGAACCTCGTCGCTTCGAGCCGGGCGGGGTGGGAGCGTCCTGGGGTCCGGGCGCGGGGCGAGCGCCCAGCCGCCGGGTGCCGGGGCGGGTGCAGCAGAGCGCGAGGGCGTTCATGACACCGGCTCCGTCAGTTCGCGGTCGAGCGGGATCTCGGCGGTGACGGCCACGGCCGATGGGTCCAGGTCGGCGGGGGTCGGCATGACGCTGCCGGGGAGCTGGACGGCGGCGGCGCCGTGGGCGACGGCGGAGGCGAGGGCCTCGGGGCCGCTGCCGCCGGCGATCAGGAAGCCGGCGAGGGAGGAGTCGCCGGCGCCGACGTTGCTGCGGACGGTGGCCACGCGCGCGGTGGCGAACCAGGCGCCCGTGTCCTCGACGAGGAGCTGCCCGTCGGCGCCCAGGCTCGCGAGCACGGCGCGGGCCCCCATGCCGCGCACCTCCTCGGCCGCTTTCAGTGCGTCGCCCACGGTCGCCAGGGGGCGTCCGACGGCTTCCGCGAGCTCCTCGGCATTGGGCTTCACCACGTCGGGCCGTGCGCGCAGCGCCTCCAGCAGCGCGCGTCCCGAGGTGTCGAGCGCGATGCGTGCACCCCCGGCGTGCGCCCGCGTGACGGCGTCTGCGTACCAGGAGGGTGCGAGTCCCCGGGGCAGGCTGCCGCAGCACGCGATCCAGTCGGCGTCGTGGGACTGCTCGCGCACGGCGTCCAGGAGGCGTTCCTGTTCGGCCTCCGACAGCTCCGGTCCCGGCGCGTTGATCTTCGTGAGCACCCCGTCGGACTCCGCGAGCGCGATGTTCGAGCGGGTGGCTCCGGCGATCAGGACCGGCGCGACCTCGATGCCCTGCGCGTCCAGCAGATCGGCGATGAGCGCTCCCGGCGCACCACCCAGGGGCAGAACGGCGACTGTGCGCCGGCCGGCGGCCGCGACGGCGCGCGAGACGTTCACGCCCTTGCCGCCCGGATCCATGCGCTCGCCGGTGGCCCGGACGACTTCGCCGCGCTCCAGGGCGGGGATCTCGTAGGTGCGGTCGAGGGAGGGGTTGGGGGTGACGGTGAGGATCATGCGCGCACTACTTCCGTGCCGCCGCGTTCGATGGCGGCGGCGTCTTCGGGGCTCAGCCCGTTGTCGGTGATCAGCAGGTCCACATCGCCCAGGTCGCCGAAGCGGGCGAAGTGCTCCTGGCCGTGCTTGGAGGAGTCGGCCAGCAGCACGACGCGCCGGGAGGCGGCGACCGCGGCCCGCTTGACCGCGGCCTCGGCGAGGTCGGGGGTGGTCAGGCCGTGCTCGGCGGAGAAGCCGTTGGCCGCCACGAACAGCACGTCGGCGCGGATCTCGCCGTACGCGCGCAGCGCCCAGGCGTCCACGGCGGCGCGCGTGCGGTGCCGTACGCGCCCCCCGACCAGGTGGAGTTGGATGCCCGGGTGGTCGGCCAGACGGGCGGCGATGGGCAGGCTGTGCGTGACGACGGTCAGGGAGGCCTCCAGCGGGATCGCGGCGGCGAGCCGGGCGACCGTCGTACCGGCGTCGAGGATCATCGTGCCCTCGGTCGGCAGTTCGGCGAGGGCAGCCTTGGCGATGCGGTCCTTCTCGTCGGCGGCGGTGGACTCGCGCTCGGCGAGGTCCGGTTCGAAGTCGAGGCGGCCGACCGGGATGGCGCCGCCGTGCACCCGGCGGACGAGGCCCGCGCGGTCGAGGGCCTTCAGATCGCGGCGAATCGTCTCCGCGGTGACCTGGAACTCCTCCGCGAGCGACAGCACGTCCACCCGGCCGCCGTCACGTGCGAGCCGGAGGATCTCCTGCTGCCGTTCCGGTGCGTACATGTCCGCTCGCCTCCGAGTCGATGTCCGTTCGCTTTTGACCAATGCCCGAACGTGTGGTTTCAGTCGGGAGGCTACGCCGGGATTTCCAGAAAGTAAACAGGTCCGGGCTGCAAACGGACATGATCGGGCGTCCGGCCCTGGCAGGGGCAGGGGGCAGAGGCAGAGGCAGAGGCAGAGGCAGAGGCAGAGGCAGAGGCAGAGGCAGAGGCAGAGGCAGGCAGCGGAGCATGCGAAAGGGGCCCGGCACCCGCAGGTGCCGGGCCCTGGTCGGGCGCAGTTCAGTGCACCAGCTCCGGCTCCCGCGCCGGCGCCTCCGCCTCGGCTGCCTCCGTCTGCTGGGCCGGCCGCTTCGGCAGGGCGGACATCAGGAGGAAGATCGCGGCCATGATCCCGGCGACCCACCACAGCGCGTGCTGGAAGGCGTGCACGAAGGCCGGGCCGACCTGGGCGGGGGCCAGCCGGTCGCCGATCTCGCCGAAGAACACCACCGACACGAGCCCGAGGCCGAGCGCGTTGCCCATCTGCTGCACCGTGTTGATCAGCCCGGACGCGGACCCCGCGTGCTCGCGCGGCACCTCGGAGAGCACCGCGTCGGTCAGCGGGGCCACGATCAGCCCCATCCCGGCGCCCATCACGATCAGCGGGAGGGCCATCTGCCAGGAGGCGATGGCGAGGCCGTACCGGTGCGCCTCCCACAGATAGAGCAGTACGCCCGCGGCCATGACCAGCGCGCCCGCCTGGAGCACCTTCCGCCCGAACCTCGGGACCAGCTTCTGCACCGACATCCCGGCCGCCGTCGACACCGCGAGGGAGAACGGCACGCCGGTCAGCCCGGCCCGCAGCGGGCTCCAGCCCAGGCCGATCTGCATGTACAGCGTCCAGACCAGGAAGAAGATGCCGAGCGCGACCCCGAAGACGGTCTGTACGGCGATGCCCGCGGCGAAGCTCTTCACCCGGAAGAGGGACAGTTCGATGAGCGGGGAACCGTCCCTGGCCGCCTTCCGTTTTTCGTACGACACCAGCGCGGCGAAGACGACGAGCGCGCCGGCCATGCAGAGGTACCCCCACAGCGGCCAGCCCAGCTCGCGGCCGCGGGTGAGCGGGTAGAGCAGCATCAGCAGGCCCAGCGAGACCAGGGCGACACCGACCAGGTCCAGTTTCAGCGCCTTGGGGGCCTTCGATTCGGTGATGAAGCGGCGTCCGAGTATCCAGGCCAGGACGCCGACCGGGAGGTTGATGAGGAAGATGGGCCGCCATTCGAGGCCGAACAGGTTCCACTCCGTCAGCAGCGCGCCGAGCAGCGGTCCGGAGACCGCGCCCAGGCCGACGATCGCGCCGAACAGACCGAACACCTTGCCGCGTTCCCGGGCCGGGAAGGTGGCGTGCACGATCGACAGCACCTGCGGCACCATCATCGCCGCCATACCGCCCTGCAGGATGCGGGAGGCGACCAGCATCTCCGGGTTCGCGGCGAAGCCGCACAGGGCGGAGGCGAGGGTGAAGCCGCCGATACCGGTCAGGAACAGCCGCTTGCGGCCATGGATGTCACCGAGACGTCCGCCGGTGATGAGGGCTGCGGCGAAGGCGAGCGCGTAGCCGGCGGTGATCCACTGGATCTGGCTGACCGAGGCGTGGGCGCTGCGCTGGATGGACGGGATGGCGATGTTGACGATCGTCACGTCCACCAGGTCCATGAAGGCCGCGGTCATCACGATGGCCAGGGCCAGCCAGCGGGTTCGGTCGGGTGAGGGTTCGGGGAGTGTGCCGGCAGTTGCCGTCGTGTGCCGGCCGTCCGTCGTCCTGGGCTGGTCGCGCAGTTCCCCGCGCCCCTCGCCGGTGTTGCTGTCGTTCGGGGTCATGAGGTGAAGGTAGGGCGGCAATAGGTCAGATCCCGTCCTAGTTGTGCGGCATTCTCGTCGGTATGACTACGGACACACCTGCCCGGCTGCTGCAGCTCCTCTCCCTGCTCCAGACCCCGCGCGAGTGGCCCGGTGGTGAGCTCGCCGAGCGGCTCGGGGTGTCCCGGCGTACCGTGCGGCGGGACATCGACCGGTTGCGCGAGCTGGGGTATCCGGTGCAGGCCAGCAAGGGGGCCGACGGCGGATACCGGCTGGTCGCCGGCAAGGCGCTGCCGCCGCTGGTGCTGGACGACGAGGAGGCGGTGGCGATCGCGGTGGGGCTGCGGGCCGGTGCCGGGCATGCGGTGGAGGGCGTGGACGAGGCGTCGGTACGGGCCCTGGCCAAGCTGGAGCAGGTGCTGCCGGCCCGGCTGCGCCACCGGGTGTCCACGCTCCAGGCCGCGACGACACCGCTGACCAGCGGGGACGGGCCGACGATCGCGCCGGAGACGCTGACCGCGATGGCCTCGACGGTGGCGGGGCACGAGCGGCTGCGGTTCGCCTACCGCGACAAGGACGGCAGCGAGTCACGGCGGCTGACCGAACCGCACCGGCTGGTGTCGACCGGGCGGCGGTGGTACCTCGTCGCCTACGACCTCGACCGCGCCGACTGGCGGACCTTCCGGGTGGACCGGGTGAACGAGCCGTTCGCGACCGGAGTCCGTTTCGCGCCAAGGGAGTTGCCGACCGGGAGCGCGGCGGAGTACCTGCGGCAGTCCCTCCACCGACGGCAGGAGACCTACGAGTTCGCGGTGCGGTTCGCCGCGACGGCGGAGCAGGTCTCGGCGCGCTTGCCGGCGGGGCTCGGGGTGCCGGAGGACGACGGCGAGGGCGGTTGTGTGCTGCGGGGCACCTTCGGTGCGCCGCTGGAGTGGCTGGCGGTGCGGCTGGCGATGACGGGGTACGAGTTCGCCGTGCGGGGTCCGAGTGAACTGGTGGAGCGCATAAGGGAGTTGGCTGGGCGGCTGAGTCGGGCCGGGGCGAATGCCCTGGAGGAGGAGTCCCTTCGGTGACGGCTCAGCCCTCCCCGGCGCCCCACTCGAAGTCCCGCAGGGATCGGAGGTTGCGCAGGGCCAGGGCCGCGGGGCCTTCCGGGCCGGTGGGCGGGGAGGAGGTGGCGGCCCAGGACTCCACGGCGACCCGGACGGCGGCGCCGGCGACGGCCGCAGCGAAGCGGAGGTCGGGGGTGACCGGTGCGGGGAGTGCGGACCCCGGGGCAACGTTGTCGCGCCGGTTGTCGCGCCGTCCTGCGGTTGCGTCGGCCTCACCGGTTCCGCGACCGCCAACTCCACCGTGTTCACGGCCAGTTGCCGCGATCCGGTCCGCGAGGATCTCGGCCAGGGTCCGCTCCGACGCCTGGCACACCTCTGCCCAGACCTTGCGCAGGGCGGGGCTGGCGTCGGCCAGGCGGATCAGGGTGCGGACCCATTCCCAGGACGCGGCCGATACCCGGACGCCGGGGGTGAGGGTGTGTTGTACGGCGTGCTCCAGCGCCTCGGGGACGCCGAGGTGGGCCGGGGCCGAGCGGACCGCTTCCGCCCAGCGCTGGGCACCTGCCGCGTAGAGGGGGGCGACCGCTTCCTCCTTGGTGGCGAAGTAGCGGTAGAAGGTGCGTGGTGCGATGCCGGCGGCCTGTGCGATGTCCTCGGCGCGGGTCGCGCGCAGTCCCTGGCGGACGAACAGGGCGGCCGCCGCCCGGGCGATCTCCGTCCGGGTCTCGGCCTTCCGGCGTTCGGTCAGCGAGACCGGAGTGGGGGCGGAAAGCGGCTGATGGGCAGCGCTGGAGGTGGTGCCGGGGGTGGTACGAGGGGTGGCGCTGGAGGTGTTGCCAGGGTTGGTGCCGGGGGTGGTGCTCATCTGGGCAGGCTATGCCCATGTGGCAGAATCTGCCATCCGACGGTCCACCCCGGGGTTCAGGTACGGGGTGGACCGTCGTCCCATGATGCTCACCACCCCACGCGCTGGCCACCGCCCCACGCCGCCCACCGCCTCGCCGCCCGTGCAGACTTGAGTCTCCCGCAAGGGGAGACCGGAAGGTGGGCTCATGCACTCCGGCATCTCGTACTCGATCGGTGAGCTGGCCCGGCGTACCGGGCTGTCGGTCAAGACGATCCGCTTCTATTCGGACCAGGGCCTCGTGGTGCCGGCGAGCCGTACCCCGGCCGGTTACCGCCGCTACGGTCCCGAGGCGGTCACCCGACTGGCGCTGGTGCGGACGCTGCGCGAACTCGGCCTCGGCCTGGAGGTGATCCGGCGGATCGTGGACCGGCCGCTCTCCCTCGGCCGGGTCGCGGCCGAGCAGGCTGCCGCGCTGGATGTGCAGGTCAGTGTGCTGTGCCTGCGCCGGCGGTGCTGTCCGCCGTGGCGTCCAGATGTGAGCCGACCTTCGAGGAGATGGAACGCATGCACCGGTTGGCGACCCTGTCCGAAGCGGAACGGCGACGCCTGATCGACGGTTTCCTGGACGCCGTCTTCGAGGCACCACCACGGCCCTCACCGACCGACACACCCCGCCCCGCCCTGCCCGACCCACTC
The DNA here is from genome assembly GCF_055581585.1 of Streptomyces sp. NPDC031426. Taxonomy (NCBI): domain Bacteria; kingdom Bacillati; phylum Actinomycetota; class Actinomycetes; order Kitasatosporales; family Streptomycetaceae; genus Streptomyces; species Streptomyces sp. NPDC031426. The sequence goes on from NZ_JBVIJE010000018.1 coordinate 149,850, forward strand.
CAGACCTCGCTGCCCGACCCACCCCGACCCGCCCTGCCCAACGCACCCCGGCCCGCCCTGCCCGACGCACCCCAGACCCCGCCGCCCGACGCACCCCAGACCCCGCCGCCCGACCCACCCCGACCCGCCCTGCCCGACACACCCCGGCCCGCCCCGACCGACGCACCCCAGACCCCGCCGCCCAACGCACCCCACCCTTCCCCGGCCGACCCACCCTTCCCCGCCGAGGCCGGGCTCCGGCGTTCCCTCACCCCCGAGTTGCCCGGCCACCCGACCGAGGAGCAGGTGACGGCGTGGGTGGAGCTGGCCGAGTTGTCGCTCGACGACGAGTTCCGCACGGCCGTACGGCGTCTGGTCCAGGAGCATGCCGTGAACCGGCCCGGGCGTGCGGACGGCGTCGGCGCCCCGCCCCTGCCCGACGTCGTCGCCGTCGCGCGGGATGTCGTATCCACCGCCCTGGCGTCCGGCACCAGGCCCGAAGCGCCGGAAGCGGATCCGGTCGTCGCGGCCCTGGTCGCCCGGTGCGCGCCCCTCTCCGGGCACCCGGGCCACAGCTCGCCGCACCAGTGGCTGATTCGGTGTCTGGAAGCGGCCCGCGACCCCCGCAGGGACACCTATCTCCGCCTGCTGGCCCTCGTCAACGACTGGCCGGCCGCAGAGCCGTTGACCCCGGTGATCGACTGGGCGGCCGCAGCGCTGCGCGCACGAGCGGTGGCTTGATGGGAACGTCCGGACAGCGGTGGCGAGTTGCCGGACGGCCCCTCGGCCGGCGTGAGGGGCACAAGAAGAAGCCGGGCCTCGGCACCCGGGGGGGGATAGGTGCCGAAGCCCGGCTGGGGAGGTCCCGGCGCCGGGGGGGATGTGCGTCGGGACCTGGCTGTGTGGGTCGGGTCGTGCGGTGGGCGCGTGGGGTCGGCCCGTAGGTGCGGTTGGTGCGTCGGGAGTGCGGTCCCGGGCCTGGCTGCTGTGGGGCCCGGAAGGGTTGTTCCCGTGGGCCCGGGAGTTGAAGCGATGGGAGCACGCCATGTTTGCGCCGTCTTCCGCCACCGGCGTGCGCCCCCTCAGGCACCGTACGCCCACAGGCACCACGCGTCGCCGACCGCCGCGGCCCCGGCACCGCGCCCTTGCCTCACCCCATGAGCACCCCTCTCACAACACCGGCACCGGCGCCCGCATGCCGTAACCCCGTTACGCCGCCGCATCGAAGCCGGTCTGGCGGGCCAGCTTCTTCAGTTCGAGCAGAGCGTGCTTCTCGATCTGGCGGATGCGCTCGCGGGTCAGGCCGTGTTCCTTGCCGACCTCGGTCAGGGTGCGCTCGCGGCCGTCCTCGATGCCGTACCGCATCTTGATGATGGAGGCCGTGCGCTGGTCCAGGCGGCCGATCAGGTCGTCCAGCTCCTCGCTGCGCAGCAGGGTCATGACGGACTGCTCGGGGGAGACGGCCGAGGTGTCCTCCAGGAGGTCGCCGAACTGGGTCTCGCCCTCGTCGTCCACCGACATGTTCAGCGACACCGGGTCGCGGGCCCAGTCGAGGACGTCGATGACGCGCTCCGGCGTCGCGCCCAGCTCCGTCGCGATCTCCGCGGGCTCCGGGTCGCGGCCGTGCTCACGGTTGAACTCGCGCTGCACACGGCGGATGCGGCCCAGTTCCTCCACCAGGTGGACGGGGAGCCGGATCGTGCGGGACTGGTCGGCGATGGAGCGGGTGATGGCCTGACGGATCCACCAGGTGGCGTACGTCGAGAACTTGAAGCCCTTGCGGTAGTCGAACTTCTCCACCGCGCGCACCAGACCGGCGTTGCCCTCCTGGATCAGGTCGAGCAGGGGCAGGCCGCTGCGCGGGTAGCGCCGGGCGACCGCCACGACCAGGCGGAGGTTGGAGCGGATGAAGACGTCCTTGGCCCGCTCGCCGGCGGCGACCAGCGCTTCCAGTTCCTCGCGGGAGGCGTCCGTCCTGGACTCCTCCTCACCGTCGAGGACCTGCTGAGCGAAGACCCCCGCCTCGATGGTCTGGGACAGCTCGACCTCCTTGGCGGCGTCGAGCAGCGGCGTGCGCGCGATCTCGTCGAGGTACATGCCGACCAGGTCGCGGTCCGCGATCTCGCCGCCATGGGCGCGAACACTGCTTGCCGAGTCGACCGTCTCGCCGGTGGCGGACTGACGACGGGCGACGGCACGGGTTGCCATGCGTGCTCCCTTGCGATGGTGGGCTGGCGGGTGGTCCTGCTGAACGCTCGGCATCGGGGGAGTGTCTTTGGCGACTCTCTCCGAGTGCCCTGCATCCGTGGGAGACAACGACTGGAATCCGGACAGAATTCCCAACCCGCCCCCCAATTTTTCTGATCATGCAGTACCCTGTCCGCCACCCAGGGAGGCGAGATGCCGACGGAACGTACAGAGGTGCAGGTCAGGCCGGGAGTCGAAGGAGATCTCGACGCTCTCACGGCGATCTACAACCACTATGTACGTGAGACGGCCATCACTTTCGATACCGCGATCTTCACTTCGGAAGAGCGCCGCCCTTGGCTGCTCTCCCACCCGGAAGACGGCCCGCACCGGCTGATGGTTGCCACGAATCCGGACTCTCAGGAGATTCTGGGGTACGCCACATCCAGCCCTTACCGGCCGAAACCCGCGTACGTCACGTCGGTGGAGACCTCGGTGTACGTCGCCCCGGACACCGGCCGGCGCGGCATCGGCACGCTGCTCTACGAGGCCCTGTTCAAGGCGCTGGCCGACGAGGACGTGCACCGTGCCTACGCCGGGATCGCCCAGCCCAACGAGGCCTCCGAGCGGCTCCACGCCCGCTTCGGCTTCCGCCATGTCGGCACCTACCGCGAGGTCGGCCGCAAGTTCGGCCGCTACTGGGACGTGGCCTGGTTCGAGAAGGAGCTGTAGCCCGGCGGGCACCCGCGCCCCGGCAAGGGCCGGCACCTCACCCGAACTGCACCGACCGCTTCGCCATTCCCATCCAGAACCCGTCGATCACCGACTTCTGCGCGTCCAGCTCGCCGCCCGCCTCCGCCGCGCCCATGGTGACGAAGAGCGGGGCGAAGTGTTCGGTGCGCGGATGGGCGTACCGGCCGGCCGGGGCTTTGTCCAGGAAGGCCAGCAGGGCGTCCCAGTCGCGGGCCTCAAGGGCGCGGCGGCCCCAGTCGTCGAACTCGGAGGACCAGCTGGGTACGCCGCTGCCCGCGTAGCGCAGGGCGGCGAGGTTGTGGGTGAAGAAGCCGGAGCCGACGATCAGCACCCCCTCGTCCCGCAGCGGGGCGAGCCTGCGGCCGATGTCCATCAGGCGCACCGGGTCGAGTGTGGGCATGGAGATCTGCAGGATGGGAATGTCGGCGGCCGGGAACATCTCGACGAGGGGGACGTAGGCGCCGTGGTCGAGGCCGCGGTCGGGGATGTCCTGGACGGGGGTGCCGGGGGCGCGCAGCAGCTTGCGGACGGACTCGGCGAGCTCGGGCGCGCCGGGGGCGGCGTACTGGACCCGGTAGTAGTGCTCGGGGAAGCCCCAGAAGTCGTAGACGAGCGGGACGGTCGCCACGGCGCCCAGCGCGAGCGGGGCCTCCTCCCAGTGGGCGGAGACCATGAGGATCGCCTTGGGGCGAGGCAGGTCCGCGGACCAGGCGGCGAGCTGGCCGGGCCAGACGGGGTCGTCGGCGAGCGGCGGGGCGCCATGGCTGAGGTACAGGGCGGGCATGCGCTCCGGGCTGCTGATGGACATGGCGGCGGCTCCCAGGGACTACCGGTTTGCTTTAACTCTCAAGTTCCAGGTCAACCGTACGCCCGACTTGTTCAAGTTTCAAGGAGATGCCTCGTACAGTGGACTGCATGAACACGGCACCCGGCTCCGCCGCACAGCCCCGCTGGCTCAGCGACGGGGAACAGCGCGTCTGGCGCGCCTATCTGCACGCCACCACCCTGCTGGAGGACCACCTCGACCGGCAGCTGCAGCGCGACGCGGGCATGCCGCACATCTACTACGGCCTGCTCGTGGGCCTCGCCGAGGCACCGCGCCGCCGGCTGCGGATGACCGAACTGGCCATGCAGGCGAAGATCACCCGTTCCCGGCTGTCGCACGCGATCGCGCGGCTGGAGAAGAACGGCTGGGTGCGCCGCGAGGACTGCCCCTCCGACAAGCGCGGCCAGTTCGCGGTGCTCACGGACGAGGGCGCGGAGGTGCTGAGGCGCACCGCGCCGGGACATGTGGCCGCCGTACGGCAGGCGATGTTCGAGCGGCTCAGCCCGGAACAGCAGAAGGCCCTCGGCGAGATCATGGAGATCATCGCCGAGGGCCTCCAGCCCGATGAAGCGGGTGCGGACCTGCCCTGGCTCCGCTAGATCAGCGCACGGCCACGCGCCGCACGGCCGGTCAGTGGGCCACCACCGGCACCGGCACCTCGTCCTCGACGCCCTCGCCGGAGATCACCGCGGTGGTGCCCGGCCGTCCGGCGTTGACGAAGGTGAAGGCGATCAGGGCGGCGAGCCCGAGGATGCCGACGGCGAACCAGATCGCCGAGGTGTAGCCGTGCACCATGCCCTGGAGCCCGACCAGCTGCTGCTGCGGCTTGGTGGCCGCACCGGCGATGTGGTCCTTGATGTACGACGTCTTCGCCGACGCGGCGATGGTGTTCAGCAGGGCGGTGCCGATCGCGCCGCCCACCTGCTGCGAGGTGTTGACCATCGCGGAGGCGACACCGGCGTCCCGGGGCTCGACGCCCTGGGTGGCCAGGGACATCGCCGGCATGAACGCCGTACCCATGCCGAGGCCGAGCAGCAGCATCGCGGGCAGCAGCAGCATGCCGTACGAGGAGTCGATCTTCAGCTGGGTCAGCAGCAGCATGCCGACGCCGGCGACCAGGAAGCCGGGGCCCATCAGCAGCCGGGGCGCGACCCGGGTCATCAGGCGGGTGCCGATCTGGGTGGACCCCGTGATCATGCCCGCGATCATCGGCAGGAAGGCGAAGCCGGTCTTGACCGGCGAGTAGCCCTTCACGACCTGCAGGTAGTAGGTCAGGAAGAGGAACAGGCCGAACATGCCGATGATGGCGAGGCCGAGGGAGAGGTAGATGCCGCCGCGGTTGCGGTTGCTGACCACGCGCAGCGGGAGCAGCGGAGCCTTGACCCGGGACTCGACGACCACGAAGGCGAGCAGCAGCACCGCGGACGCGACGAACATCGAGACGGTCAGGGAGTCGCCCCAGCCGTCGGACTCGGCGCGCGTGAAGCCGTACACGAGCGCGACCAGACCCAGGGTGGACAGGATCACGCCGGGGATGTCGAGCGGGGAGCGGTTGCGGCCGCCCTCGGGCTCACGGATGACGAAGTAGGCGCCGGCCGCGGCGACGATGGCGAACGGGACGTTCACGAAGAAGGTCCAGCGCCAGTTCAGGTACTCGGTGAGGAAACCGCCGAGGATCAGGCCGACGGCACCGCCGCCGCCCGCGATGGCGCCGTAGATGCCGAACGCCTTGGCGCGCTCGCGGGCGTCGGTGAACATCACGGCGAGCAGCGACAGCGCGGCCGGGGCGAGCAGGGCACCGAAGACGCCCTGGAGGGCGCGGGCGCCGAACATCATCGGGCCGGTGGTGGCGGCACCGCCCAGCGCGGAGGCGAGGGCGAAGCCGGCCAGGCCGGTGACGAAGGCGCGCTTGCGGCCCCATTTGTCGGCGATCCGGCCGCCGAAGAGCAACAGACCGCCGAAAGCGAGGGCGTAGGCCGTGACGACCCACTGCCGGTTGCCGTCGGATATGCCGAGGTCGCTCTGGGCGGAGGGGAGGGCGATGTTCACGATGGTGGCGTCGAGGACGACCATCAGCTGGGCGAGCGCGATGAAGACGAGCGCCTTCCAGCGGTTGGCGTCGGCGCCGCGTGCGTCGATGCCGGTCGGCGCGGCGGCGCCGGGAGCCTTTCGGGCTGTTTCGGACATGGAGGTACCCACTTCGGGACTTCGTGACGGAAGTGACGGAAAACGTGCGAGAAAGATCGAGAAAAGAGACGGTAGGACGAAAAAACGGAAGCTCGGAGTGTGGCTCGTCGACGGTGACGGCCGGGGCGCCGGGTGTGCCGGCCTACGGGTGGACTGGGATCGGGAGCCGAACTAATCGGTCAGGACGCGCGCAGCTCCTTGATGGTCACGGCCGTGCCCGGCAGGGCGGAGCGGGCGGGCGCCCGCAGGCCGTCGAGGAACAGCTGGAGGTGGCGGTGGACGAAACGGTCGCCGCGCAGGCAGTCCGTGCCGGCCGGGGGCCGGCTCAGCTGGGCCACCACGATCATCAGGTCGCCGACGCCGACGTCGGTCCGGAGCTGTCCGGCCGCCTTGGCCCGGCCCATGACCTCCTCGATGAGCTGCTCGACGCGCTCGCGGGAGGCCTCCAGGTCGGGGTGGTGCTTGTCGAAGCTGCTGGCGATCATCGGGCACAGCGCGCTGATCCGCTCGTCGGCGGAGACGTGCACGAAGTGCTCCAGGGCGGCGAAGGCGTCCCCGGTCTCCGCGAGGGCCACCTCGGCCGCCTCGGCCGTACGGTCCATCACGGAGCAGACGACCTCGCGGACGAGGGCCTCGCGGTCGGGGAAGTTGCGGTACACCGTGGCGTTGCCGACGCCGGCCCGGCGGGCGATCTCGTCGAGCGGCACGTCCGGACCGTGCTCGACGAACATCTCCCGGGCCGCGGTGACGATCCGCTCCCGGTTGCGCACGGCGTCGGCGCGGGGCCGGGGCACCTTGCGCACTTCGGGGGTGGTCGCGGTCGGCACGGCGTACTCCTCGGGGCGTTGAAGGCGATCCGGGGAACCAGTCCCCGTTTTCGCTCGGACACAGGGCTAAACGGGGAGACGTTCCCCGGTTATTTCCCCAGCACGAAAAGAACCGCTGTGACCTGAGACACACTCATCTCTCGCCCGGATTCACCCTCCTGCGGCCCGGCATTCCCACGATCGGTCTCCTCCAGCGCGCGCCCCCGCACCCCGCCGACACAGGGTGAGCGCAAGGGTGCAGCCGGAGACCGGTGGCTGCCGTGGAGCGAAGGGTCCATGCATGCAGCCGCAGCCGCCCCGCCACATACCCCTTGCCGCCGCGGGAGCCCCCCGGGCCGGCACACGGGCCCACCGGGGTGGCACGCGGGCCCACCGGGGTGGCTTTGACCGCGAAGTGCGCCCGCGCGTCCGCCGGCGCATACGCCCGCGCCGGGTGGCCGCTCTCGCCGTGGTGACCGCGCTGACCCTGACGGTCAGCACCTCGGCCGGAACCGGACACCTGATGGCGCCCACCACCGCCGGGCCCATCGGCACGGCCCGTTCCGCCCTCTCCCCCTGCGCGGTCCAGGCCGGGGCCGACGTGGAGATGACCGAGGGCACGCCCACCCCGCACGGCTACGCACACTCCACCGGCACGCTCCACGCCCTGACCCTGATGGTCGACTTCTCCGACGCGCCCGGGCAGGGCAAGGCCATGGACCGCTTCCACGAGTTCTTCCCGCAGACCCAGGAGTGGTTCCGCACCGCGTCCTACGGCCGCCTCGACTACCGGGCGGAGACCCCGATCACCACCTGGCTGCGGATGCCCAGGCCCTTCAAGGGGTACGGCATAGAGCGCGGCGCGCCCTTCGACCCCGGCTACCGGCAGCTCGTGCAGGACATCGTGGCCGCGGCCGACCCCAAGGTGGACTTCCGCGCGTACGACATCCTGAACGTCCTGATCACCCCCAACGCCGGCCCCTCCGCCCTGGACACGGTCCTGTCCGTGACCTTCGCCGGCAACGGCGACGCCCCGGTCGCCGACGGCGTCCACGTCGCCAACGCGTCCTTCATCTACTCCCGGCAGGACGACGGCTCCGGCTCCTACTCCCGCACCGGCTACCGGGTGCTGCCGCACGAGAACAGCCACACCTTCGGCCTGCCCGACCTGTACACGCAGGAGGGCGGAGGCGCGGTCGGGCACTGGGACATCATGAGCGAGGACTGGGGTGCCTCCAACGATCTGCTCGGCTGGCACAAGTGGAAACTGGGCTGGCTGGACGGCTCCCAGGTGGGCTGCGTGGCGGCACGCGGCACCGTCGAGTACGACCTGACACCGCTGTACAAGCCGGGCGGCGGAAAACTGGTCCTGGTCCCCCTCGACACGCGGAGTGCGTACGTCCTGGAGGTACGGGAGCAGGGCGGCAACGACGGGGTGGTGTGCCATCCGGGTGTCCTGATCTACAAGGTGGACGGCGCGATCGACACCGGACGCGGACCGGTCACGGTCCAGGACAGCCACCCCGGCAGCGGCGGCTGCACCCGCAGCCCCAACGTCCAGGCAGAACTCTCCGACGCCCCCTTCTCCCCCGGCGAGACCTTCAAGGACCGTCGCCACGGCATCACCGTCCAGGTGATCAGCAGGGACGAGGACGGCGAGTACCGGCTGCGGGTGACGCGTCAGTAGGGGCGCTCGGGCCCGCTTCGGGCAACGGCGTGCCGAGCGGCGGTTTACCGTAGGCGTGCCCGAACGCCGTACCGGAGAGCCGATGCCCGCGAAGACCGCACTGGATGCCGACGCCCGTGTCGAAGCGGGGGGAGCCGTCGGGCCGTTGCTGCGCGGGGTCGGGGTGCTGCGGCGGCTGACCGAGGCGGGCGGCACGCTGAGCCCCAGCGCACTGGAGCGGGCCACCGGCCTCGCCCGCTCCACGGTCGACCGCATCACCGCGACCCTGGCCCGCATGGACTACGTCCGCCTGGACGGCCGGGACGTGATCCTGGCCCCCCGCGCGATGGAACCGGGCAACGCCTACCTGGCCGCCCTCCGCCTGCCCGCACTGCTCGGCGCCCACGCCGACGCCCTCGCCGACGAGCTGGACGAGTCCGTCTCGCTCGCGGTCGCCGACCTCGACGGCATCCGCTTCATCCACCAGGCCACCCGCCGCCGCGCGATGTCCGTGAGCTTCCGCATCGGCGACCTGCTCCCGGCCGAACGCACCGCGCCGGGCCCGCTGTTCGCGACCGAGTGGACGGAGCCGGACTGGACCCGCTGGCGCGCCCGCCGCGCGGCGGACCCGACGGACTCGACGTTCCCCGCCGTACCGCCGAGGCAACCGCCCGCCGACGACTCCACCTTCCCGGCACGCGTGGAGCGGGCGCGCCGGGACGGCTGGGCGGTGGACGACCAGCTGATCGAACCGGGCCTGGTCGCGGTCTCCGTGCCCGTACGGCACCCGGACACCGGCCGCCCGGCCTGCGTGGCGAGCGTGGTCAGCCACACCAGACGCCACTCGGCGTCCGACCTGCGCACCACTCTCCTCCCCCGCCTTCGTACGGCGGTGACGGCGATGGAGTCCGCCCTGCGCACGGCACCGCCGCCCGAGCCGGGGCCGCCCCCCGCGGGCCTCGCGACCTGGACGACGGCGTCCAAGCACGAGCTGGGCCGGGACTTCGTGGAGTCCCTGGCGCGCGGGCTGACCGTGCCGACTGCCTTCGGCGAGGGCCGCTCGGCGCTGTCCCTGAGCGAGGTGGCACGGGCGACCGGCCTGGCCCGGGCCACGGCCCGCCGCGCGCTGCTCACCCACGAACAGCTGGGCCTGGTACGCGCGCACCCCGACCGCACCTTCGCCCTGACCCCCCGCGTCCTCGACCTCGGCTTCCCGCCCCTGTCCCGCACCACGCTCCCCCGCCTGGCCGAGCCCCACCTCCGCCTTCTCGCGGACCGGCTGCACGAGCCGACGGCGCTGGCGGTGCTGACGCCCGACGGCACGGAGATCCAGTACACGGCCGGAGCGGGCGCGAGCCGCGTCCTCACGGTCCACATCACGGTCGGCGCCCGCCTCCCCGCCGCGCAGACCTCCCTCGGCCGCGTCCTCCTGGCGGAAACCACATCTCCCCTCCCCCCGCCCCTCGCCGAGGTCCGCGCCCAGGGATACGCCCTGGTCGACGAGGAACTGGAGTCGGGCCTACGCTCCATCGCGGTCCCACTGCGGAACCGGTCCGGCCGGGCGGTCGCCGCCCTGAACGTCGCCACCCACGCGGCCCGCCGCACCCTGGAGGACTGCGTCCAGGAGATCCTCCCCGCCCTCCGCACCACCGCCGACCACATCGAGTCGGACTTCCACACCGCCTCCCGCTTCACCCACATCCCCGCGTCCTGACCCCCGCATCCCCGGCCCGCCGTACGGCGACGACCCACCCGCTACACTGTCGCTCGGTGGCTCGTCGCCACCGACCGAGCAACGCCTTCTTGCCTTCGTAGCTCAGGGGATAGAGCACCGCTCTCCTAAAGCGGGTGTCGCAGGTTCGAATCCTGCCGGGGGCACCAGGTCTGACCAGCGCGTTTACCTCTCTGAGGTAAACGCGCTGTTCGACGTAGCCATGGCATTAACCATGAATAGGTTCCAGGACCATGGCGAACACCAAGAGCAAGCGACGTCAGCGCGGCAGCGTCCGTCCCAACGGGGCCGGCTTCCAGGTCCGGGTCTACGCCGGACGTGACCCGCTCACGAAGAAGGACATCTACCTCCACGAGCAGGCCGAGACGGAGACCGAGGCGGAGAAGGCCCGCACCAGGCTCCTGCACCAGGTCGACGAGAAGCGCCACCCCAAGACGCAGGTGACCATGTCGTTTCTGCTCGACCGGTGGTTGGGCGTCGCCGAACTCGACGAGACGTCGTACGAACGGGCCGAGGGCATCATCCGCAACTACCTCAAGCCCACATTCGGCAACCTCAAGGCCGGCAAGCTGACCGCCGAGATGCTGGAGCTGTTCTACGCCCGCCTCCGGCAGTGCCAGGAACAGTGCGAGGGGCGACGCAACGGCAAGACCGACCCCACAACGAAGCAGAAGCACGTCTGCGAGCCACTCGCCGCGAACTCCATCCGCAAGATTCACTTCATCCTGCGGCCAGCGCTCAACCGCGGCCTGCGCTGGGGTTACGTGACGACGAACGTGGCAGCCCTTGCCGAGCCGCCATCCCAACCCAAGCCGAACCCCGACCCGCCCACTCCTGAAGAGGCAGCCCTGGTTCTGAACACTGCCTGGCAGCGGGATCTGGACTGGGGAACGTTCCTGTTCATGACGATGGTCACCGGCTCACGCCGCGGCGAGATGTGCGCTCTGCGCTGGGCAGACATCAACCTCGACCGCCTCGAACTCTTCGTGAAGCACTCCAACAACGGTCGCAGAATCAAGGACACCAAGACCCACCAGCGCCGTAAGCAGGCCATCGACGTGATCACGCGTTCCGTCCTGGCCGCCCATCGAGCCCGCGCCGAGGAGCGCTGCAAGGCGCTCGGTGGTGAACTCGCCCGTGACGCCTTCGTGTTCTCCGGCGAAGCCGACAGCTCCGCCCCACTCGTGCCCTCAAGCGTCAGCCAGAGATACCGCCGCCTCGCGCAGAAGCTGAAGATCCACACCCACCGCCTGAAAGACCTGCGCGCGTACAACGTGACCGAACTCCTGGGCGCCGGTGCCGACGTACGAACGGTCGCCGGCCGCGTCGGGCACGGCGGCGGAGGAGCGACCACGCTCAAGTACTACGCAGCCTTCCTGGCCACCTCCGACCGCCAGGCCGTCACCGCCTTCGCCAAGCAGCTGCCGGTGCCGGCAGGGCTACTCGCCGAACAGCCGGTCACCACCGTCATCAACGGGCTCCGCCTGCTCTGCGAGTGCGGCAACGAATCGCTGTGGGCAATGCTCGTGGTCACCGAGGAAGGCGCTGAGGCTCTGTGCGGCCAGTGCGAAACGGCCGTCCAGGCCCGCCCGGACGCGGCCGTGGGTCCCATCGGCAAGACCATCAAGACCGAAACCGCCCCGCCCCGCGAGCTCGCTGCGACCGGACGGCCCCCTAGCCCACATCGACGACTGGGCAGGCAAGTACGTCGGCGCCGTTGCCCGCATCGCCGGCCTCCTCCACCTCGCCGACCGCGCCACAGGCCGGTGGGGCGAACCGATCGAGGCGGCCACGATCGAGCGCGCCATCGCGATCGGCGAGTACTACACCGCCCACGCACTGGCGGCCTTCGACCTCATGGAAACCGAGGCTGACAGCGAGAAGGCTCAGCTGGTGCTCGACTGGATCCGCAGGACGAAGGTCACCAGCTTCAAGGCCCACGAACTCGTCACAGCCCGTCGCCGGGCCTTCCCCACCGTGAGTTCCACGGCGCCGGCACTGAGGCTCCTTGAGGAGCACGGCTACGTCCGTCGGCTCCACGAGGAACGAGCTGGATCGCGTGGGCGCCAACCAGCTGCGGTGTACCGAGTGCATCCCTCGGTCGTAGACGATGCTTCAGAAGCCTCTTCGTATAAATCGGGTTGATCGCGCGCAGGTGGACGGCTGCCCGTCGTTCGCTGCAGAACCAGGATGATGCTCAATCGCGCTGGCCGTCGCGCTCGCCGCCCCTAGCCACCCTCGCGATCGGGCGTCCCAAGAGCAATCCTTTATCCCCGTCCGCGGCTGTGCGGACGATGCCATCGCCGTCGCCCGCGTGCTGCGGACCGTCATCTGACACGCCGTCCGCGGCGCTCGAAGACCCTTGAGACTGTCGCGGACCGGGGATCTGATCAGCACTGTAGGCACTCCCAATGATTTGCCAATGAACATGCCAACAGCGAACCAAGTCCACCACTACGGCACCACTCAGCGGTGAGCCGGTATCGAGATCGCCGTTTCCGGTGAACTGCCGTCAGACACGCCGGAGGGCCCGCCGGAGAAAACCCGACGGACCCTGGGAAGGCCGGCCCTGCCTCAGTGCTCCGACTCGATTCGGCCGGTACCGAGGGAGGCGATTCCGCTATTCATGCGGACCTCCCGCCTCAAGGAACTGCCGGTAAACGAGATCGAGCAGGGCCGCGTATGCGTGTTGCGAGCGGGCCACGGCCTGGTCGCCGTCCGATGCTGTGTCACTGAGCCGATCGATTCGCTGCATCAACTCTTCGAGCATCGCCGGTACGTCGACCGGAGCAGGCTTGAAGATGCCGCTTTCCACGAATCGGATCACGGTCGTCACGTACTCGTCGGCTTCCGCCAGATCGCTGTGCGCCAGGATCAGGTCCTTCGTCGATCCCTTCCGGGGGAACGGCAGGTTGAGCCAGAGAGTGTAGGCGTCCATGAAACCGAGCATCATGTCTTCCCCCGCTTCTAATGGTTCTCGTCGTACCAGAAGGAAACGACTCGTCCATCCGGCCCGATCATCCCGCCCATACCCCCGTGGGGATCGGTGTACTTCACGCCCCACTTACCGTCCGGGAAGGGCATCCTCTTCTGATTGTAACCCTTCTTGCCGCCCGGCTCGGCCAGTCGCTTCGCCCAGTCCGTCGCATCCTGCAAATACTTGTCGGGCGGGACATTCAATGTCTCACCGTGCTTTTTCCAGTGGTATTGGAAGCTTCTCCCGGGGTTTTCGAAACTTCCCTCGTGCCAGACATCATCGAGATTCGCCGGGCACCCTGAATTGTGCACCAGCACCGGCGTGCGGCCGGCCAGCACGTAGTAGGTGTGGAGGTCTTCGACGGTGAGGTTGTAGGTGCGGGTTTGCTGGTCGAAGGCACGGTTGGCCTGGACGCGGACGGTGGTGCCACCGGTGCTGAGGAGGGTGGTGTCGGGGGTGAGGTCGTGGGCCTTGACCCACTGGTGTGCTGAGGGGCTCCAGAAGGGGTGTTCGTAGGTGGCGGTGAGTTTCCGGGGGCCTTCGGGCGTGGCGATGGTGAGTTCGTCGAAGTGTTTGTCGCCGTCGGTGATGATGAGACGGCTGACCTTGCGGGGTGCGGTGCGGCCGGTGAGTGGGTCGCTGGCCAGAACGGTGTCGCCCGGGTGGATGGCTTCGATGTTCTTGGTGCCCGCGTTCGCCATGAGGACCTTGGTGCCGGCCGGGAAGCACTGGGTGCACCCCTTCATGTAGCGGAGGCGGCGCAGGTCCTGAAGCGCTTCCACCCCCTCTTCGAGGAGCTTCCACTTGCTACGGAACGCCTGGTCCTCAGCGAGTTGCGTGCAGGCTTCGAGGTCGCCCTTGCTGCAGGGGTACCAGTTTCCGAGGCCGAAGGCCTTCTCCACGGTCCACAGCTCTTCGGCGGCGACCTCGGCGCCGGGGCCCATGGAGGCGAGGTCGCACAGCACCTCGTTGTGCTGGCAGTAGCGC
>NZ_JBVIJE010000019.1:0-153874 GCF_055581585.1 Streptomyces sp. NPDC031426
GGCCGCCGCCCTGCGGCCGCGATGGAGCGGGTGGGACCACCCGCTGGAACAGCTCCCACAACCCGTCCGGCACCATGCGTTCGACCATCACCACATGGTGCAGATTACCCAACACTCCAAATGAGACGGCGTCTTAGCCAGGCGCCGACGGGCCAGGAATTCCCGGCTCCTGGGGGCGTTGAACCCTGTGTGAGCAGCACAGTGATCGCCCGGACCCGGTTCTCCGTCCTCGACCGTTCGCGCACCCGCGAGGGACACCCGCCCGCCGAGGCGCTGCGGGACACCGTCGCACTGGCGCGGGAGGCGGAGCGGCTCGGCTATCACCGCTTCTGGGTGTCCGAGCACCATGGTGTGCCCGGGGTCGCCGGTTCCGCGCCGACCGTGCTGGCCGCCGCGGTCGCCTCGGCCACCCGCGCCATCCGGGTCGGCACCGGCGGGGTGATGCTGCCCAACCACCAACCGCTCGTCGTCGCCGAGCAGTTCGGCGTGCTGGAGTCCCTGTTCCCCGGCCGGATCGACATGGGGCTCGGGCGTTCCGTCGGCTTCACCGACGGCGTGCGCAAGGCCCTCGGCCGGGACAAGGAGGTGGCCGGGGACTTCGCGGCACAGCTCGGCGAACTGCTGGGCTGGTTCGAGGGCGGCTCGCCGACCGGGGTGCGGGCGCGCCCCGCCGAAGGACTGCGGGTGCCGCCGTTCGTGCTGGCCATGGGCGAGGGCGCGCGGATCGCGGCCCGCGCCGGACTGCCGATGGTGATCGGCGATCTGCGCGGCCGGGATAGGATGCTGCGCGGCATCGACCAGTACCGCTCCCTGTTCCGCCCCTCCCCCTGGGCGGCCGAGCCGTACGTCGTGATCTCCGGGACGGTCGCGGTCGCCGGCACCGAGGCGGAGGCGCGGCGGCTGCTGGTCCCGGAGGCCTGGTCGATGGCGTACTCGCGCACCCACGGCATCTTCCCGCCGCTCGCCCCGGCCGAGGAGATCGAGGCCCGCCCGATGACCGCGAAGGAGCGCGGCTTCTACGAGGGCGGTCTCGCCGGGCACATCGCCGGCACCGAGGACCACGTCGCGCACGAGCTGGAGACGGTGCTGAAGGAGACGGGCGCCGACGAGGTGCTGGTCACCACCAGCGGCTACGACCGTACGGCCCTGCTGGACTCCTACCGGCGGCTCGCCGCGCTGTTCACCCCGGGCAGCTGAATCCGGGCCGCTCAGGGCCCCACGACCCCGAGATGCGGACCCGGCCGGCGCCGGTGACCCTGGGAGGGAAGCCTCAAGCGACCAGGAGGGCTGCCATGTCCATGATGGACAAGATCAAGCAGATGCTCAAGGGCCACGAGGACCAGGCCAGGACGGGCGTCGACAAGGCCGGCGACATGATCGACCAGAGGACCCAGGACAAGTACAGGTCCCAGGTCGACGCCGCGCAGAAGCGGGCGGACGAGTACATCGACCAGAACCGCCGCGACAACCCTCCGCAGTAGCGGCGCACGGGCGTGGATAGGGTTGTGCCTCTATGCACAGCCCACATGACCAGTACGTCCGCGTCCGCGGCGCCCGCGAGCACAATCTCAAGGGCGTCGACGTCGACATCCCGCGCGACGTCCTGGCCGTGTTCACCGGCGTGTCCGGATCGGGGAAGTCGTCGCTGGCGTTCGGCACGATCTACGCCGAGGCGCAGCGGCGGTACTTCGAGTCGGTCGCGCCGTATGCGCGCAGGCTGATCCACCAGGTCGGGGCGCCCAAGGTCGGTGAGATCACCGGGCTGCCGCCCGCGGTCTCGCTGCAGCAGCGCCGCGCGGCCCCCACCTCGCGCTCCTCGGTGGGCACGGTCACCACTCTCGCCAACTCCCTGCGCATGCTGTTCTCCCGGGCCGGGGCGTATCCGCCCGGCGCGGAACGGCTCGATTCGGACGCGTTCTCGCCGAACACGGCGGCCGGGGCCTGCCCGGAGTGCCATGGTCTGGGCCAAGTGCACGACACCACCGAGGAGTTGCTGGTCCCGGATCCCTCGCTGTCCATCCGCGAGGGCGCCATCGCCGCCTGGCCCGGCGCCTGGCAGGGCAAGAATCTGCGCGACATCCTCGACGCCCTCGGCCACGACGTGGACCGGCCCTGGCGCGAGCTGCCCGCGCAGGCGCGGGAGTGGATCCTGTTCACGGACGAGCAGCCCGTCGTCACCGTCCACCCGGTCCGGGACGCCGACCGCATCCAACGGCCGTACCAGGGAACGTACATGAGTGCCCGCCGGTATGTGCTGAAGACCTTCTCGGACACCAGGTCGGCGTCGCTGCGGGCGAAGGCGGAACGGTTCCTGACCAGCGCGCCCTGCCCGGTGTGCGGGGGCAGCCGGCTACGGCCGGAGGCGCTGGCCGTGACCTTCGGCGGCCGGACGATCGCCGAACTGGCCGCGCTGCCGCTGACCGATCTGGCGACCCTGCTGGACGGCCGTACCGAGACCGCCCGGGTCCTCACCGAGGACCTGAAGTCCCGGATCGCACCGGTGGTCGAACTGGGCCTCGGCTACCTCAGCCTCGACCGGTCCACCCCCACCCTGTCGGCGGGCGAGCTCCAACGGCTCCGGCTCGCCACCCAGTTGCGCTCCGGGCTGTTCGGCGTGGTCTACGTCCTGGACGAGCCGTCCGCCGGACTGCACCCGGCGGACACCGAGGCGTTGCTGACCGTGCTGGACCGGCTGAAGGCCGCGGGCAACTCGGTGTTCGTGGTGGAGCATCACCTGGAGGTGGTGCGCGGCGCCGACTGGCTGGTGGACGTGGGCCCCGGCGCGGGCGAGCACGGCGGACGCGTGCTGTACAGCGGGCCGCCGGCCGAGCTGGCGTGTGTGGCGGAGTCGGCGACGGCCGTGTTCCTCTTCGACGAGTCACCCGGCCCGGCGCGTGAGGTCCGCTCCCCGCGCGGCTGGTTGACGGTGGGTCCGGTGACCCGGCACAACCTGCGCGCGGTGACGGCCGAGTTCCCGCTCGGTGCGTTCACCGCCGTCACCGGGGTCTCCGGTTCCGGAAAGTCCACGCTCATCGGCGAGTTGACGGATGACCTTCACGGCGTGGACCGGCTGGTCCGGGTCGACCAGAAGCCGATCGGGCGCACCCCGCGCTCCAACCTGGCCACCTACACCGGCCTGTTCGACGTCGTACGCAAGGTGTTCGCCGGCACCGAGGAGGCGCGGGCGCGCGGGTACGGCGTCGGCCGGTTCTCCTTCAACGTGTCCGGTGGGCGCTGCGAGACCTGCCAGGGCGAAGGGTTCGTCAGCGTCGAGCTGCTGTTCCTGCCGAGCACCTACGCGCCCTGCCCGGACTGCGGCGGCGCCCGCTACAACCCCGAGACCCTCGAAGTGACCTACCGGGAACGGAACATCGCCGAGGTGCTCGATCTGACGGTGGAGGCCGCGGCGGAGTTCTTCGCCGACATCCCGGCCGCCGCCCGCAGCCTCGGCACGCTGCTCGACGTGGGCCTCGGCTATCTGCGTCTCGGGCAGCCGGCGACCGAACTGTCCGGCGGGGAGGCACAGCGGATCAAGCTGGCGAGCGAGCTGCAGCGCGGCCGGCGCGGCCACACCCTCTACCTGCTGGACGAGCCCACCACCGGACTGCACCCGGCCGATGTGGAGGTGCTGATGGACCGGCTGCACGGGCTGGTCGACGCCGGGCACACGGTCGTGGTGGTCGAGCACGACATGACGGTGGTCGCGGGCGCCGACTGGGTCATCGACCTGGGCCCCGGCGGCGGCGACCGGGGCGGCCGGATCGTGGCGTCGGGCCCTCCGGAGCGGGTGGCACGGGCGGCGGGCAGCGCCACGGCACCGTACCTGGCGCGGGTCATGCCCTGAGTTCCGTCCTCACCGACCCGTGCCCAATGCATCGATGTGGTAACCGAGTTGGACCATCGGGTCGGCCCCTGCCCGCTCCTTGACGATAATGTGACGGTGTCCACTTCACCGGAACTCGAACTCGACGACGGCACGCCGGTCCGCTTCTTCCTCGCCCCCGCGGCGGGCGCACCCCCTGTCACACGGGACGACGACCTCCCCGCGGGCCTGGGCACAGTGGTGCCGGTCGGGGCGGGCGGCCGGGCCGTCGCGAACCTCGCGGCCGGCGCGCTGCGCGGCGCGCTGCGTCCGCTCGGTCCGCTGCTGCAGGAGGTCCACGACGCCGCCACGGCGGTGCCCGAGCCGCCGACCGAGCTGAGCGTGACCTTCGGCGTGCAGGTGGGCCAGGACCTCAAGTTCGGGATCGTCGGCGCCGCCGGACAGGCCCATCTCACCGTCACCGCCAGCTGGAAGCCCGCCCCTGACGCCGGCACGAACCCCGCGGAGTGACGCGTGGGCTGGTTCCACACCGCGGAGGCCGGTGGCCGCGACCCGTCCCGGTACGTCGTGACGGTGCGGCGGACCGAGGACGGCAGGACGGCGGGCGCGGGGCTGGTCCTCGGCCATGACACCGTGCTGACCTGCGCGCATGTCGTGAATGCCGCGCTGGGCCGGGACATGTTCCACACCCGGGCACCGATGGACGTGGACGTACCCGTGGAAGTGAGCAGGTCCGCCGTCGACTCGCAGCGCCACCTCGCCCGGGTCGCCCACTGGATCCCGCCCCGTGCCCCGGACGGCGGGCCGGTGCGGCCGGGGGCCCGCGAGTGGCTCGGCGACCTCGCCGTACTCCGCGTCGACGTCCCGGCCCCGGGTCTGCCCGACGGCCCCGGCCAGGCCGCCCTGTCGGTCGGTCAGAAGCTCCGCGCCTGGCACGGCAGCGGTGCCGATGCCACCGTGGCCCGGCTCACCGTCGCCGCCGTGCACGGTCCGCACGGCTATGTCGATGGCGCGTCCACCGGCATGGCGGTCGACGTCGGTTACAGCGGCGGCCCCCTGTGGTGTCAGGAGGAGGACGCCGTGGTCGGCCTCGTCGCGGGGCACTTCCTGCCGCTCGACGCCGCCGGGCATCCGCTCCCGCTCGACTTCCAGAACGTCATCCGGCGCAGCTGGGTCATCCCCTGGCAGGCCGTCGAGGCCGAACTGCGGCCCCTCGGTGTGCTGGACGCATGCCGCCCCGTGCCGCCCGACACCGACGAGCACGCCTTCGGGCTCCTGCTGCAGGCGATCGAGGACGCCCTTCCCTCTCCCACCGGGCGGGGCGACCGGGCCCGCCGGCTCGCCCAGCTGTGCGGAGTGGAGCACGGCAGCGATGTCCGGCCGCCGTCCGCCGAGGACTTCGCCGCGTTCCTGCTGACGCATCCGCGGGCGCTCGCGGCACTGACCGGGCTGTTGCGCCGGGAGGACCCGAGGTCCACCGACCGGCTGCTGGCCGCGGGCGCCCTGTCCCGCACTCCCCGGCTGCTGTCCCCGTCCGAGTACGCGGACCTGCGCGGGCATCTGCGTGCCCTCGACCCCGCCGTGAGCGCGCGGTTCCCCGAGGCGGTCCGCGCCGCGTTACCGCATCTGGCGGCCCAGCCGGGCGGCGACAGCGTGGACGCGCTCGTCGACCGCCTGGAGACCCTCCCCGGCGACGGCCACGCGAGCGACGGTGAGCGCCGGGTGCCCGCGCTGCTACGGGTGGTGGAGTACGTCGCCGCCCTCGCGCCCGACACCCCGCGGGCCCGGCTCCGGATGTGGTCGGACCGGGTGGCCGGCCGGCTCGGCATCGGGCGCTCGGCACTGGGCGAGCGGCGCTACGACGCCCAGGAATGGGCGCGTTCCGTGCGCGGACGGGCGGCCAGAGTGCGCGTCCTGGTCCAGGTGACCAAGGCCGGGCGGAGCCGGCACCGGCTGCGGATCTGGTGCGACGAGGGCGCCGGGCCCCGGCAGGTGTCCACCGAGAGCGTGCGGACGTACACCGCCTCCGAGGCGGCCCGAGAGGTGCTGCGGGTCCTGGACTCGCTCACGCCCCCGCCCGAGGACGAGCGTCCGCCGCTGGTGGAGGTGCTCGTGGACCGCGGCGGCCTGAACCTGCCCGTCGACGAGTGGGCGGCCCAGGGCCGTGCCGAGCTGGTGCCCGGGGTGCTCGGGGTGGAGTACCCGCTGGTCGTGCACTGCCCCGAACTGCTGCGCCGCAACGGGCGGTTCGTCTCCCGCTGGCGCAGCAGATGGAGCCGCCTGGACTCCGGCAAGGCGCTCGTCGTCTCGGACCCCGCCGACCGGGACACGCTCTACTCGCAGCTCGTCAACCAACTCGACACGGTACGCGTCTCCGTGGACGTACCGCCCGGTCCTCCCCGGGACCGCATCGTGCAGACCTGCCTGGCGCTGGGCATACCTGTGGTGATGTGGGACCGCGGCGAGGACGGGCCCTCGCACAGTGTCCGGCACATGGCGCGGGTCGCCACCCGGGAGCTGCCCGACGGTGTCCACAGCTACCGGGCGGGCGCCTGGGCCAATCCGCCCGAGTTCCCCGGCCGTCCGGTCCTCGCCTGGGCCGACGCCGACCGCACCGTCCCCCGCCTGCACCTGTCCCAACCCCAGGAGGGCCCATGACATCCGCCGCCGACGCCGCATGGCGACTGTTCCGAGGCGACGGCGTGCCCCGCGAGGTCACCCTGCCCGACGCACCGCCGTGGCGGCGCTTCGCCCCGGTGCGCGCGCCGCGCCCGAAGCTGCCGTACGTGATCGACCCGCGGCACGCCGACATCGTCAACGCGGCGCTGCATCTGCGTCGTCCGCTACTGGTGACCGGTCCCGCGGGCACCGGCAAGTCGTCGCTCGCCCGTGCCGTCGCGCTGGAACTGCGCCTCGGCGATCTGCTGCGCTGGTCCGTCACCAGCCGCTCCACCGTGCCGGACGCCCTCTACGTCTACGACGCCATCGGCCGGCTGCGGGAGACCACGCTCAGCCGGGACCGCGGCGACCGCGAGCCGTCCATCGGGCAGTTCATCCGCCTCGGGCCGCTCGGCACCGCGCTGGTGGCCTCGGCCGGCCCGCGCTGTCTGCTCATCGACGAGATGGACAAGGGCGACGTCGACCTCCCCAACGATCTGCTCACCGTGTTCGAGGAGGGCTACTTCGAGATCAAGGAGCTGGTCCGGCTGCCGGAGGACAGCGCCGACGTGGAGGTGCAGACCTCGGACCACCGGGGCACGGTCCGGGTGCACCAGGGCCTCGTCCAGTGCGCCGAGTTCCCCGTCGTGATCATCACCAGCAACGGTGAACGGGACTTCCCGCCCGCGTTCCTGCGCCGCTGCCTCAGGCTGGAACTGCCGGTGCCCGACGAGGAGCGGCTGCGCACCATCGTCGCCGCGCATCTGGGCGAGGAGGCGCTGCGGGAGGCGGACGACCTCATCGACGCCTTCCTGCGCCGCCGCGCCCTCGGTGAACTCGCCACCGACCAGCTGCTGAACGCCGTGTTCCTGCGCACCGGGGGCGTCGACCTGGACGCGGAGGGCCTGCTGGACGCCGTACTGCACCAGCTCACCGGGGCGATGTGACCGTGGCGGGCGGGGGCGGGCGACTGGCCGAGGCACTGCGGGTACTGGCGTCCTGCGGTCACGACCTGGACGCGGACCAGGTCCTCGACGTGCTCTGGCTCGCCCGCCGCCTGCCCACCGACACCGAGGCACCGCTCCGGCGCGAACCCCCGCCGGTGCCCAGCCGCCCCGCGCCCGGCCCCGCGCCGGATCCAGGCCCGGCCGCCGCGCAGGCCCCCACGCCGGACCCCGACGACCCGGACCTGCCCGACCTCACCACCCCCGCCCTGTACGGGGCGGCCCGGCGCGGTCCGGCGCCCGAGGTGCGGCTCGCCCCGTCCGCGCCCGAGCCGCGCCGGGCGATGCCGGTGCGGGTGCCCGAGGACAAGGCCCTCGCCGACGAGCTGGCCCTGGGCCGGGCGCTTCGGCCGTTGCGCCGCCGCCGCGACAGCCGTTACCGCACGGAGATCGACGAGGAGCGCACCGCCGCCCAGCTGGCCGAGACGGGGCTGCCCGACGTGGTGGAACGGCCGGTGCGCGAGCGCTGGCTGAATCTGGCGCTGCTCGTGGACGACGGTCTGTCGATGCTGCTGTGGCATCGGCTCGGCGCCGAACTGCGCACCCTGCTGGAGCGGTTGGGCGCCTTCGCCACCACCCGTGTCCTCGGCCTCGACACCCGTGCCGCCCGCGAACCCCGCCTGCACACGCGGCCGTTCCGGCCCGAGAGCGGTGCGTTGCCGCTCAGCACGGTCAACGACCCCTCGGGCCGCACCCTGGTCCTCGTCGTCAGCGACGGCATGGGCGCCGCCTGGCGCTCCGGTGCCCTGCACGGGCTGCTGGCCCGCTGGGCGTCCCGCGGACCGACCGCGGTCCTGCAGACACTGCCGCCGGACATGTGGGAGGCCTCCGGCATCGCCGCCGAGCGCTGGCAGGCCACCACTCGCAGGATCGGTGGCGCCAACGCCGCCTGGGAGGTGAGCGATCCGGTGCTGCCGCCGGAGCTGTCCGCCTTCGACGGGGTGCCCGTGCCCGTCCTGGAGCCGACCCCCGAGTCGCTGCGGGACTGGGCCCGGCTGCTCGCCTCCCCCGGCACCACCGTGGAGCTGCCCCTGCTGGCCCACCCCGACCCGTACGGCAGTGTGGCCGACGCCCGGGACCTGACCAGCGCCCAGCACTTCCGGGACGCGGCCACCCCCGAGGCCTACCGGCTGGCGGCCCATCTCGCCGCGGTCTCCCCGCTGTCGGTGCCGGTGATGAGGCTGGTGCAGTCGGCGGTGCCCTGGCCGGCCACGACCTCGCATCTGGCGGAGGTGTTCCTGGGCGGTCTGGTCCGGCCGCACCCGGCCCCGGTGCCCGGACCGCTGCCCGCCAAGCACCGGGTGTTCGACTTCGCCGAGGAGTCGAAGTCGGTGCTCCTGGACTCCGTCCCGCAGGCCGAACTCCTGCGCACCAGCCGCCGGATCGGCCGCCATCTGGAGGAACTCGCGGGCAACTCGCCCGACTTCCCGGCCTGGCTGGCCCATCCGGACGGCTCCGCCCATCTGCCGGGCTCCCACCAGCCGTTCACCAGCGTCGAACGCCGGCTGCTCGCCCGCTTCGGGGTGTCGTTCGAGCGGGTACCCGGCCTGCCCTCCCGCGAGCCGGAGCGCACGCCCGCGGGAGCCGACGGCTGGGCTCCACTGACCGACGCGGACCCGGTCCGGCTCGGTCCCTACACCCTGCGATACCGGCGCCGCGGCCGCCGTACGATTCTGTACCGGGGCACCGACGCACACGGCACCGAGGCGGTGCTGCGCACCCCGCGGCCCGATCTCCCGGCGGCCAACGCCCAGTTGATCGCCATGGAGGCGGAGGCACTGTCCCGGCTGCAGGGCCAGTACGCGCCCGCGCTGCTAGCCACCGGTCTGGAGGACTCACCGCCCTGGCTCGCGATGGCGCCGGTCGGCGACCAGGACGCCGGAAACGCCGCGCCGCCGCGCCTGTCCGAGGTGTTCGCGGGAGCCCTGGCGGACGGCACCGCCCCGTTCGACCTCGTGCGCGGCCTGCTGGTCTCCTGGCATCTGGCCAACGCGCTCGCCCTGTGTCACGCCGGCGGGCTGGTGCCCGCCGACTTCGGAACGGACAGCGTGTACGTGCTGCGCCGCACCGTGGCGCTCGCCGATCTGTCCGACTACGCCGTCGACGACCGGTATCTGGGGTCCGGCCCGGCGCCGACCGTCGCGGACAGCATGCGTGCGCTGGGCGCGCTGCTGCAGCTGATCAGCAGCAAGGCGGGCGTCGAGGTGCCGAGTCTGCCGGAGGGCATGCACCTGTGGCAGGGGGACGGCTGGGAGCAGCTGCGGCGCCTGGTGCTGCGCTGCCTCGACGACGACCCGGCTGTCCGCCCCACCGCCGGCGAGGTCGCCGACGCCCTGGCCCGGTACATAGCCCTGGCCCGGCTGCGGACCGGCGACGACTCGCTGTCCCCCGTCATGCCGGCAGGCAGCAGGCTGTCGGCGCCAGTACCGCTGAGCCCGCCCCCGACGCCACCGCAGGCCGGACGGCAGCTGCCGCTGTCCCGCTTCAAGGCGGCCCGCGGGCACATCCGAGAACGCCTCGCGCTGCTGCGCGAGCCGCTGCTGTTCAGCAGGCGGCTGACGCTGGTCGGCGCCCACCACCACAGCGGCCGGGCCACCGCGACGATGGCACTGGGCTCGGTGCTGGCCGCCGTGCGGCCGGAACCCGTCCTCGCCGTCGACGGGGCCCCCACCGAGGGAGCGCTCGACGCCTTCCTGCCCCACGAGCGCAACCAAGCGGTGCCCCGGGACCTGGCCGACCTCTCGCGCGGCCCGTCGTACGAGCAGGTCCGCGCCCACACCACGCGCCTTCCCTCGGGCCTGGAGGTGCTCGCGCACCGCCCGGGGCACTACGGGCCCAACTCCACGCACGCCCACCAGTACATGCGTGTTCTGGCCCACACGACGCCGTACTACTCGTTCGTGCTGACCGACTGGGCGCCGGTGCGCGTGGACGCGACGCTGGAGGTGATCCTCGACCACACGGACCGGCTGATCGTGTGCTGCGGCACCACCGATTCCTTCCGCGACGACGCGGCGCGCCTCCTCGGCAGGATCCGGGACGCCGGACGCCCCGAACTGGCGGACGAGGCGCTCGTCGTGGCCTCCCGGACGGACGGTTCCTACCGCCGGACCCTGCCCGACACCTTCGTCCGGCAGCTGACCGTCCCGCCCGCCCAGGTGCTGCTCGTGCCCTTCGACAGCGCGCTGCAGTCGCCGCGCTGGGAGCTGAAGGATCTGCGCGCGGGCACGGTGGAGGCATATCTGCGGCTGGCGGAGCTGGCCGTACGCCCCCTGCTGTGAACGGCTACCCCGTCCCGACGGGCGCGGCGTGCGCGGGCCGGCCCGCGACCAGGGCCGCATGGGTCCAGGCCGGCTCGTGAGCGACCGGCTGGGCCGCCCGGGCGAGGGCGCGGCGGTCGGGGTGGGCGCCGGGCCGGATCACCGGCCGTACCTCCACCTCCGCGATCAGGCCCCGGGTGCGGGCCACCCGCCACAGGGAGGCGAGCAGGGTGTCCTCGCCGACGAACGCCGCCGCCGTGCTCGGGCCGCCGCCGGTCTCCTGCCGGTAGCGCAGGCCGACCGGCTGCACGGGTACGCCGGCGTCGAGCGCGGCCTGGAAGACGGCCCGATGGAAGCGGCCGTGGACCCGCCCGCACCAGGTGCTGCCCTCGGGGAACGCGGCGACGGCCGCGCCCTCGCGCAGCGCCTCGGCGATCCGGGCGACCGTCTCGGGCAGGGCGCGGATCCGGTCCCGCTCGATGAACAGCGCCCCGCCGCGGGCGGCCAGCGCGCCCGCGACCGGCCACTGCCGGATCTCGGTCTTGGCGAGCATCCGGGCGGGGCGTACGGCGGTCAGCAGCGGGATGTCCAGCCACGAGACGTGGTTGGCCACCAGCAGCAGCCCGCCGGCCGGTGCGGCGCCGCCGGTGAAGCGGACCCGTACCCCCATGGCCCGCACGATCGCCCGGCACCACCGCCTGACCCACTCGGCGGGGATCCTCCCGCCGAGCGGGGACAGCACGATCCCGGCCAGCACCAGGACCACGACCGCGGTCAGCCGCAGCACGGCCCGGGGTACGGCCGCGGCGGCCCGGGCCGGCTCCACACAGGCGCCCGGGCTGCAGGGCGCGCTGGGCAGCCAGACGCTCATCAGGCCGGCACGAGGGAGAGGAAGTGCCGCAGATAGCGCGCGTTCACCCGGCGCATCGACAGCAGCACGTACATGTCGGCGACCCCGAAGTCCGGGTCGTGCGCGGGCTCGCCGCACACCCAGGCGCCGAGGCGCAGATAGCCGCGCAGCAGGGCGGGCAGCTCGCTGCGCCCGGCCGGGGCCTCGGTGTTCGGGATCCAGGGCAGCAGCGGTCGTACCCGGAACTCCTCGGGTGCCAGGTGCTTGGCGCGCACCCGCTCCCAGGTGGCCGTCGCGAGGGTGCCGCCGTCGGCGAGCGGCACCGAGCAGCAGCCCGCCAGCCACTCGTGCCCGCGGTCGACCATGTAGCGGGCTATCCCGGCCCAGATCAGGCCGATGACCGCGCCGTCGCGGTGGTCGGGGTGCACACAGGAGCGGCCGACCTCGACCAGTCCGGGCCGGATCGCGTCCAGCGCGCCCAGCTCGAACTCGCCCTCCGAGTAGAGCCGGCCGGCGACCGAGGCCCGCTCCGGCGGCAGCAGCCGGTAGGTGCCGACGACCTGCCCGGTGCCGGTGTCGCGCACGAGCAGGTGGTCGCAGTAGGCGTCGAAGGCGTCGACGTCCAGTCCCGGCTGCGGCGTGGCCAGCAGGGCCCCCATCTCACCGGCGAAGACGTCGTGCCGCAGCCGCTGCGCGGCCCGCACGTCGTCCTCGTCACGGGCGAGGGTGACGGTGTAGCGGGTCGGTGCCTCGGGCTGCGGGGGGCGGTCGAGGGTGGAAACGCCGGTCATGGCTCTCTCCTGGTCACGGGCCGGTTCGGCGACGGCGGCGAGCGGGGGCGTACGGCCCGCCGCTCCAGTTCTTCCGACGCCGGTTGGCGTGCGCGTGACCTGTGCCCGGAGAGGGGATGTGGGAATGCTGAACGCCGGGATACCGGCGATCACCGAACACGAGACGGGGCCGGTGAGCACCATCGCCGGCCCCGCCCGTTCGTCTGTGCGACGAACGTCTTCCGCTCAGTGGGACGCTACCGCTTTCCCGCCTTCCGGGTGGCCCGCAGCCACTCCTTGTTCATGTTCGTGATGGACACGAGCGGGATCCCCTTCGGACAGGCCGTGGCGCACTCCCC
This sequence comes from Streptomyces sp. NPDC031426, assembly GCF_055581585.1. Taxonomy (NCBI): domain Bacteria; kingdom Bacillati; phylum Actinomycetota; class Actinomycetes; order Kitasatosporales; family Streptomycetaceae; genus Streptomyces; species Streptomyces sp. NPDC031426. The sequence goes on from NZ_JBVIJE010000019.1 coordinate 12,725, forward strand.
CGTCAGCGTGCACCCGCCGAAGCCCTCCGCGTCCATCTGCGCCACCATGTCCAGCACCCGGGTCTCCCGCTCGGGCGCGCCCTGCGGCAGCACGTTCAGATGGTTGACCTTGGCGGAGGTGAACAGCATCGCCGCGCCATTGGGACACGCGGCCACGCACGCCCCGCAGCCGATGCACTCCGCGTGCTCGAACGCGAAGTCGGCGTCGGCCTTGGGCACCGGCGTGGCGTGCGCCTCCGGAGCGGCGCCGGTCGGCGCGGTGATGTAGCCGCCGGCCTGGATGATCCGGTCGAACGCGGACCGGTCCACCACCAGGTCCTTGATCACGGGGAAGGCCGCCGCCCGCCACGGCTCGATGTCGATCGTGTCGCCGTCCTTGAAGGACCGCATGTGCAGCTGGCAGGTGGTGGTGCGCTCCGGCCCGTGCGCATCGCCGTTGATCACGAGCGAGCACGCGCCGCAGATGCCCTCGCGGCAGTCGTGGTCGAAGGCGACCGGCTCTTCACCGGACAGGATGAGCTGTTCGTTGAGGACGTCCAGCATCTCCAGGAAGGACATGTCGGAGGAGATGCCGTCCACCTCGTACGTGGACATGGCGCCTTGTGCGTCGGCGTTCTTCTGGCGCCAGACGCGCAGGGTGAGCTTCATGCGTAGCTCCGCTGGGTGGGGTGGACGTACTCGAAGACCAGGTCTTCCTTGTGCAGGACGGGTGCCGCACCGGTGCCGGTGAACTCCCAGGCCGCCGCGTAACCGAACTCGTCGTCCTTGCGGGCGGCCTCGCCTTCGGGGGTCTGCGACTCCTCGCGGAAGTGGCCGCCGCACGACTCGGCGCGGTGCAGCGCGTCGAGGCACATCAGCTCGGCCAGCTCCAGGTAGTCGACGATCCGGTTGGCCTTCTCCAGCGACTGGTTGAACTCCTCGCCGGTGCCGGGAACCTTGATGCGCCGCCAGAACTCCTCGCGGATCTGCGGGATGCGCTCCAGGGCCTTGCGCAGTCCGGAGTCGGTGCGGGCCATGCCGCAGAACTCCCACATGAGTTCGCCGACTTCGCGGTGGAAGGAGTCGGGAGTGCGGTCGCCGTCGACGGACAGCAGCAGGTTCAGCCGGTCCTCCGTCTCGGTCAACGCCTCCTGGACCGCAGGGTGTTCGGCCGTCACCGTCTCCTGATGCGGGTTGCGGGCCAGGTAGTCGTTGATGGTGGCCGGCAGCACGAAGTAGCCGTCGGCCAGGCCCTGCATCAGCGCGGAGGCGCCGAGCCGGTTGGCGCCGTGGTCGGAGAAGTTGGCCTCACCGATCGCGAACAGGCCCGGGATCGTCGTCTGCAGGTCGTAGTCGACCCACAGGCCGCCCATCGTGTAGTGCACCGCCGGGTAGATCCGCATCGGCACCTCGTACGGATCCTCGTCGGTGATCCGCTGGTACATGTCGAAGAGGTTGCCGTACCTGGCCTCGACCGCCTTGCGGCCCATCCGCTGGATGGCGTCGGCGAAGTCCAGGTACACGCCCTGTCCGCCGGGGCCGACTCCCCTGCCCTCGTCGCAGACGTTCTTCGCGGCGCGGGAGGCGATGTCACGCGGGACCAGGTTGCCGAAGGACGGGTAGATGCGCTCCAGGTAGTAGTCGCGCTCGTCCTCCGGGATCCGGTTCGGCGGGCGGGTGTCGCCCTTGGCCCTGGGCACCCAGATCCGGCCGTCGTTGCGCAGCGACTCGCTCATCAGCGTCAGCTTGGACTGGTGGTCGCCGGTGCGCGGGATGCAGGTGGGGTGGATCTGTGTGAAGCAGGGGTTGGCGAAGTAGGCGCCGCGCCGGTGCGCCCGCCAGATGGCGGTCGCGTTGGAGTTCATGGCGTTGGTCGACAGGTAGAAGACGTTTCCGTATCCGCCGCTGGCCAGTACGACGGCGTCGGCGAAGTACGTGTCGATCTTCCCGGTGATCAGATCCCGCGCCACGATGCCGCGGGCCCGCCCGTCCACGACGATGAGGTCCAGCATCTCGGTGCGCGGGTGCATCTCCACGTTGCCCGCGGCGATCTGCCTGCTCAGGGCCTGGTACGCGCCCAGCAGCAACTGCTGGCCCGTCTGGCCGCGGGCGTAGAAGGTGCGGGAGACCTGGACGCCGCCGAAGGAGCGGGTGTCGAGCAGGCCGCCGTACTCGCGGGCGAAGGGCACGCCCTGGGCCACGCACTGGTCGATGATCTCGACCGAGATCTGCGCGAGACGGTGGACATTGGACTCACGGGCGCGGAAGTCGCCGCCCTTGACGGTGTCGTAGAACAGCCGGTGGATCGAGTCGCCGTCGTTGCGGTAGTTCTTCGCCGCGTTGATGCCTCCCTGCGCGGCGATGGAGTGGGCTCGGCGCGGGGAGTCCTGGTAGCAGAACTGCACGACGTGGTAGCCCTGTTCGGCCAGCGTCGCGCCCGCGGAGCCGCCGGCGAGGCCGGTGCCGACCACGATGATGGTGTGCTTGCGCCGGTTGGCGGGGTTGACCAGCTTGGCCTCGAAGCGGCGCTTGTCCCAGCGCTCGTGGATGGGGCCGGACGGCGCCTTGGAGTCGGTGACCGGCTCGCCCGTCGCGTAGTTCACGTATTCGGTCATGTCAGCTCACCACTCCGGTCATGACGCCCACGGGTACGGCGATGAAACCGGCCGTGAGCACCAGCGCGAGGACGTTGGCTACGGTCTTCAGGGCGCGGTCGCGGGCGCGGCTGCCGACGCCGAGGGTCTGCGCGGCGCTCCAGAAGCCGTGCCGGATGTGCAGGCCGAGCGCGAGCATCGCGACGATGTAGATGATGTTTCCGTACCAGGTGGAGAAGGTGTCCACCACGTTCTGGTACGGGTGGCCCTCCTGGAAGCCGCCGGAGTGCACGGTGCCGGTGGTCAGGTCCAGGATGTGCCAGACGATGAACAGGCCGAGGATGATGCCGCCCCAGCGCATGGTGCGGGTGGCGTAGCTCGCCCGGGGCTTGGTATGCACGTACTTGCTGGGCCGCGCCCTGATGTCGCGGCGGCTGAGCTGGTACGCGGACGTGGCGTGGGCGACCACGGCGACGACGAGGACGGTCCGGATGAGCCAGAGCGTCCACTCGTAGTGCATGAAGGGTTCGCCGATGGTGCGCAGCCAGTGGGCGTAGTGGTTGAACTCGCCGGCCCCGAAGTAGATCTTCAGGTTCCCGATCATGTGCGCGACCAGGTACAGCAGCATGACCAGGCCGCTGACGGCCATCACTGTCTTCTTGCCGACGGAGGAGTCCCACATCGTGCGCGCCATGGACGGCCGTCGGTCCGTCCGCGTTGCCAGAGCCATGACCAGCACGCTAGGGGCGTATGACCCGATCGGTCCAAGACATGGTCCAGCTCGTTTCCATAGGGCGAAGCTATCCTTGCAGGATGCAGTTCCAGCAGCTCCAGTACTTCGTCGCCGTCGCCGAGACCCGGCACTTCACCCGCGCCGCCGAGCTGGTGCATGTCGCCCAGCCCTCTCTCTCGCAGCAGATCAAGGCGCTGGAGCGGGAGCTGGGCGCGGATCTGTTCCTGCGTGCCCGGGGCAACATCACGCTCACCGACGCCGGTGAGGCGCTGCTGCCGCTGGCCCGGCGGATCCTGGCGGACGCGGACACCGCCCGGTACGAGGTGCAGGAGCTGGTGCAGCTGCGCCGGGGCCGGGTACGGCTGGGGGCGACGCCTAGTCTGTGCACCGGTCTGCTGCCGGATGTGCTGCGCGCCTTCCACGACCGCTATCCCGGCATCCAGCTCTTGATCGAGGAGGGCGGCTCGCACGATCTGGTGCGGGAGCTGGCGCGTGGCGCGCTCGATCTCGCGCTGGTCGTCCTGCCGCTGCCGACGCCCGCGCCCGCGCTGTCGACGGTGGAGCTGCTGCGGGAGGAGTTGGTGGTGGTGTCCTCACCCGAGGCGCCGGCCCCCGGGCAAGGCGGGCGCGTCGTGCACATCGCCGATCTGGAGGGCGAGCGGCTGGTGATGTTCCGGCACGGGTACGACCTGCGGGAGCTGACCGTGGCGGCGTGTCGCTCCGCCGGGTTCGAGCCGGAGTTCGCGGTCGAAGGCGGTGAGATGGACGCGGTGTTGGGGTTCGTCCGGGCGGGGCTGGGGATCGCCGTGGTGCCGTGGATGGTTGCCACGCGCTCCGGTCAGGGGCTCAGGGTGACCCCGCTGGCCCGGCCCGGGCTGCAGCGGGCCATTGCACTGGCTCACCGCAGTGACGTGGCACCGCCGCGGGCTGCGCGGGAGCTGCAGCGGATGTTGCTCGAGCGGTGACGGTGTCTGTGGGGGGCTGCGCCCCCCCCACACCCCCCACATCAGCCCGTTGCGTCCACCAAGGCCAGGTCGTGGAGTCTCTCCGGTGGGCCCGGGCGCGCGTAGTACCAGCCCTGGGCCGTGTCGCAGCCCAGTATCCGGAGCTGTTCCGCCTGGGCGCCGGTTTCCACTCCCTCGACGGTGACCGCCAGGTCGAGGCTGTGGGCCAGGGAGACGATGCCCTCGACGATCTTCAGGTCGACCGGGTCGGCGGGGAACCGCTGCATGCCCTGGGTGAAGGAGCGGTCCAGCTTGAGGATGCGTACCGGGAGGCGGCGCAGGTTGGCGAGGTTGGAGTAGCCGGTGCCGAAGTCGTCCAGGGCGATGTCGACGCCCATCTCGGCGAGCCGGTGCAGGGGTTTGAGCAGGTCGTCGTCGGCGCCGATGAGGGCGGACTCGGTGACCTCCAGGCACAGGGCGTCCGGCGCGACACCCGCGCGTTCGAGGATGTCGACCGTGTCCTGGACCAGGCCTGGATGACTGAGCTGGCACGGCGACAGGTTGACGTTGATGCGCAGGGGACCCGCGGCCGTCTCCTCGCCGTGCCGTTCCCGCCAGGCGCGCGCCTGGCGGATGGACTCCTCCAGGACCCAGCGGCCCAGCGGGACGATCAGACCGGTGTGCTCGGCGAGCGGGATGAAGCGGTCGGGGCCGAGGACTCCGTGCTGGGGGTGCAGCCAGCGGACGAGGGCCTCGGCACCGCGCACGCTGCCGTCGCCGAGGTGGACCAGCGGCTGGTACTCGATGAAGAACTCGCCGCGTTCCAGGGCCGTGGGCAGGGCCGTTGTCAGGCCGTGGCGGGTGATCGCGCGGGCGTCGGCCTCCGGGTCCGCGAGTTCGGAGCGGTTGCCGCCCGCGGACTTGGCCCGGTACATGGTGATGTCCGCGCTGCGCAGGACCTCCGCCGCCGTGCGCTCGCCCGCCGGGCCCTCGACGATGCCGAGGCTGCCGCGCACCAGCAGGTCACGGCCGTCGATGCTGACGGGGGTGACGAGGGCGTTCATGATGCGTTCGGCGAGTTCGTCGACCTTGCGCTCGGTGCCCGGGCCGGTGGTCAGGGCCACGAACTCGTCGCCGCCGAGCCGGGCGACCATCTCCCCGGGCGCGGTCGCACAGGACTGCAGCCGGTCGGCGACCTCCACCAGCAGCCGGTCGCCGGCCGCGTGCCCGAGGCTGTCGTTGACGGTCTTGAAGCCGTCCAGATCGAGGTAGCACAGGCCGAAGCGCTGGCCTTCGGCCGCGTTGAGGGCCTTCTCCAGGCGCTCGAAGAACAGGCTGCGGTTGGGCAGGCCGGTGAGCGCGTCGTGGGTGGCCTCGTAGCGCAGCCGGAGGTTGAGCAGCCGGCGCTCGGTGGTGTCCTCCATGAGGGCCAGCTGGTACTGCGGATCGCCGTCGGCGTCGCGCAGCAGGGAGACCGTCAGGTTGGTCCACAGCACCGTGCCGTCGGGGCGGTTGAAGGCCTTTTCGAGGTGGTAGTGCTCGCGCTCGCCGCGGACGAGTTCGTCGTAGAGCTTCCAGGTCTGCGGCGCGTCCTCGGGGTGCACCCAGTCCTGGACGCGGCGGCCGCGCAGGGCCTGGTCGGACTGCCCGAACATGCGCAGCAGCGCCTCGTTGACCTGCAGGACGTTGCCGTCGAGGTCGGCGATCCCGATCCCTATGGCCGCGCCCTCGAAGACCGCGCGGAAGCGGGCCTCGCTGGCGTGCAGCGCCTGCGCGACCACGCCCTGGGCCCTGAGCGCGGCCTGCGCGATGGACTCCTGCTCGGCGAGGGTGCGTTCGCGCAGCGCGGCGGCGAATCCGGCGGCCATCGCGTGCTGCAACCGCGAGCAGCGCAGCCGTGGTTCGTCCTGGGGGCCGTCCTCGGCGCAGTACAGCACCAGATAGGCGTCCACGCAGTCCAGGGTCCGGGTGAGCGCCTCGGGGTCGGTGCAGTGCGCGCCGACCAGGGCGGCGCCGACCGCCTTCGCGCCGTCCGCGTCGAAGCCGCGCGCCCGGAGCAGCTCGCTCAACCGGCGGGCGAGCGGAAGCAGTTGTTTCTCGAATTCGGCCCGGGTCAGCGACGTGGAGGTCACCGCGTAGACCGCCCGGCTCCAGATCGTCGTGAACCGGCGCAGTCTGTCCTCCGGCCCGTCCGGCTCGGCGCTCACGCCGTACGCCCCACGCCGGCGAATCCGGAGAAGGCGAACGGATCCTCGTCCTCCGGCGCCGACTCCGGCCGCCAGTGCGGCATCGGCACCAGTCCCGGTTCCACCATGTCGTACCCCTCGAAGAACCGCGCGATCTCGTCGCGCGAGCGCATGATGAGCGGATTGCGAATGTCCTTGTATACGTCCACCGCGCCCCCGGCCCGCTCGGCGGGCAGCGGGATTCCCTCGTACGAGGCATGCGTGAGGATCAGCAGGCTGCCGGGCGCGAGCGCGTCGCGCAGCTCGGCAACCGCACCGTAGGGGTCGTCCGCGTCTTCCACGAAGTGCAGTATGGCAACGAGGAGGAGGGCGACTGGCCGGTTCCGCTCGATCAGCCGCTCCACCTGGGGGCTGGAGAGGATCTCCTGCGGCTTGCGCAGGTCCGCCGCGACCACGTCCGCGTCGTCGTTTCCGGCCAGCACCGCCTGGCTGTGCGCGACGGCGACCGGGTCGTGGTCGACGTAGACCACGCGGGCGCCCGGTGCGGCCGCCTGGGCCACCTCGTGGACGTTGCCGAAGGTCGGGATGCCGGAGCCGATGTCGAGGAACTGGGTGATGCCCTCCCCGGCCGCGAACCGCACGGCACGGCGCATGAACGCCCGGTTGGCCTGCATGATCTTCGGCAGGCCCGGCATGAACTCCATCGCCTTGCGGGCCGCTTCCCGGTCCACCTCGAAGTTGTGCGAGCCGCCCAGGTAGAAGTCGTAGATCCGCGAGACGCTCGGCACCGTGATGTCGATGCTCCGTGGGGCCCAGGCGGGGCGCTCCATGTATCTCTCCAAGGGTAGGGGACAGGGACAGGCGATCCAGTGTTCGAGCTGAGGCTACTGATCGCCCGGCAAAGGAGCGACCCGAACCGGAAATTGACCGTCCGTTCCCCGCCACAGCCTGCGGCAAGTGCCCGGATGGACCCGCTGTGTGACGGCTGTGCCCACTTGGCGGGCCCGTCCCCGCACACGCGGCCTCCACGCACAACGGTCCGCCCCCTCCGTGCGGTGCGGAGGGGGCGGACCTTCGGTGGCGCTCCGGGCCGGGCGGGGCGATCGACCCTGGGGAGGTGATCTAGTTGCCCGGTGCGCCGACCGGCTTGCCGTCGGGCGAGACGGCGTACCAGGTGCCGCCCACGCCCTCACCGTTGGTGTCGCCGGGGGCCTTGTCCCCGGAGAAGGTGTAGATCGGCCAGCAGTTGACCGTCATCTGCTGCACACCGTCGGGGCGGGTGAAGCCCATCAGACCCTTCTTCTTGACACCCTGGGTGTCCTCGGGCTTGACGATGCCGACGGCCGGCCACTTCTGCAGGCAGGCCCCGGTGCAGTTGGAGATGACCTTGGGCCAGGCCTTGTCCTTGAGGAAGCGGTAGACCGTCATGCCGTTCTTGTCGACGATGATGTCGCCGAGCTTGGGGTCCTTGCGGACGGACAGACCGGGCAGGGCGGCCAGGGAGGCCTTCTTGCCGTTCGGGGCCAGCGCGAACCACTTGCCGCCCACGCCCTGGCCGTTGGTGTCTCCGGCCTTGGCGTCCTTGGCGTAGCGGTAGGCGGGCCAGCCACCGATGGTGAGCTGCTTGGTGCCGTCGGCCCGGGTCACCTCGCCGAGCAGCGACTTGTCGACGCCTGCGCCGGCCGTGGCGTCATTGGCGGGCACGGGCGGCCAGGCGGTGGCGCAGTCGCCGTCGCAGTTCGACTTGGGCGGGTTGGCGGTGTCGTTGTCGAACCGGTAGAGGGTGAGGCCGGAGCCGTCGGTCAGCACCTTGCCCAGGTTGGGGTCGGCGGCCACGGTGAGCTTGCCCGCGGGGGCGGCCGGGGCCGGGGAGCTGGAGCTCTGGTTGCCGTCGGCGCCGTAACCGTTTCCGGATCCGGTGCCGGCACCGCTGGTCGGGCTGCCCGCGGGCGCGGTGGCCCCGACGTTCTGGGCGGCCGATGCCGGGCTGGTGCCGTTGTCCTGACCGCACGCCGTCGTCAGCGCCAGCACCGCAGCGGCTGTGGCCACCAATGAGGCGGTCCGCCAGGAGGTCTTCATTTCCAACTCCCCATATTCGCCTGGTTGTTGCAGCGCCCTGCAGCGCTGCCGCACGGCCATGGGTACGCACCGAGGGGGCTGGAGCGTTCAACGGGGCGGGGAAGTTCTTCGGGAAAATCTTTCCGCCTCCTGTGACCTGCGCCGTCCTGCATGCCGGCGCGCGGGGTTCGTACGGGCGCGCATATCGCACCAACTACGCTCTTTCTTCGCGTCAAACCATTGATCGCGCCATGTCCTCCCTTCGGATCAATACAGGCGCCCTACGGCGTACGACCGGTTTTCGCAGCCCATGATCTCCGCGTGCATGGACCCGAAGTGACCCGATGCGCGCCCGCCGCACGGGTGTTGGCCCTGATGGCGCTGACCTGGACCCTGGTGGGCTGCCCGGCCGGCACGGCGTCGGCCGACGCCTGCGCCTACGCCTCCACGGGCCCGGACGGCACGGTGGCGGTGGCCTACGCCGGCGACCACTGGCCGACCCCGCCGCCCTGTCCGACGCCCACCCCGCCCCCGCCCCCGCCCACACCGACGCCCTCGCCCCCACCCCCGCCACCACCGCCGCCCCCACCACCGCCGAAACCGAAGCCGAAGCCGACTCCGCGCCCGGCACCGAAGCCCACGCCGAGGCCGCCGGCCCGCCCCGCCCCGGCTCCGCCGGCACCGCGGCCGACACCGCCGCCCACCCCTCCCCCCACGCCGAAGCCGAAGCCCGCTCCGCGGCCCTCGGTGACGCCGGTGAGCTACCCGGCGTACCACCCGCACCGCACCGCACATGTCGCGCCGGGCCACACCACGCCGGTCACCTACGTCCTGCTCATCACCGTTCCCGCGATCGTCGCCGTCGCGGCGCTGCGTCCGCGCTGACGCGCCGGCCGCTCACCTTCTGGAGGTATCCGTTGCCGGATTGGCTTGTTCTCGTCCTCGCGATGCTGGCGGCCTGTGCTGTGGTGGTGGTCGTCACCGTCGCACGGCACAAGCGTGCCCCCGCGGACGAGGATCCCAGCGAGACCCCGGACGTCATCGAGTACATGACGATGTGGATCGGTGTCGTGTACGCCATCGTCCTGGGCCTGGCCATCGCGGGTGTGTGGGAGGCCCGCAGCTCCGCCCAGGACCATGTGCAGTCCGAGGCCCAGGCGCTGCACGAGATCTCGGAACGGGTCCGGGTCTATCCGCCGGACGTCCGTGACCGGATCCGCATGGATGTCAACACCTATGTCGCCTATGTCGTCCACCACGAGTGGCGGACGATGTCCCACGAAGAGCGCGTCACCGACCGCGGCGGACAGCTGCTGCGGAAGGTCCGCCAGGACGTCACCGACTACAAGCCGAAGAACGACTTCGAGGCGCAGGCCTACCAGCCGCTCCTGGACCAGGTGACCGCGGCCGACCAGGCGCGCAACGCCCGCGCCGACTCCACCGGGGCCACGATGCCGTCGGTGGTGTGGTGGGGCCTGCTCACCGGGGCGCTGGTCACCATCGGCATGGTGTTCGCGCTGCAGATCCGGCGCACCAGACGCGAACTGGTCCTGGCGGGGCTGTTCTCCGCGACCATCGCCTTCATGCTGTTCCTCATCTGGGACTTCGACGCACCGTTCAGCCGGGGCATCGCGGTGACCGCGGAACCGTTCATGAACCTGTTCCCGGGCGTCACCTGACAGTCCCCCGACCAGGGGGCGTCTCCCCGCGAACGACCGCACACCCGTGCCCGGTTCGCGCTTCTGCGCCGGCGCGGATGTGCGGTCGTTCCTGGTGTTGCGGTGCGGACGTGGCAGGCCGGGCGGCGGGTCCTCAGCTCCGCTGCTCGCGCCGGCGGCGCAGACAGAACGCGCCGCCCCCGACGACCGCAAGGGTCACCAGTCCGGCGCCGACGGCCATGTCGGCCGGCGTGGCGCCGGTGGATCTGCTGCCGCCGAAACCGCCCTGGACGCCGCCGAGCACGGTGAAAGCGGCCGGGCGGACCAGGGTCCTGCCGTCGCAGTGGACCGTGACGTCGTACCGGCCGGGAGGGGCGTCGCGGTCGATGTGGATGGTGCCGCGCGAGCTGTCGTCGCTCCGCCGGTCGAGCTGGGTGGTGGTGAAGGCGGGGGAGGACATGGTGCCCTCGCGGCAGCTGTCCACGGTGACGGCGAGCCGGCCGCCGGCCGGGAGCACGCCCGGCCTGGTGACGATGTTCCGCGGGCCGTCGTCGCCACGTCCGCCGAAGTCGTCATTGTTGTCGGCGAGGTCGCCATCCCGACGGGATTCGTCACCACGGCCGGATTCGTCACCACGGCCGGATTCGTCACCACGGCCGAATTCGTCGCCGCGTCCGCCGGAGTCGTCACCCCGGCCACCGTAGTTGTGGTCGTCGCCGCCCCGGTCGCCCTCCCAGTTGTGGTCGTCGCCCCGGCCGCCGCCGTCCCCGCGGCCCGCGTCGCGGCTGTGCTCCCCGTTGTCGTTGAAGTGATCGTTGTCGTTGGAATGCCCGTTGTCGTCGAGCAGCCCGTTGTCGTCGAAGTGCCGGTGGTCGTCGAAGCTGCCGCTGATGCCGCTGTCCGTGCCGCCGCCGTTTCCCGTGCCGTCCGCGACGGCCACAGGGGCGGCGAAGCCGAGCACCGCGACCGCGGCGCACGCGGCCGCCAGGGCGCGTTGGTTTCGCATCTGAATCCTCCGCGGGAGGCGCCCGGGAACCGTCCCCGGTTGATCGGCGAGAAAACACCTCCCGGAAAGACCCTCGGGCGCGCGGAACACGCCCGCATGTCGAGAATGGTCCGTCCTGGTGAGCCGGCATACCGCACGAAAAGCACACAATCGGATATTGCCGCAGGTCACGGCCCGTCAGAAGTCCTCCGGAAATGGCAACTCGGATGGCGCACCGCACAGGCCGTGGGCCACCCGTTCGCCACTCGCCCCGTCGTCCGCCGCCCGCGCCGGATTTAGCGTTTTCCCATGCGCGATGGACGTTGAGGCCGCGTCGAGAGGGGATGGCGAATGTCTGCGTCCGAGCTTTCCGAGCTTGCCGAAGAGGAGGAGCGGCGGAGGAAGCGGGCCCCGTGGGGTGTGATAGCGCTTGTCCTGCTGACCGGTCTGGCGCTCATTCGGAATGGCTCGGGGGAGTTGGACACCGGTCCGCCGCAGCCTGCCGCGGCGGCGGCCCCGGACAGCCGTGTCGGCGTGGCGGACAGCCGTGTCGGCGTGGGCACCCACTCCACGGCCCCGACCCCGCTCGGGTTCTCCGCCGCCGACCGGGTCCGCATCCCCGCGATCCGGGTGAACGCGCCGGTCATGCCGGTCGGTCTGGACGCGGCCGGCTGGGTCGCCGCGCCGCCGCCGGACGACCCGAATCTGGCGGGCTGGTTCACCGGTGCGGTCTCCCCGGGCGAGAAGGGCACCGCCGTCGTCGTGGGGCACGTCGACAACAAGCGGGGCCCCGCCGTGTTCTACGGACTCGGGGCACTGAGGAAGGGCAACCGGATCGAGGTCCTGCGCAAGGACGGAAAGACCGCGGTGTTCGAGACCTATGGCGTCGAGGTCTTCCCCAAGAGCGGCTTTCCGGGCGACCGCGTGTACCGCTCGAAGGGAACGCCGGAACTGCGGGTCATCACCTGCGGCGGCGGCTTCTCCAAGCAGAACGGTTACGACGGGAACGTCGTCGTCTTCGCCCGTCTGGTCGCGGTGAACTGAAGCCACCGCGGCCGGGCGGGCGAAGACCCGGGAAACGGTTACACGCGCCGGAGCGGCACGGTCATGTGATATCCGGAATCCAGGAGATGGGGCAGCCATTCACGGATCGCATGGACGGTCTGGGACCGGTCGCCCCCGGCGTCGTGGGAGAGCACCACCACACCGGGGGCGGCACCGCTCTCCACCCGGTCGACGATGGCGGCGGTGCCCGGCTCCATCCAGTCGGTGGTGTCGACGGTCCAGCCCATCGGCTCCATGCCCATCTCGGCGCCCAGTTGGAACGCGGCCCGGTTCCAGGCGCCGTAAGGCGCGCGGAACCACTGCGGGCGCTCGCCGTAGGCGTCCTCGATGACGTCGCTCGTGCGCTTCATCTCGGAGCGGATCTGCTTGCGGTCGAGGGTCGTCAGCAGCGGATGGGTCCAGGTGTGGTTGCCGACTACATGGCCTTCGTCGGCCATCCGGGCCACCAGTTCCCTGTTGTCGACGACGCACTCGCCGCACAGAAAGAACATGGCCCGCACGCCGTACTTGGCTAGGGTGTCCAGGATGTGCGGCGTGTACTGGGGGTTGGGGCCGTCGTCGAAGGTCAGCATCATGCGCCGGCCGCGGCCGGAGATCTGAAGGATGGGCTCGTTGCGGACCTTCAGCCCGCGCGGCGCGGCACGCGGCGGTCCGTCACCGGTGAGCGGCTGGAGCCGGAAGGCGGAGGGTCTCAGCGCCTGACGGGCCTGCGGTCCGGGGGCGGGGGCGGCGGCCGTCCCGGCGCCGTCCTCGGCGCCGCCGGCCACGATGGCTCCGGCGGTACCGGCGGCTCCCAGCGCCGCGGCGCCCGCCAGGAGCATCCGGCGCCGTGTGGGCAAGTGATCCTTCTGCATGATCCATCAGTCGCCCCCCCGGACTCCGACGCTCCACAGCGACACCGGTGCGCCAGCGGGAATACCCCCGGACGGACCAGTGCCGGGGCCGGCGCGGAACCTGTCATGGGCTTTTGACGGTCATTCAGTCCGGAGACAGCATCCGACAACGGATATGGGGGCGAGTCGAGTTGGCGCACGGGGGAGAGAGCGGGCCGCAGCGCAGGGGGCCGGCGGTGGTGCTGCTGGCGGCGGCCCAGGTGCTGGTCGTCTTCGACACCACCGTCTTCACGGTGGGGCTGCCGTGGATCGCGGTCCGGTCACAGCTGTCCTTCCAGGGGCTGACCTGGCTGCTGAGCGTGTACAGCGTGTGCTTCGCCGCGCTGCCGGTGCTCGCGGGGGCGCTGGGTGAAGCGCTCGGGCGGCGACGCGTGCTGATGGGCGGCCTCGCCCTGTCGAGCCTCGCCGCCGTGGCTGCGGCCGTGACGGAGGACTCCGGGGTGCTGCTCGCCTCGCGGGCGGTGCAGGGCGTCGCGGCGGCGGTGATCACAGCCGGTGCGCTGGCGCTGATCGACTCCACGCATCCGGAGGGTCCCGGCCGGGACCGGGCGCTGAGCGTGCACTTCGCTGTCGTCGCCTGCGCCGGACCGGCGATGCTGCTGCCCACCGCCCTGCTGCTGGACGCCTCGGTGCGGGGCGAGACGGTGTTCTGGGTGCAGGCCGTCGCCGGAGCGGTGCTGCTGGTGCTGACCCCGGTGGTGCTCACCGAGTCCGCGCCCCTGCCCGCGGCGGGGGCCCGGGTGGGCCGTGCGGCGCTGGGCGTCGTCCCGCTGGGTTTCCTTGCGTGGTTCGCCGACTGGCTCGGTGACCACAGCGTGTCCGCGACGACGGTGGTCGTCATCGCGGTGGCGGGCGCGCTGGTGCCGTCCGCGCTGGGCCTGCTCGGCCGGGGCGAGCGGATGCCGGAGCTGTTCGCCCGGCTGCACAGGGAGCGGGCCGCGTTCGGTGGGTACACGGTGGTGGCGCTGCTGGCAGCCGGCCTGGCCGGTGTCCTGTACGCCCTCACGCTCGCCCTGCAGGTGATCGGCGGGCTGTCCGTGATGCAGGTCGGCTGGGCCCTGCTGTCCGCCGTCGCCGGGGTGCTGCTGGGCTGCCTGGCCCTGCCCCGGCTGGCCGCGCGCATCGGGCTCGGTGCGGCGGTGGCCGGGGCCTGCGCGGTGGCGGCCGTCGGATTCGTCCTGCTGAGCCGGGAGGACGCCTTCCGCTTCGCCGATGTGCTGCTGCCGCTGCTGCTGGTCGCCTTCGGCTGCGCGGTGCTGGCCCTGCCCGCCGGTTTCGCCCGCTCCGGGAGCGGTGCGCTGCCCCAGGGCCTGAACTCCTCCCGGCAACTGGGCGCCGGCCTGGGCGTGTCACTGTTCGCCGGGGTCGTCTCCGTTGCGATGCGCGCACCGGCGTCCGCCCCCTACGGGAGCCACTTCGACTACCGGGCCTTCGTGGCCGGCGCGGTCCGGGACTGCTTCGAGCTGGGCGTGGCGCTGTGTGCGACCGGCGCCGTGATCGCGCTGCTGACCCTGCCCCGGCACCGCTTCCCGGACCCCGCCGGGGACCCGGCGCTCAGCGGCGGCGCACCAGCGGGAACGGCAGGCTCTCCCGGATCGTCAGGCCGGTGAGGAACATCACGAGCCGGTCGACGCCGAGGCCGAGGCCTCCGGTCGGAGGCATCGCGTACTCGAGGGCCTCCAGGAAGTCCTCGTCGAGTTCCATGGCCTCCGGATCGCCGCCGGCGGCCAGCAGCGACTGCTGGGTGAGCCGCCGGCGCTGCTCGACGGGGTCGGTCAACTCCGAGTAGGCGGTGCCGAGTTCGGTGCCGAAGGCGACGAGGTCCCAGCGCTCGGCGAGCCGCGGGTCGGCGCGGTGCTGCCGGGTCAGCGGGGAGACGTCCGTCGGGAAGTCCTTGTAGAAGGTGGGGAGTTCGGTGTACTGCTCGACCAGCCGCTCGTAGATCTCCAGCACGATGTCCCCGGGCCCGTCGTCGGCGGTGTACGGCACTCCGGCCCGGTCGCACAGCCGGTGCAGCCGCAGCAGCTCGGTGCCGGGCCCGATCTCCTCGCCCAGCGCCTCGGAGATCGCGCCGTACACCGTCCTGACCGGCCATCGCCCGGAGATGTCGTACTCCTGCCCGTCCTTGCGGGCCACCGGGGAGCCGAAGGCGGCGGTCGCGGCGCCCTGGATCAGCTCGCGGGTGAGGTCCAGCATGACGCCGTAGTCGGCGTACGCCTGGTAGGCCTCCAGCATCGTGAACTCGGGGTTGTGCTTGTAGGAGACGCCCTCGTTGCGGAAGGTGCGGCCCAGTTCGAAGACCTTCTCCAGGCCGCCCACGCACAGCCGTTTCAGATACAGCTCGGGGGCGATGCGCAGATACAGGTCGAGGTCGTAGGCGTTGATGTGGGTGGTGAAGGGGCGGGCGTTGGCGCCGCCGTGGATCTGCTGCAGCATCGGGGTCTCGACCTCGACGAAGCCGCGGTCCAGCAGGCCCTGGCGCAGAGCCTGTACGGCGGCGGAGCGGGCCCGGATCACGGCGCGGGCGGCGGGGCTGGTGGCGAGGTCGAGATAGCGGCGGCGGACTTTCGCCTCGGGGTCGGTGAGGCCGCGGCGTTTGTCGGGCAGCGGGCGCAGGCACTTGCCGGTGAGCTGCCAGGAGGTGACGAAGACGGTGGGTTCGCCCTTGTCGCTGAGGCCGGTGCGGCCAGTGGCGGTGATGTGGTCGCCGATGTCGGTGGCGGCGGTGAAGCGGTCGAGGGCGGCGCCGGAGCCGCTGCGGGTGAGGGCGATCTGGTGGTCGCCGGACCAGTCGCGCAGCACGGCGAAGACGATGCCGCCGAAGTCGCGGACCAGCATGAGCCGTCCGGCCACCGTGACGTCCTCGCCGGGGGGCACGTCGGCGAGGGCGTGGGTGCGGACGGGGACGCCGACCGGGTAGGGGTCGGTGCCGTCGGCGCGCAGCCGGTCGAGTTTGCGGTGCCGTACGCGGACCTGATCGGGCAGGCCCGCCCCCGGAGCCGCGGGTCCGGCCCGCTCCCCTCCGCCGAGGCCGAGCGCCGTCAGGGGCGGCAGCCCGTGGGTGGTGGCGGGCCGCTGCCCGGCCTTCAGGTGCCCCTTTCCCCAGAGCTTGCGCAGAGACGGTACGGAGACGAAGCCCTCGGCGATGCCGGAGGCGAGGCCGATGCGGGCGAGGGAGGCGGTGTCGCCATAGCAGATGAAGCGCGGGTACCACTCCGGGTGGTACTTGGCGTTGGAGCGGTACAGGGCCTCCAGTTGCCACCAGCGGGAGAAGAACAGCAGCAGTCGGCGCCAGAGCCTGAGGATGGGTCCGGCGCCGATGCGGGCCCCCTCCTCGAAGACCGACCGGAAGACCGCGAAGTTCAGCGAGATCCTGCGGATGCCCAGCTTGAGGGCGGTGGCGCACAGTTCGGCCACCATGAACTCCATGACCCCGTTGGGCGCGGCGCGGTCCCGGCGCATCAGGTCCAGGGAGACGCCGTCCCGGCCCCAGGGCACGAAGGACAGCAGGGCGAGGAGCCGGCCGTCCTCGCCGAGGGCCTCCACCAGCAGGCAGTCGCCGTCGGCGGGGTCGCCGAGCCGGTCCAGGGCCATGGAGAAGCCGCGCTCGGTCTCGGTGTCGCGCCAGGCGTCGGCCTTGTCGACGATCTCCTCCATCTCGTGTTCGGTGAGGGTGGCGTGCCGGCGGATGCGGCAGGTGGCGCCGGTGCGGCGGACGCGGTGCACGGCCTGCCGGGTCACCCGCATGTCCCGGCCGCCCAGGTCGAAGGAGGCCACGTGCACGATCGCCTCGTCGCCGAGTTGGAGGGCGCCCAGTCCGGCCCGGGCGTAGGCGCGGGCGCCGTCCTCGGAGGCGCCCATCACGGCGGGCGCCCAGGCGTAGCGGCGGGCCACGTCCAGCCAGGCGGCGATGGCGTGCGGCCAGGCCTCGGGGTCGCCGACGGGGTCGCCGCTGGCGAGGCAGACGCCGGCCTCGACGCGGTAGGTGACGGCGGCCTTGCCGCTGGGCGAGAAGACGACGGCCTTGTCGCGGCGGGTGGCGAAGTAGCCGAGGGAGTCCCGTTCGCCGTAGACGGCCAGGAGGGCGCGGATGCGGGCCTCCTCGTCGCCGTGCAGGGCGGCTTCCAGGCGCTGGGAACGGAACAGCGTGGCGGCGGCGTTGAGCAGGGCGAGGGCGCCGAGCAGGCCGAGCACGAAGGTGACCTTGCGGGGCGGGCGGCCGGAGAAGGATCGGCCCGAGACCAGTCCGCCGCACACCCGGTCGGCCGCCCAGGCCAAGTGCTCGTTCGCCGGGAGCGTGCCCGGGAACAGCATGACGAGCGCCCAGCCCAGCAGAATGGCCACCACGAGACCGCCCAGCAGCACGGCGAGCGCCCGCCGGACGGCGCCGTGGCGGGAGGCGGCGTAGAACTCCCCGCGGGCCGCCACGAGCAGGAGCAGGAGCAGGCCACACAGCACCAGGGACGGCAGCGACTCGGCGTACATGCCGAGGCCCACGCCGAGCGCGTCGGTGAGGACCACCAGGCCGAGATAGACGACGACCAGCCACCAGGCGACCTTCTTGCGCGCGGCGGTGGCGGCGGCCAGCAGGAACAGGAAGACGGCGTAGGCCAGGTTGGCGCTGATGGGCAGGAGCAGCAGGTCGAGGACGTGCACGACCGGCTGGAGCAGGTCGCGCAGCGGTTCGATGAGCGCGAGCAGGGCGCACAGCAGGCCGAGCGCGGCGAAGAGCGTCGCGAAGGCCTCGGGCACCCAGCCGAGGCGCCCGCCGGCGGGCGGGGGTATCGGGGCCGTGGGGTCCCTCCGTGCGGCGGGCTCCGCGCTGGCGGTCATGGTTCCGACTGTAGGAAGGGGTCGCGCGGCTCGCCCGTCGAGGCGCCGGCCCGCTGCGCTGCACCGCAGGTCGCACGGCCCCGCACCGGCGCGGGAAACCGCGCTTCCGATAGCCTCGAGCCGTGGCGGAACAGCATGCGCACTCACCCTCGGACTCACACCGGTTCGAGCGCGGTACGGACGGGCCGAAGGTCATCATGGTCGGGGTCGACGGCTCCGACTCCTCGCTGCGTGCCGCGGCGTACGCGGGCGGGCTCGCCCGGCGGCAGCACGCGCTGCTTGCCGTGGTGTACGTACAGCCGGTGCTGGCCGCCGGGGCGGCGCTCGGGGCGCCGGTGGCGGAGACGACCGACGAGATCGCCGAGGACCTGGTCAGCTACATCCGGGAGGCGACCGAGCGGGTCAAGGGGATATTCGATGTGCGCTGGGAGTTCCACACCTTCCGCGGCGACCCCTACGGCGGGCTGGTGAAGGCGGCCGACGAGCTCAAGGCGGACGCGGTGGTCGTGGGCGCCTCGGAGCAGGCCGGCCACCGGATCATCGGTTCGGTGGCGATCCGGCTGGTGAAGGCGGGGCGCTGGCCGGTGACGGTCGTGCCGTAGCCTCCCGGGGTTCCCGCAGCAGCAGCGTCGGGGTCGCGAGCAGCAGGACGCCGGCGAGGGCGATGGCGGTGCGCGGGCCGGTGAGGCTCGCCAGCAGGCCCCACAGGGCGGTCAGGGCGGCCGTGGTGGCCTTGCCGGTGATCGACCAGGCGGACAGGGTGCGGGCGACCCGGTCGTTCGGGGTGCACTCCAGGCGGCGGGTGGCGTACACGGGGTTGTAGACGCCCGAGCTGGTGATCACCCCGAACTCCACGGCCATCACCAGCAGCAGCCCGGGCAGCCCGGGCTGGACGAAGGCCAGTCCGAGCGGCCAGACGGCGCGCAGGGTGCCCGCGGTGCGCAGTACCCGCCGCTGTCCGTAGCGGGCGACCAGGGGTCGGGCCAGCCGGGAGCCGAGGAGGCCGCCGAGGCAGGGCACGGCGAAGGAGAGGCCGTACTGCCAGGGGGCGAAGCCGAGCCGGCCGAGCATGAGGACGGCCAGTGGCGGCACGGCGACCATGATCAGGGCGTTGCCCGCGAGGTTGTTGAAGAAGAGGGGCCGCAGGGCCGGGCTGGTGAGGATGTGCCGCCAGCCGTCGAGCAGGTCGGCCGGCCGCAGGCGTTCGGCTCCGGTGCGCCCAGGGCGCGGCTCGCCGCCGCCGACGGCCCGGATGCCCAGGGCCGAGAGCAGAAAGCTGACCGCATTCGCCAGCACGGTCGTCACGGGACCGAACAGCCCGATCGCGGCGCCGCCGAGGGGCGGTCCGAGGACCAGGGCGGTCCAGTTCGTGGACTCGAACCGGGCATTCGCGCTGAGCAGTCCGTCGGCCGGTACGAGCGTCTTGAGAAAGGCGCCGGATGCCGCGTTGAAGGTGATGTCGGCCGCCGCGACGAGCATGGAGACGAGCAGCAGCTGGCCGAGGCCGAGGCCGCCGAGGGCGTAGGCGAGGGGGATGGTGAGCAGCGCGGCGCACCGGATCAGGTCCATCGTCATCATCACCGGCCGCTTGCGCCGGAACTCCACCCACGGCCCGAGCGGCACCGCCAGCACGGCACCCACCGCGGGCCCGGTCGCGGCGAGCAGCGCCACCTCGGCCGGCCCGGCGTGCAGGGCGATCACAGCGATCACCGAGAACGCGTCGAAGGCGAGATAGGTGCCGAGTGCGCTCACCGAGTACGCGGCCCACAGCCATCCGAACTGCCGACCCAGCTTCACGCACAACCTCCCGTTGACCCCGGACATGAAAACCAGCAGGCCGGGCCGGAAGCAAACAACCAGCAGGACAACAGCCACAACCATCGGTTGTACGCGTACGCTGTGCCGCGTGGATCTCAAGGCCGTACGCACCTTCGTCACCGTGGTGGACACCGGGCAGTTCCAGGAGGCGTCGGCTCTCCTCGGCATCACCCAGCAGGCCGTCTCCAAGCGCATCGCGGCGCTGGAGAAGGAGCTCGGTGTACGGCTGTTCGCCCGGGCCGCGCGCGGGGCGCGGCCGACCATCGACGGGCAGGCGTTCCTGCCGCACGCCCAGGAGCTGCTGCTGGCCGAGGAGCGGGCCCTGGCCTCGGTGCGGCCGGGAGGGCGGGCGCTGCGCGTCGACGTGCTCGGGGCCCGGCTGTCCCCCGCGGCCCTGCTGCGGGAGTTCCATGAGGCCCAGCCCGACACGGCCCTCGACATGGTGACGCTCTTCGACGCGAGCACGGCCGTCGCCGCCGTACGCGCGGGCGGCATCGACGCGACCATCCGCGCGGTCACCACGCGGCTTCCCGAGGGGCTGCGGTCCGTCCGGGTGCTGGACGAGCCGGTGCAGCTGCTCACCGGGGCGCGGCACCCGCTCGCCGGGGCCCGGTCGGTGACGCCGGCGCAGCTGGCCGGGCACCGGATCTGGATGCCGGGCCTCGTGGACGGCACCGAGTGGGCCGCGTACTACACGACCCTCGCCGCCGAGTTCGGGCTGACCATCGACTCGGTCGTCCCCGACTCCGGCGGGGAGCCGCTGCTCGATGCGGTCGCCGGCTCCGACTCGCTCGCCACCTTCGTCGGCGAGCTGACCCGGTTCTCCCGGCCCGCCGGGCACGACCTGCGGCGCATCCCGCTCGTCGACCCGACGCCGGTGTACCCGCACTCCCTGGTCTGGGCCGCGGCCAACGCACACCCGGGGCTCGCCGCGCTGCGCGACCATCTCACCGCCCGCCTCCCGGCCCGGCCCGCGGCCCGCACCTGGACGCCCGCCTGGGCCGTGCGTGGCGTCTTCCCTGTGCGGGGCACCTGAGCCATCATGATCCGCCGTCAGCCGTTGCCGTCGGCGAAGAGGTGAGACGCATGGCCGGGCTCCGCGCGGGTGAGGGGATTCTCCGCCGCAAACCCATCGAACACATCGAGGAGACCGAGGTCGGCGAGGGCACCCGGCTGGACCGCTCCCTCGGCCTGTGGCAGCTCACCGCGATCGGGGTGGGCGGCATCATCGGCGCGGGCATCTTCACGCTCGCGGGCACGGTGGCCAACGGCACGGCGGGTCCGGCGGTGGTGGTGTCGTTCCTCGTCGCCGGTGTGGCGAGCGCCTGTGCGGCGCTGTCGTACGCCGAGTTCGCCGGACTGATCCCGAAGGCGGGATCGGCGTACACCTACGGCTATGCGGTGCTCGGCGAGTTCGCGGGCTGGTTCATCGGCTGGGACCTGCTGCTGGAGTACACCGCGATCGTGGCGGTGGTGGCGATCGGCATCTCGGGCTACTTCGGATTTCTCGTCGAGGCGATGGGCGCGAAGCTGCCGCACTGGATGCTGGGGGCGCCGGGCACCGGGGCCGGGCACCGGGTGGACCTGTTCGCGGCGCTCCTGTGCCTGCTGATCGCCTGGCTGCTCAACCTGGGCATGCGCAGCGCGGCCCGCTTCGAGACGTTCGTCGTCGTTTTGAAGGTGCTGGTGGTGCTGCTGGTGATCGGGGTGGGCATGTTCCACACCGACTCGGCGAACTACCACCCGTTCTTCCCGTTCGGCATCGGCGGTGCCTTCACCGGCGCGGCGACCGTCTTCTTCGCGGTGTTCGGCTACGACGCCATGTCGACGGCCGCCGAGGAGTCCAGGGACGCCCAGCGGCACATGCCGAAGGCGATCATCTACTCACTGGTGATCTCGATGGTGCTGTACGTGGCGGCCTGCCTGGTGCTGACGGGGATGCAGGACTACAAGCACATCGACCCGGAGAGCGGGTTCTCCAGCGCGTTCAAGTCGGTGGGCCTGGACGCGCTGGCGGACGTGATCGCGGTGGGCGCGATCATCGGCATCCTCACCGTGATGTTCACGTTCATGCTGGGCGTGACCCGGGTCTGGTTCTCCATGTCCCGGGACGGTCTGCTGCCCCCATGGTTCGCCAGGACGCACCCGACGCGGCATGTGCCGACCCGGGTGACCTGGATCGTCGGGGTGGCCTCGGCCGCCATCGCCGGGTTCGTGCCGATCGGCTCGGCCGCCGAGCTGACCAACATCGGCATCCTGCTGGCCTTCGTGGTGGTGTGCGCGGCGGTGATCGTGCTGCGCTACCGGCGCCCGGAGCTGCCGCGCACCTTCCGTACGCCGTGGATGCCGGTCGTGCCCGCGCTGGGTTGCGTGTTCTCGATCTGGCTGATCACGTTCCTGCACTGGCAGACCTGGGTGCGGTTCGCGGCGTGGTTCGTGATCGGGTGCGTGATCTACTTCGGCTACTCCTACCGGCGCTCGGTGCTGGCCGAGGCGCGGCCCGCCGAATGAACCCCCTGCGGGGTGGCCGGACCGTTCGTCCGACCGTTCGCCGACGCGATCGACCGTCCGTCGCAGACCCGTGCGCACGCCCTGTCCCCGGGCCGTGCCCTGCGCTGCCATACGGCCATGACGGCCGGAACCTCACTGATCCACCAGGCGGCGGCACGGACCCGCGGGACGACGACCGCCGAACACGAACTGGCCGCGCTCCAGCGCGAGCACGGCCGACCGCTCTTCGCCCTGCTGCTCAGGCTCTGCGACGGCGACCGGCAGCGCGCCGAGGACCTCGTCCAGGAGACCCTGCTGCGCGCCTGGCAGCATCCCGAGGCGCTGCACGCCGAGGACTTCGACTCCGTACGGCCCTGGCTGCTGACGGTCGCCCGGCGGCTCGCGATCGACGCCCGGCGGGCCCGGCAGGCCCGGCCCCCGGAGACCGGCGCCGACATCCCGGAGAGCGCACGGGTGACCGCCGATCACGCCGAACGGGCCGCCGCGATGCTCGATGTCCGGGAGGCTGTGAAGACACTCACGCCGGAGCACCGTGACGTGCTGGTACTCGTGTATTTCCTCGGGGCCAGTGTGGCGGAAGCGGCGCAGACCCTGGGGGTGCCACCCGGTACCGTGAAGTCCCGCGCGTATTACGCGCTGCGCGCGCTGCGCCGGGTCCTTCCGGATTATGCGGCCGACCTGCACTGAAACCGGAGGCCGGGTCAAACCTCGGTAAAGCGCCTTGCTGTGGCCCCCGTTCGGGCAATGGGCTGTCCTCATCCGCGTTCCGGGCAGCGGTCGGGGCCGCGACCCCGACGAGGCTCGGGCGACGCGCACGTACCGGAGGAAGGGCAGGAAGGGATGCAGCACAGAGGGCACGAGAGCACGGACGGCACCGACGGCGGAGAACTGGCCGTCCCCATGGCCTGGTTGTACGCCGAGTACATCGCCGACGAGCTGCTGCGCACCGGCGATCTGATGCCGCCGACCTCCTTCGAGTTCCGGGCCGGCCGGGACGCGCTGGCGCTCACCGTCTTCCTGTCCGACACCGACGGGGAGCTGTCCGGCATCCGGGTGATCTCCCAGCTGGAGAACTGGCTCTCCCTGACCGCCTACGACCAGCCGTGGCGGGACTGGGTGGGCGAGCGCATGGCCGAGCTGGCCGAACGGGCCGAGCGGTCCGGCACCCGCTCGCCCGACCTGGCCCTCGCCGCCGACGCCTGGCGCTGGCTGGAGGAGACCGAGCTGCTCGCGCCGGACCTGGACGCGGTGCCGGGCGGTGGCGGGCCGGCCGGCGAGGACGACGGGCCGAAGGTGTGGACACCGGCGTGGCGGCTCGGGCTGCCCCTCGGGCACCTCGCGATCCATCTGTTCTGAGCCGTCGCTCCGGGGCGTTCTGAAGTTTTCCGGAATCGGACCAATCCGCGGGCCGCGCGGCTCCGAATCTCTCGTCCGGGATTCTGCGGGTGGCTTGAGTGATTCGGCTGTCGGCTGCGTACGGGTGGGTGCACGGAGTAACCCCACCCGCACCCATCGGCACGAGGATTCGGCATGAGGTCCCTGGAAAGGCATCGCGACGTCGGCGCGTACGCGCTCGGCGTGCTGGACGAGGCGGAGGCCTTCCGCTTCGAGGACCACCTCATGGAGTGCCCCCAATGCGCGGCACGGGTGACCGAATTCGGTCCCGCCACACGGCAGTTGATGCTGTACCGCCGGGCCACGCCGCGCTTTGTGCACCCCATGGCACAGCCCGGTCCCCGGCTGCTGGACCGGCTGCTCGGCGAGGTCGCGCTCCGGCATCGGGCGCGCCGCCGGCGCTTTCTGTACGGCCTGGCCGCCTCCGTGGTGCTGGCCGTGGCCGGTCCGGGGATCGTGGCCTTCGCCGGCCATGCGGAGCCGGTCGCGCAGGTAGCCGCCGCGACCGATCCGAAGACCGGGGTGTGGGCCGAGGTCACCGCCGACGACGGGGACACGGGCAGCCGGCTGCTGCTGAAGGTGAAGGACGGCACCGGCCCGCATGCCT
The DNA here is from genome assembly GCF_055581585.1 of Streptomyces sp. NPDC031426. Classification (NCBI taxonomy): domain Bacteria; kingdom Bacillati; phylum Actinomycetota; class Actinomycetes; order Kitasatosporales; family Streptomycetaceae; genus Streptomyces; species Streptomyces sp. NPDC031426. The sequence goes on from NZ_JBVIJE010000019.1 coordinate 36,984, forward strand.
GCCGGCTCGTCATCGTGGGCCGCGACGGCTCCGAGGAGGTCGCCGGCACCTGGATGGAACCGGGTCACGCCACCAGAACCTTCACCGCGCTCGGATCCTCCACGATGCACGCCGACGACATCGCCCGCTACGACGTACGCACCATGGACGGACAGCACCTGGTGTCCGTCGACGCGCCGTAGCCCCTACTTCAGCAGCCGGGACAGTCTGCGGTCGGCCAGGGGCTTGCCGCCCGTCTGGCAGGTGGGGCAGTACTGCAGCGAGGAGTCGCTGAAGGAGACCTCCCGGATGGTGTCGCCGCACACCGGGCACGGCTCGCCGGTCCGGCCGTGGACGCGCAGGCCGCTCTTCTTCTCCGCCTTCAGCCGCCCGGCGGCCAGGCCCCGGGAGCGGTCTACCGCCTCGGTGAGCGTCGAGCGCAGCGCCGCGTGGAGCCGATGGGTCTCCTGGGGGGTCAGGGAGGCGGCGAGCTTGAACGGGGACATCTTCGCGGCGTGCAGGATCTCGTCGCTGTAGGCGTTGCCGACCCCCGCGATCAGGGACTGGTCGCGCAGGGCGCCCTTCAGCTGACGTCTCTCGTCCTTGAGCAGGGCGGCGAGGCGGTCCTCGTCGAAGTCGGCGGCCAGCGGGTCCGCGCCGAGCCGGGCGATGCCCTCGATCTGCCGCGGATCGCGCACGACGTACACCGCGAGGCGTTTCTGGGTGCCGGCCTCGGTGAGGTCGAAGCCCTCGCCGGTCTCCAGGGCCACGCGCAATGCGAGCGGTCCCTTGCCCGGCTTGGGCGGGCCGGCCGGCAGCCGGTCCTTCCACTGCAGCCAGCCGGCCCGGGCCAGGTGCGTCACCAGGTGCAGCTCGCTGTCCGCCGCCAGGTCCAGGAACTTGCCGTGCCGGTGCACGGCCGTCACCTCGCCGCCCTCGAAGGCGGTGACCGGAGGGTCGTACGTCTTCAGGACGCTGACGGCGACCGGCAGCACCCGCGCCACCCGGCGGCCGACCAGGTGCTCGGTGAGGAAGTCCTTCAGCGCTTCTACCTCGGGCAGTTCCGGCATGGCTCCAGGGTGCCATCCCGCACTGACAAAGCCGGGTCAGCCGCGTCAGCCGCCGCGGCGGAACTCGCACCACACCGCCTTGCCGCCGCCCCGCGCCTCCACGCCCCACGCGTCGGTGAGCATCTCCACGAGCAGCAGGCCGCGGCCGGAGACGCCGTCCTCGCCCGCCTCACGGCGGCGCGGCAGGGCGCTGGAGGAGTCCTCGACCTCGATCCGCAGTCTGCGGTGGCCGCCGTCGAGGGCCCGCAGGGTCACGATCGCGGCGCCCTCGGTGTGCATCAGCGCGTTGGTGATCAGCTCGTCGGCGACCAGCTCGATCTCGTCGGCACGGTCGCGGTGGCCCCAGGAGCGGACCGCGGCGCGGATCAGGTGCCGGGCCTGGCTGAGGGCGTCCGGGTCGCCGGGTGCCACGTGCTGCTGGAGCCGGCCGCCGGCGGGCGGGGCCTCCGGGGTGCGCCGGCGCAGCAGGAGCAGCGCCACGTCGTCTTCGCCGCCCCGCTCCTCGGCCATCTGGATCAGCCGGTCGGCGAGCGGGCCCACGTCCTCGGGGCCGGCCGCGACGAGCGCCGAGAGGCGGTGCATGCCGTCGTCGAGGTCGGCGCCGGGCTGTTCGACGAGCCCGTCGGTGCACAGCAGCAGGGTGTGGCCGGGGTCGAGTTCGAGGGTGGAGACGGGGTAATCCAGCCGGCCGAACTCGGCGGACAGACCCAGCGGCAGCCCGCCCTCGACCGGCGCCCGGCGGCAGCTGCCGTCGCCGTGCCGGATCAGCGGGTCGATGTGCCCGGCCCGGACCGCCTGCACGACTCCGGTGGACAGGTCGGCATCGGCGTACAGGCAGGTGGCGAAGCGGTCGGTGTCGAGTTCGTGCAGGAAGACGGAGGCACGGGCCATCACCGTGGCCGGGGTGTGTCCCTCGGCGGCATAGGCGCGCAGCACGATCCGCAGCTGGCCCATGACGGCCGCCGCGTGGGTGTCGTGGCCCTGGACGTCGCCGATGACCGCGCCGACCCGCCCGCCGGGCAGCGGGATCAGGTCGTACCAGTCGCCGCCGATGTTCCGGCCGAGGGCGGCCGACCGGTAGCGGACGGCGATGTCGGCGCCGCGGACGCTGGGGATGGTGCGGGGCAGCATGGCCTGCTGCAGGCCCTGGGCGAGGTCCTTGTCCTGCTCGTAGAGCATGGCCCGCTGCAGGCTCTGCGCGATGCTGCTGCCGAGCGCGACCAGGACGGCCCGCTCCTCGGCGGAGAAGCCGCGCCGGTCGCTGTAGAGCAACCCCATCGCGCCGATCGGGCGGGCCTGGGCGATGAGCGGCAGATAGGCCGCGGAGGTGACGTGCAGGTCGGTGAGGTGCGGCCAGAGGATCGGATAGTGCTCGGCGAATTCCTCCGGGGACTCGATGAACCGGGGCGCGAGCGTGCGCACGACCTCGCTCATCGGGTACGGCTCGTCGATCCGGGTGATCTGGGTGCCGGGGACCGAGGCGTCGATGGGTCCCTCGGCCACCAGGCGGATGCGGCCGGCCTCCACCAGCCCCATCACCAGGCTGGCCGCGCCGAGATGGCGGATGCCACGGGTGTCCTTGAGGGCGTCGATGACGTCCTGGACGCTGCGGGCGTGGGCGAGGGAGGCGGAGACGGCCTGCACGACGTTGGTCTGCTGGCGGAACGCCTCGTCCTGGGCGGCCCGCAGGCTGCGCACCTCGCTCTCGGCGAGTTCCTCGGTGGCGTCGCGGACGATGCCGACGACCCGGCGCGGGCGGCCGGTGGCGTCCCGGCGGATGTAGCCCTGGGTGTGGGTCCAGCGCTGGGTGCCGTCGCGGCAGCGGATGCGGAAGTAGGCCCCGTAGTTCTCGCTGCCGTCCTTGATCGCCCGGGCCACCAGCTCGTCCAGCCGGGCCGTCTCCGATCGCGGGACCCTGAGGGCCAGCGACTCGAGCCGTCCGTCGTACTCCTCGGGCGGCAGGTCGAGCACCTCGTGTGCCTGGGCGTCCATGTGGAACAGACCCGTGTCCAGGTCCCAGTCGAAGGTGCCCATGCGGTTGAGCGCCAGGATCGGATCCGGGTGGGCGGGCCAGTCCTCCGGGAGTGACACGGCACTCGCTCCCCGAACTGCCATGCGCCCACCTTGCCAGGATTTGTCCGTTTCTTCGACCTCTTGCCGCGGTCGGCTCCCCAGGGGGAGAGTCCGGCTCCGGACGGGCTCAGCCACCGGAGAGGTCCGCGGCGGCGGCGCCCGCGGCATCGCCGTCCGTGGCGTCGGGGGCCGGGCTCGACCGGACGTCCGCCGTGGCGGCCGGGACCGGTCCGACGGGGTCGGGCAGGCCCGGAGCGTCCGGCAGGCCCGATGGGCCGATCCCGTCCGGAGAGCCGATCCCGTCCGGAGGGCCGATCCCGTCCTGCGGTCCGATCGCGTACGGCGGGTCCGGGGTGCCGGGCGCCTGCGGAACGGGACCAAGGGACGGCCGGATCCACGGGGCGGCCGGGTCCGGCGCCGGGGTGCTCCGCCCGGTGGGCATGTCCGGCGCCCTCGGGGTGGCGGCCACGGGCGGCTCCTTGCCGATCGTGCCCGCGGAGGCCTCCGGTCGGCTCCGCCGCGGACCGGGCTGGGTGGGGTACGGCGGTGCGGTGCCCGGGGTGGCGGCACCCGGTGGGTCGGGGTCGCCGTCGGGCGCGGCGGTGGCCCAGGCGGGCGCGGGGACGACCTGGTCGTCGCGTACGTCGTGACCGAGCCGGCGTTCGATCCAGGTGCGCGTCTCGGCGTTGACGATCGTGATGCTGGTGACCGCCCGGGGTGCCGGGGTCACCGCGATCACCTGACCCGAACGGTAGCCGGGCCAGGCACCGCCACGGGCGCCGGAGCCGACGCGGGTCGGCGTCGGCGGCCCCAGCGGGTTGCCGCAGGCACAGCGCACCCGGGGCAGTCCACGGTTGTCGATCAGGACAGCGGTGCCGGCCTGGAGGACGGCCTGGTGGGCGACCGCCTGTCCGTCGCGATAGCCGTGGTCGGTGACCCGGGTGTCGGCGCGCAGCACGACGGGGGTCAGGCCGCGCAGAAAGCCGCGCAGGCCGTTCGCGGAGACACCGGCCGCCCGAGCGAAGGCGTCACCCTTGGCGCGGTCCGCGGTCAGATACCCGGTCTGCCGTCCGACGTCACAGCCGGCGACGCGTGCGGTGCCGCCGTACAGGCCGGGAGTCGCGCCGGACAGGATGCGCAGGGCGCGCGGGTGTACGCCGACCAGCCCGGCGGGCACCGCCGGCGGCGAGGAGCCGGCGACGGGCGGCCGTGTGGCGCTGGGGTCGGCCGTGCCCGGATGAGGCGGCGCGGTGGGATCGGCGCTCCCCGTGCCGGCTCTCACCGGCGCGGTGACCGTGGAAGCGGTGAAGGGGTCTGGCCCTTGGGCCGCGGCGGGCAGGAGATAGACCTCCTCGCCCATCCGGGCCTCCTTGACGCCGGGGCGGCCGCAGCCGGCGACGAGCAGCGCCACCGAGAGCGCGCAGGCCGTGACGATGGATCCGGTGGGTATCCGCACCGTACACTTCCCATCACTTTGGGTGATTTCTCCCTATTGTTTGCATCGTGCCCGTTTGGCTGGCAACTCGAGGGAGGCGATGATGAGGACGACACCGGCGGTTTAGCCGCGACGAAGGGCGCGCACAGCCGTGAACTGGTTCACCGCTCCCGACTACTGGCTGACCAGGCTGGTCTTCCAGCGGGCTCTGGCCGCCGTGTACCTGGTGGCGTTCCTGACGGCGGCGATGCAGTTCCGGGCGCTGCTGGGCGAGCGCGGCATGCTGCCGATCCCCCGGTTCGTGGCGCTGGTCCCCTTCAAACGGGCGCCGAGCCTGTTCCATCTGCATTACTCCGACCGCTTCTTCGCGGGCTGCGCGTGGGCCGGCTGCGCGGTGTCGGCGGCTCTGCTCGCCGGCGCGGACTCCCTGCTGCCGCTGTGGGCCGGCATCCTGCTGTGGCTGGTGCCGTGGGCGCTGTATCTGTCGGTCGTCAACGTGGGCCAGACGTGGTACGCGTTCGGCTGGGAGTCGCTGCTGCTGGAGACGGGCTTCCTGGCCGCGTTCCTCGGCAACGAGAAGGTGGCGCCGCCCATCGTCGTGCTGTTCCTGCTGCGCTGGATCCTGTTCCGGGTGGAGTTCGGCGCCGGGCTGATCAAGATGCGGGGCGACGCGTGCTGGCGGAAGCTGACCTGCCTCGACTACCACCATGAGACACAGCCCATGCCGGGCCCGCTGAGCTGGTTCTTCCACCATCTGCCGAAGCCGCTGCACCGGGTGGAGGTGGCCGCCAACCACATGACCCAACTGGTCGTGCCGGTGCTACTGTTCACGCCGCAGCCCATCGCCTCGGCCGCCGCCGCCCTGATGATCGTCACCCAGCTGTGGCTGGTGCTGTCCGGCAACTTCTCCTGGCTGAACTGGATCACCATCGTGCTGGCCCTGTCCGCGCTGCGGATTCCCGGGGCCGCGCCGTCCGTGCCGGCGGCGCCGCTGTGGTACGAGGTCCTGGTGCTCGCGGTGGCCGCGCTGCTGCTCTTCCTGAGCTACCGCCCGGTGGCCAACATGGTCTCCCGCCGGCAGATCATGAACCGCTCCTTCGACCCGCTGCACCTGGTGAACACCTACGGCGCGTTCGGCAGCGTCAGCCGGGTCCGCTACGAGGTGGTGGTCGAGGGCACGCTGGACGAGGTGCCGCGCGAGGACTCGGACTGGCGCGAGTACGAGTTCCGCGGCAAGCCCGGTGACACCCGGCACTGGCCGCGCCAGTTCGCCCCCTACCATCTGCGCCTGGACTGGTTGATGTGGTTCGCGGCTCTGTCCCCGGGCTATGCGGGGGAATGGTTCGGCGGTCTGGTGGAACGCCTGCTGGAGAACGACCGCGACACCCTGCGCCTGCTGCGCCGCTCCCCCTTCCCACCGGACACCCCGCCCAGGTATGTCCGCGCGCGCCTCTTCCGTTACCGCTACACCACCTGGCGGGAGCTGCGGGACAGCGGGGCGTGCTGGGAGCGGACGTTCGTCCGGGAGTACATGCCACCGACGCGGCTGGCCGCGGTGACCGGGCGGTCGTGAGCGGCCGGGCCCTCCGACATGCGACACCGGCCCGCGGGCCGACATGCGACATCGGCCCGCGGGATCGACCTGTCGGCCCGGCTACGGCTCCTGCCGGCTGTCCGAGGGAATCCGGAACGACCGGGTCCGATAACGGCTGCGGAACTCTGCCAGCAGCTCGTCGGTCGCCTCGGCCCCGGCGCTCACGGCCGCGTGCACGTCGCGGAAGTAGTTCTCGTAGCCGGCCGGGGTGTACAGGCACAGAGCGCGTGCCAGGACCTGGCCGCCGTTGCGGAAACCGTGCGGGGTGCCACGGGGGGCGGCGAGCAGGTGTCCGGGGCCGGCCGTCACCTCGCCGTCGCCGGTGTGGAGCGTCAGCTCCCCCTCGAGGACGTAGAAGTACTCGTCGTGTCCGTCGTGCACATGCGGCCTGGCGCCGATGGTGCCGGGGGCGAGGCTGAACTCCTCGAAGGTGAAACGCCCGTCCGTGTGCTCTGCGGTGAGCCGGAAGAAGTGGGCGACGCCGGCGACGTCGATGAGTTCACCGTCCCCGGGAGCACGCAGCAACGGAGCGGAGGGAGTGCGCGGCTGATGATGATCAGTCATGTCGGCATTGTGCGGTACGGGGTGGGGAGGTGCACGCCGGCCACGCCGTGGGTCACAGGCCGTAGACGGCCGTGGCGGTGCCCTCGAAGAGGGCCCGGCGGTCGGCCTCGTCGAGGTCTGCGGTCAACTCGGTGATGACGGTGTGCACGTCGGCGTAGGAGGCCGCCGTCGTGCACACCGGCCAGTCCGAGCCGAACATCAGCCGGCCGGGGCCGAAGGCCTCCAGGGCCACGTCCGTGTACGGCCGCAGGTCGGCCGTCGTCCAGGAGCCGGGGTCGGCCTCGGTGACCAGGCCGGAGAGTTTGGCGACCGTGTTGGGGAGGACGGCGAGCGCACGCAGGGCGGAGGCCCAGGGCTCGTGTTCTCCGGTTGCGATCGGCGGCTTGCCCAAGTGGTCGAGTACGAAGGTGACTTGGGGCAGGCTCGCGGCGGCCTCGGCGCAGGCCGGAAGCTGGTGGGGCAGGACGACCAGATCGTGGACGAGGCCCGCCCCGGCCACGGCCGCGAGTCCGCGCCGTACGTCCTTCCGCAGCAGCCACCGCGGGTCCGGCTCACCCTGGACCTGGTGCCGGATGCCCTTCAGGAAGGAACCGCCGGGGAGTTCGCGCAGTCGGGACAGTTCCTCCGCGATGTCGGGGCGGGTGAGGTCGGTCCAGCCCACGACGCCCGCGATCAGGTCGTGCTCGGCCGCCAGGGCCAGGAACTCGGGTGTCTCCTCCGCGACGGTGACCGTCTGGACGAGGACGGTGCGGGTGACTCCGGCCGCCCTCGCCTCGGGTTCGAGGTCGGCCAAGGTGAAGTCGCGCCTGAGCGGACTGCCTTCGGGGATCCAGTCCTGGTCGCGGACGGACAGGTCCCAGACGTGGTGGTGGGCGTCGACGGTCACGGCAGCTCCCAGACGACGGGCAGCCCGGCGCCGGCGCCCTCGCGGGAGTAGTCGTGCACCACGTCGAGCAGCTCGGCCATGCGGGCCTGCCAGGCCACGTTGACCGGCAGCTGCTCCAGTTCGGCGAGCAGGCGGGCGTAGTCCGCGCACTCCAGCAGGTGGAACAGGTCGGTGCCTCCCCCACGCTCGGCTTCGCTCGCGCGGGGGGACCCCCACCGCCAGATGGTCCAGGAGGTGGCACCGGCGGCGCGGATGGCCCGGGTCAGTTCCTCCGGGACCTCCCGGTGGGCCGCCTCGTACTCGGCGATCCGGTCGGCGCGGACCTTGGTGTGCAGGGCCACTCTCATGACGGGTCTTCCTCTCGGGGCAGCAGACCGCACTCTCGCAGCTCCTGCCAGAACTCCGCCGGAACCACGGAGGCGAACTGGGCTGCGCAGTCGTGGACTTCGGACGCGGAGCGGGGCCCGGGCAGGACACTGGCGACGGCCGGGTGGGCGAAGGCGAAGGCCAGCGCGGCGGCGCGCAGGGTGGTGCCGTGCCGCTCCGCGACCGCCTTCATGCGCAGGACCCGGTCCAGCAACTCCGGTGGGACACGGCTGTAGTCGTACGTCGACTCGGGTGTCGGGTCCGCCAGCAGGCCCGAGTTGAACACGCCGCCGAGGACGACCGACACGCCGTACTCGGCGGCCGCTGGCAGCAGTTCGGCCCCCGCGCTCTGGTCGAGCAGGGTGTAGCGGCCGGCGCACAGGACCACGTCCACGTCGGTGTCGCGGACGAACCGGGTGAGCATCGCGGTCTGGTTCATGCCGGCGCCGATCGCGCCGACGACGCCCTCGGAGCGCAGCTTCTCCAGGGCCGGGTAGCCCTCCCGAAAGGCCTGCTCGGCGTGGTCGTCGGGATCGTGCAGATAGACGACGTCGACGCGGTCCAGGCCGAGGCGCTCCAGGCTCGCCTCCAGGGTGCGGCGGACGCCGTCCGCGCTGAAGTCCCACACCCGGCGGTGGGTGGCGGGTACGGCGAAGCCGTGGGCCAGGTCGTCGCCGGTATCGTCGATGGGTTCGAGGCGGCGGCCGACCTTGGTGGAGACGGTGAAGTGCGCGCGGTCGTATGCGCGCAGGGCGGCGCCGAGCCGGCGTTCGGACAGGCCGAGGCCGTAGTGCGGGGCGGTGTCGAAGTACCGGATGCCGCGCTGCCAGGCGGCCCGTACGGCCTCCCGCGCCTGCTCGTCGTCCACCGGGCGGTAGAGGTTGCCGAGCGTCGCGGCGCCGAAGCCGAGCGGGGTGACCTCGACTCCGCTGCGGCCGAGCCTCGTCACCGGCCCTCCGGGCGCAGTCTGAGGCCCTGCATGCCGCCGTCGACTGCGAGGGCGGTGCCGGTGGTGGCGCCGGACAGCGGGCTGGCCAAGTAGGCGATGGCGCCCGCGACTTCGGCGGCGGACACCAGTCGGCCGGTGGGCTGGCGGGCCGCCAGGGCGGCGCGTTCGGCGGCCGGGTCGGGGGCCGCTTCCAGCAGCCGGCCGACCCACGGGGTGTCGGCCGTACCGGGGTTGACGCAGTTGACCCGGATGCCCTCGCGGACGTGGTCGGCGGCCATGGCGAGGGTCAGGGAGTACACGGCACCCTTGGTGGCGCTGTACAGGGCGCGCTGGGGCAGTCCGGCGGTGGCGGCGACGGAGCAGGTGTTGACGATCGCGGCGTGGTCCGAGCGGCGCAGGTGCGGGAGGGCGGCGCGGGCGGTGCGGACCATGCCGAGGACGTTGACGTCGAAGACGCGCTGCCACTCGGCGTCGTCGTTGTCCTCCACCGTGCCCAGCGCGCCGATCCCGGCGTTGTTGACCAGGACGTCCAGCCCGCCGAGGTCCTCGGCGGCCCGCTCGACGGCCGTGCGGACCGAGGCGTCGTCGGTGACGTCGGCGCGGTAGGCGAGGAGCGGCTTGTCGACGTCCGCCGGGTCCCGGTCGAGGACGGCGACCCGGGCGCCACGGGCGGCGAGGAGGTCGGCGGTGGCCCGGCCGATGCCGGAGGCGCCACCGGTGACCAGGGCCTTCAGGCCCTCGAAGTCACTCATGCGGTCTGTCCCTTCTGGGTCTCGGGGTCGGCGGCCCAGTAGGTGCCGCCGGGGAAGGTGTACCGCGCGATGGACTCCGGGTGCAGGGCGGCGGAGAAGCCGGGCGCGGTGGGTGCGGTGTAGTGGCCGTCGCGGATGACGACGGGGGTGACGAAGTGTTCGTGGAGGTGGTCGACGTACTCGATGACCCGGTCCTCGGTGGTGCCGGAGAGGGCCAGGTAGTCGAACATCGAGAGGTGCTGGACGAGTTCGCACAGGCCGACGCCGCCCGCGTGCGGGCAGACCGGGACGCCGAACTTGGCGGCGAGCAGCAGGACGGCGAGGTTCTCGTTGACGCCCGCGACGCGGGCCGCGTCGATCTGGACGATGTCGAGGGCGCCCGCCTGGAGGAGCTGCTTGAACATGATCCGGTTGTGCACGTGCTCGCCGGTGGCGACCCTCACCGGGGCCACCGCCCGGCGGATCGCGGCGTGGCCGAGGACGTCGTCGGGGCTGGTGGGCTCCTCGATCCAGTACGGGTCGAACTCGGCGAGCGCCTTGGTCCAGCGGATCGCCTCGTCCACGTTCCAGCGCTGGTTGGCGTCGACGGCGAGCCGGATGTCCGGTCCGACGACCGCGCGGGCGACCCGGCAGCGCCGGATGTCGTCGTCGAGGTCGGCGCCGACCTTCAGCTTGATCTGGGTGAAGCCGTCGGCGACGGCCTGCGCGGCGAGCCGGCCGAGCTTGGCGTCGTCGTAGCCGAGCCAGCCCGGTGAGGTGGTGTAGGCGGGGTAGCCGCGCTCCAGCAGCCGTGCCCGGCGCTCCCCCGCTCCCGCCCTGCCCCGCCTCAGCAGGTCGAGGGCCTCGGCGGGGGTGAGCGCGTCCGCGATGTACCGGAAGTCGATCTGCCCGACCAGCCACGCGGGTTCGGCATCGGCGAGCAGCTGCCACAGCGGCTTGCCGGCCCTGCGGGCGGCTAGGTCCCAGACGGCGTTGACGACGGCCCCGACCGCCATGTGCATCACGCCCTTCTCGGGGCCGAGCCAGCGCAGCTGGCTGTCGCCGATCAGGTCCCGGAAGAGCGAGCCCGGGTCGCCGCACAGCTCGGCCGCGTCACGGCCGAGCACATGGTCCCGCAGCGCGTCGATCGCGGCGACCTGGACGTCGTTGCCCCGCCCGATGGTGAAGACGAACCCGTGCCCCTCGTGCCCGTCGGCGGCGTCGGTGCGCAGCACGACATAGGCCGCCGAGTAGTCGGGGTCCGGGTTCATCGCGTCGGAGCCGTCGAGCTCGCGCGAGGTGGGGAAACGGATGTCGTGGGTGTCGACCGCGATGACGCGGGCGGGGGCCTGGGACACTGAAGTCCTTTCGGTCGTCGGACACTTGACGGCTGGATCAGTCCTGGGCGCGGCCCGTCGTCACACGCGCGATCACGAGGGCGACGAGGATGATCCCGCCGTAGATGGCCTGGATCCAGAACGACGGGATCTGGGCGAGGGTGAGCAGGTTCTGTACGACGCCGAGGAGGACGACGCCGGTCAGGGCGCCGAACATGGTGCCCTTGCCGCCGTCGAGGCTGATGCCGCCGATCACCGCGGCCGCGAACACCGTGAAGATCATGTTCTGGCCCTGGTTGGCGCTGATCGCGCCGACGTATCCCGTCTGCAGCAGCCCGCCGAGCGAGGCGAGCACGCCCGCGACGACGTACACCCCGAGCATGACCCGGTCCACGCGCACACCGGCCGCGCGGGCGGCGTCCGCGTTGCCGCCGATCGCGTACAGGGCGCGACCGGCGCGGTGGTACTTCAGCACGAACCCGGCGACCGCGAAGGCGACGGCGGCGAGCCACACCGACAGCGGCACGGTGAGGAAGGTGGTGGTGGCCAGGGAGTAGAAGCTGTCGGGCATGCCGAACAGGGTCTTGCCCTTGGTGGCGCCGACCAGCAGGCCGCGCAGCACGATGAGCATCGCGAGCGTGACGATGAACGCGTTGAGCCGGAACTTCACGACGAGGACGCCGTTGAAGGCGCCGATCACCGCACCGACCACGGGGATCGCGAGCAGGGCGAGCCCGGCCGGGAATTCCGTGCCCCAGCCGGACTGGCTCGCGGGCAGCACCAGCAGGGCCCCGACGGCCGGCGCGATGCCGACCACCGACTCCAGGGACAGGTCGAACTTGCCGGTGATCAGCACGAGCGACTCGGCGAGCACGACCATCGCCAGCGCGGCGGAGGCACCGAGGATCGAGATCAGGTTCCGCTCGGTCAGGAACGAGTCGTTGACCATCGCGCCGAGCACCATGAGCAGCAACAGTGCGGGGACGAGGGCGAGTTCGCGGGCTCGGCGGAGCAGGACGGTCCTGGCCGACCGGGCGTCCGGGGACTTCGGGGGCGCGAGCGGAGGGGCGGCCCGGGTGTCAGCCATGGTCAACTCCTTCGATGGAGGCGATCAGCTCGTGGTCGCGCCAGCCGGCCGGGTGCTCGGCGACGACGCGGCCGTGGAAGAGGACGAGGACGCGGTCGCAGCGGCGCAGGTCGTCGAGTTCGTCGGAGACGACGAGGACGGCGGTGCCGTCGTCGCGCGCGCTGTCCATGCGCGCGAGCAGCGACTCCTTGGACTTCACGTCGACGCCGGCGGTGGGGTTGATCAGCACCAGCAGGCGCGGGTCGGAGGCGAGGGCCCGGGCCATGACGACCTTCTGGGCGTTGCCGCCGGAGAGGTCGGACACCGGCTGGTCGGGGCCCTCGGCGTGGATGCCGAGGCGGTCGATCAACTCGGCCGCGAAACGGCGCCGTGTGTCGGTGGCGACGAATCCGGCCCGGCCGAGCCGGTCCAGTACGCTCAGCGTGACGTTGTCGCCGATGCTCAGGCCGGACACCAGTCCCTGCTCGTGCCGGTCGCGCGGCACACAGCCGACCCCGGCCCGCAGGGCGGCCGGTACGTCCCCGAACGGCAGCCGCTCGCCGTCGAGTTCGGCGGTGCCGCCGGTCGGCGTGTGCAGTCCGGCGAAGGACTCGGCGAGCTCGGTCTTGCCGCTGCCGCTGGAACCGGCGAGTCCGACGACCTCACCGCGGCGGACGGTGAGGTCGACGTTCTCGTACGCCGGTGAGGTGAGCCCTTGTGCCTCCAGCAGGACAGGGGCGCCGTCCTCCACTCCCCTGCCCGGTGCGGCCCGTTCGGCGACCGACTCCCCCGCCATGGCCTCCACCAGTGCCGCCTTGGGCAGGTCGGCGACGCGTGCGGTGGTGATCCAGCGGGCGTCGCGCAGCACGGTGACCGTCTGGCAGACCTCGTACACCTCCTGGAGGTGGTGCGAGATGAACAGGAAGGTGACGCCGGAGTCCTGCAGGGAGCGCATGCGGGTGAAGAGCCGCTCGATCTCGCGGTTGTCGAGCTGGGCGGTGGGCTCGTCCAGCACGATGAACCGGGCTCCGAAGCTCAACGCCCGGGCGATCTCCATCATTTGGCGGTCCTCGACCCTGAGGTCGGCGGTGCGCGCCTCGGGGTCGACGCGCACGTCCCAGGTGTCGAGGAGTTCTGCGGCCTGCCGGCGCAGCCGGCGCCAGCTGATGACGCCGCGGCCGGTCGGCTGCCGGTTGAGGAAAAGGTTCTCGGCGACCGTCAGCTCCGGGACGACCGTGGGCTTCTGGTAGACGCAGGCGACCTTGCGGCGCCAGGCGTCCCGGTCGGCGAGCGGGGGCGCGGGCTCGCCGTCGAAGCGGACGGTGCCGGCGTCCGGGGCCTGGAGGCCGGTGAGGACGTTGACCAGAGTGGACTTGCCGGCGCCGTTGCGGCCGACCAGGGCGTGGGACTCGCCGGGCAGGACGGTGAGCCGGCCGTCTGCGAGGGCGAGGGTGGGGCCGTACCGTTTGACGATCCCCTCGGCTTCAACAAGCGGTGTGCTCATTTGACCGTGTTGCCCCACAGCTTGGGGTCGTCGACGTTGGCCTTGGTGACCAGCGGTGCGGGCAGCTGGTCCTCCAGGATCCCGCTGGGCAGTTCGACGATCACGGAGCCGTGGTCGGTGGGCCCGGGCTTGAACGTCTTCCCGGCCATCGCCGCCTTGATGTAGTACAGGCCGTACTTGGCGTAGGCGTCGGCGGGCTGGGAGACCGTGGCGTCGATCTGGCCCTTGCGGATGGCGTCGTACTCCTGGGGGATGCCGTCGTTGGAGACGATCGCGATGTGGCCCTGCTGCCCGGCCGGTTTCAGCATGCCCTTGGACTTCAGGGTCTGCAGGGTCGGCGCGAGATAGACACCGCCCGCCTGCAGGTAGATGCCCTTGATGTCCGGGTTGGCGCCCAGCAGCGTGTCCAGCTTGGCGGCGGCGGTGTCGGACTCCCACTTGGCGGGGATCTCCAGCACAGTGAGCTTCGGGTACTTCTTCTTCACGCAGGACCGGAACGCCGCTGAGCGGTCGCGGCCGTTGACCGAGGCGAGATCGCCCATGATCTGCACGACCTTGCCGCTGCTCACGTGCTGTCCGAGGTAGTCGCAGGCCTTCTCGCCGTAGGCCACGTTGTCGGCGCGCACCACCATGGCGACCTTGCCCTTGTCGGGCGCGACGTCCACGGCGACCACGGGCACGCCCTTGCGTTGGGCCTGGTCGAGTCCGGCCTGGATGGCGGCGCTGTCCAGCGGGGCGACCACCAGTCCCTTGACGCCCTGGGTGAGTTCGTTGTCGATGTCGGTGATCTGCTGCGAGGGGTCACTGTTGGAGTTGACCGTCTTCAGCACCTGGACGCCCTCGGACTTGGCCATCTTGGGCACGTAGTCGTTGTACGACTGCCAGAACGGCGAGGTGAGCAGCGGCAGGATCACGCCGACCTTGCCGGTGCCGCCGCTGCCCGCGTTCGCGGTGTCCTTGGTGCTGCCGCAGGCGGCGAGCATGAGTGAGGCGCCGGCGGCCACAGCCACCGCGCCGATGATCCGGGACCTGCTGCGCTTCCTGACAGTGCTGGCGGGCATCTCGCGGCTCCTCGTCGAGGGTTTTCGAGCAGACGCCGCATACTTATCAGACCAATAAGCCGAGTCAACACCCTCGTGCACGGAAAATTCGCGGATCCTGGGCGTAGTGGTCGGACCACTCGGCTGGCTAGACTGCGGCGCACCGGGGGAAGGAGGAGTGGCGTGGACGAGGAAGAGGTGCCGCAGAAGGGCACGGTGACCCAGCGCGCCATCGAGGAGATCAAGGCGATGATCGCCGAGGGCCGGCTGGAGCCCGGCCAGCGGCTGCCCACCGAGCGGGATCTCGCGGCCCGGCTGGGCATCTCCCGCAGCTCGATGCGGGAGGCGATCCGCGCCCTGACCGTGATGGGCGTCCTGGAGGCCCGGCACGGTTCCGGGATCTACGTCACCGCACTGGAGGCCGGCGACCTGCTGGAGACTTTCGGGGTGGTCGCGGACCTGTCCCGGGGCCCGCGCCTGGTGGAACTCCTCGAAGTCCGCAGAATCCTGGAGTCGACGGCGACGGCGCTGGCCGCCGCACGCATCACCGACGACCAACTCGCCGCGGTCGAGAAGCACTTGGCGGCGATGAACGCCACCGACGACCCGGAGGAGATCCTCGCCCACGACCTCGCCTTCCACCGCGAGATCGCCGCGGCCGCCGGGAACGAGACCATGGCCGCCATCCTGGAGGGCCTGTCCTCCCGCACCTTCCGCGCCCGCGTCTGGCGCGGCTACCAGGAGGAGGGCGCCTTCGCCCGCACCCGCCGCGAGCACGCCGCCATCCACCGCGCCCTCACCGCCCGCGACCCGGAGGCGGCGCGGGCGGCGGCAGCGGCCCACGTGGGCGAGGTGGAGGAGTGGCTGCGGGGGCGGCTCGTGGAGCAGAGCGGGGACGGGCAGCCCGGCGTGTAGGCGGCAGCGGCACGGACGAGTCGAGGACCAGGACGGATGCCGGCCCGGCGGCACCGCCGGGCCGGCATCGCGGCCGGGACTGTGACCCGACCCGGACTGGCCCACGCAGGCGCGGGCACGGTCGGCCTGGTCGGGCCCGAGCCGGACCAGGCGGAGGCCGCGCACAGTACTACGTCTGCACGGACGCGGAGTGCGCGGAATCGCAGATCCTGCTGTTGGGCGAGGGCCGGCCGCCGCCGTGCCCGCGCGGGGCACGGCCGCATGGTGGAGGAGTGATGCGACCGTCCGAGCACCGTCCGGGGCGCCCGGGCCGGACGGCGGGGAAGGAGCACCGCCGGTGAACCTGTCCGCGCTCGCCGGACCGGCCGGACCGTCGTTCGGCGGAAGGTTCCTCCGGGTCTCGACGCCGCCCACCGCCCTCGCCGGCATCCATCTGCTCGGCGCGCTGCACCTGCCGCTTCCCACCGACCGGGAGCAGGAGCAGCGGGCGAACGAGGCGCTCGGAATGCTGTGGCGGCAGGGGCTGCCAGGGAGACTACCGCTGCGCTACGAGCATCCGTCCGGCGAGCCGGCGACGCCGCGTCAACCCCGGGGGACCGACGCGGGCGGCACCCGTCCCCGGGTCAGCGCCGCAGCCGCAAGGTCACCAGCTCGAACGGCCTCAGCCGTACGGTGATCCGCTCACCGTCGCGCACCGGCGGCTCGGTGTCGCCGGCCGGCCGTTCCAGCAGGTCCGTCGCCGTGACGTCCGCGATCTCGAAACCGGCCGTGAGCGTCGCCCGGGCCCGGCCGCCGTGGGCCTCGTGGAAGCGGACGACGACGTCACCGCTGCCGTCGTCGGCGAGTTTGACCGCGGTGATCACGACCGCGTCGTTGTCCACCGTGACCAGCGGCGCGACCTCGTGGGCCCCGGTCAGGTGCCGTTCCGGCAGGTTGATCCGCCAGCCCTCGCGGACCGCGTCGGCGATCGAGGCGCCCGGGATCAGGGCGTGCCGGAAGCGGTGGACGCCCTGGTCGGTCTCGGGGTCGGGGAAGCGCGGGGCGCGCAGGAGGGAGACGCGCACCGTGGTCGTCGTACCTCGGTCGGCGTCGGTGCGCACCGCGCGGGTCACGTCGTGGCCGTACGTCGAGTCGTTGACGACCGCCACGCCCCAGCCGGGCTCCTCCAGATGGACGAAGCGGTGGTTGCACGCCTCGAACTTGGCGGCCTCCCAGGAGGTGTTGGTGTGCGTGGGGCGGAAGACATGCCCGAACTGGGTCTCGGACGCGTATCGTTCGGCGTGCAGGTCGAGCGGGAAGGCCAGTTTGAGGAACTTCTCCGTCTCGTGCCAGTCGACCTCGGTGTCGATGAGCAGCCTCCGCTCGCCGGGCGGCAGCGTCAGCACCTGGGTGACCCGGGAGGCGCCGAAGCTCCGTACGATCCGCACCGAAGCGCCGTCCTCGCCGGCCTCCACCGACTCGGCGTCGGTGAGGTCGGTGACGGTGTTGCGGTAGAAGGAGTCGACGTCCCAGGCGTCCCACATGTTCGGGAAGTCCGGGTGGAGTTGCAGCAGGTTGGCGGCCCGGCCGGGGGCGACGGTCTCGCGGTCGGCGTCGAGGTCGTACGCGGAGACGACGAGGCCTTGGGCGTCGATCCCGATGCGGAGCAGGCCGTTGTCCAGGACGTGCCCGCCCGCGGCGCGGGGTGACACCTGCGTTCCCCGCGCCGACCGCGGCGCCCCGGCTCCTCCGGCGGGAACGCCGTGACGGCTGTGCGGTGCCGGGTTGAAGACCACATGCCGGGTCCCCTCCCCCGCCAGGGCCCGCTGCGCCGCCCCGATGATCTCCTCCAGCTCCCCGGCGATCCGCTCGTACGTCGCCCGGGCCTCCCGGTGCACCCAGGCGATGGACGAGCCGGGCAGGATGTCGTGGAACTGGTGCAGCAGGACCGTCTTCCAGATCCGGTCCAACTCCTTGTAGGGGTAGGGGAATCCGGTGCGTACGGCCGCGGTGGCCGCCCACAGCTCGGCCTCCCGCAGCAGGTGCTCACTGCGTCGGTTGCCCTGCTTGGTCCTCGCCTGGCTGGTGAGGGTGGCGCGGTGCAGTTCGAGGTACAGCTCGCCGACCCAGACGGGCGGTTCGGGGTACTCGACCTCGGCCTTCTCGAAGAAGGCGCGGGGTGTCTCCCAGACGACGGTGGCCGAGCCTTCGAGGTCGCGCAGCCGGGCCGCCTTGGCGACCATCTCGCGGGTGGTGCCGCCGCCTCCGTCGCCCCAG
Organism: Streptomyces sp. NPDC031426; assembly: GCF_055581585.1. NCBI lineage: Bacteria > Bacillati > Actinomycetota > Actinomycetes > Kitasatosporales > Streptomycetaceae > Streptomyces > Streptomyces sp. NPDC031426. The sequence goes on from NZ_JBVIJE010000019.1 coordinate 54,749, forward strand.
CCGGTGGGCGCGAGGGAGTGCCGGGCCCGGCCCTTGTCCTTGAAGTTCCTGGCCGCGTGGGCGATCTCGCTGCCCTTCATGGAGCAGTTGTAGGTGTCGACGGGCGGGAAGTGGGTGAAGATCCGGGTGCCGTCGATGCCCTCCCACTGGAAGGTGTGGTGCGGGAACCTGTTCGTCTGGGACCAGGAGATCTTCTGGGTCAGCAGCCACTTGGACCCGGCCGCCTTGATGATCTGCGGGAGTCCGGCGGCGAAGCCGAAGGTGTCGGGCAGCCAGGCCTCCTCGTTCTCGATGCCGAACTCGTCGAGGAAGAACCGCTTGCCGTGCACGAACTGCCGGGCCATCGCCTCCGAACCGGGCATGTTGGTGTCCGACTCCACCCACATCCCGCCGGCCGGCACGAACCGCCCTTCCGCCACGGCCTTCTTCACCCGCGCCCACACCTCGGGCCGGTGCTCCTTCACCCAGGCCCACTGCTGAGCCTGGGACATGGCGAAGACGAACTCCGGTTCGTCCTCGATCAACGCGGTCATGTTGGCGGTCGTACGGGCCACCTTGCGGACCGTCTCGCGCAGCGGCCACAGCCAGGCCGAGTCGATGTGCGCGTGCCCGACCGCGCTGATCCGGTGCGCGGACGGTACGGCCGGGGCCGCCAGCACGCCGGTGAGCTCGGCGCGGGCCCGCTCGGCGGTGCCGTTCACGTCCTGGAGGTCGACGGCGTCCAGGGCCCGCTCGACCGCGCGCAGGATGTCGTGCCGGCGCGCGGAGTCCACGGGCAGCTCGGCCATCAGCTCGCCCAGCACCTCCAGGTCCATGACCAGCTGCCACACCGGCTCGTCGAAGACGGCGAGGTCCATGCGGGTGAGGGTGTACTGCGGCTCGTGCCCGGCGGTGTCCTTGTCGCCGAGCCGGGTGGGCCGGAAGGGGTGGTAGTCGAGGATGACGGGGTTGGAGGCGGCCTCGATGTGCAGGACCACCTCCTCGCCGCCCGCCACCGGGACGCCGACGCGCACCCACTGGTTGCGCGGGTTGAGGCCCTTCACCGGGGTTCCGTCGGGCCGGTAGACCAGGCCCTCGCACTGGAAGCCGGGCATGTTCTCGTCGAAGCCCAGGTCGAGCAGGGCCTCGACGGTCCTCCCCGCCCACGCCTCGGGCACGGTCCCGGTCACCCGGAACCAGCTGGTGCCCCAGGGAGCACCCCAGCGTGCGCCGACCTCGATCGGCTGGGCCTCGGCCGCGAGTCCCTCCTCGACGGGCACGGGCTCGCCGGGCGCGTGCCACACCGCGACCCGCAGCGGCACGGACTCGGGGTACACGGCGGGGCGGATGCGTTCGTCGAGCACGCGCCTGAGGCGGGCTTCCACCAGAGTGCGGTCGTCATGCATGCGGGGTGCTCCCTGCGGGTTCCGGGTGATGGCGGTGGTTACCAGGGGTGGGTGACGGTGACGGGGGTCGAGGCGTTGTAGAGCTCCCCCACGGCACGCAGTTCGAATCGTGCGGCGGTCTCCCCCTGCTCGGGCTGCAGTCCGGCGAGGAAGTAGGCGCGCTGGCAGGTGCCGCCGAGGAAGCGACGGGTGCCGTCGGGCAGGAGGCGGTGGAGTTCGTAGTGGCGGACGGCGCCGGTGGCGGCGTTCCAGGCGAGCCGGAGGTCGCCGCCGGTCGCGGCGGTGACGCGGGCGCCCGTGGGAGCCGCGGGGGCGGTGCCGGTGTCCCGGACGGCGAGGCCGCCGAGGCGCCAGCGCACCGGGCCCTCGGCGGCGGTGAGCCGGACGCCGAGGGCGTGTACGGTGCCGGAGAACCCGGTGAGCGGCAGCGCCAAAGTCTGCCAGCCGTTGACCGACTTCACGCGCGTGATGCTGTTGACCTGGCTCACAGCCAGATAGGTGTACGGCGGGGGCGCCCCCGCCCCACTCGGCTCGGCCGTCGCCACGGCCAGCTCGACGTTCACGGCGCCGGCGTCGGTACGATGCGTGAGCTCGACAACCGTGTCCACACCGACCGGCAGCCGGGTCGCGTACAGATCCACCACGACCGGTTGATCGAGTTCACCCTCCACCAGCACACTGCTCCCGCCCCGCCAGGCATCGGCGAAGTCGAAGGAGACCGCCGGCCGCTCCCCCGCCGTGCGCACCACCCACCGCCGCGCCGGCAGCCGGTCCTGGAGCCCGAGGTGGTTCCAGGCGGCGTCCGAGGTGACGGCCCCGTCCTCGTACCAGCGCAGCCCGTGCCCCGTGTTGAACACGGTCGCGAACGGCAGCGAGGTCACCGTCGACCGGTCGGTGGCGGACACCGCCGGTGCCCGCCACGGATCGCTCGCATCCGGCCGGGACGGGTCCAGCGACCGCCCGGTCCAGAACCGGTCGTCGGCGGCGTGGAAGTCCTCCGGGGCGCGCTGGTCGGCGGGCAGGTGGTCGCGGGTCCACTCCGGCCGGTAGAAGCCGATCGAGGTGATGTGCGGCCTGCCGGTCGGCACGATCGCGTCCCAGTCCACCGACGTGTCGGACCCGTTCGACTCGACGTCGATCCCGGCCCACAACTCGTAGCGGCTTCGCCCCAGTTGTTCCGCCCTCGTGCCCGAGGAGGCGAGCGTGGCCGCGTTCCACCGGAAGTCCACGAACATGTCGTCGGCGGCCTGGAAGAAGGCCTGGTTCTGGCTGTTCAGCGCGCCCTGCCAGCTGACCGTGCCGTTCACGGTCATCGCGTCGTACCAGGTCACCCGCTGTCCGCGTGCGGCCGCGAGCCCCTTCAGCTCCTTGACGAATCCGAGCATGGCCCGGCCGAGCGCGGTGTTTCCGCCGCCCGTCTCGGCGTTCACGAACCAGCCGTCGAAGCCGTGGGCCGCCGCGACCGCCACGAGCTGCGCGGCGAGCGGATAGTGCCCCGTGGCGTCCTTCTGTACGAGGTCCCGGGTCCACTGGAGCTGTCCGCCGTACGCCACCGGCGGCAGGAAGATGGTCCCGAGCACCGGGACGCCGTGCCGGTGGGCCGCGTCCACGATCGGCGCGTTGGGCGCGAGGATCAGGCCCTCGCCGGCCGAGCCGCCCCAGAAGACCAGCTCGTCCAGGTAGGCCCAGTGGGTGAGGGCGTAGTAGTCGGCGGTGGCCGAGCCCTGGGAGGCGTTGCTCGACGTCGGCCCGAAGGAGACCAGGGCCTGGATGCGGGCCTGGCCGGAGCGGGCGGTGGTGTTCGCCGGGGTCGGGGTGAAGCGCGCGGCGAGCGGCACGGACGCGGCGTTGAAGGCGAGGTCGGGGTCGTCGGCCGGGCGCCAGCTCTTCAGGCTGCGCCAGGTGATGCCGGGGCCGGGGCTGCCGGAGGGGAGCGAGTCCGGGTACCAGTACGAGGCGTACGGCGCGGTCGCCCCGGCTTTGGGACGGCCGGCCGGGAAGGCGGGCAGCGGGAGCAGACCGGCGGCGGCGCCGGCGATCAGGACGGTGCGTCTGCTGGGGTTCACGAGCGGGTGCCTCCGTGTGGGGTGGGGAGTACCTGATCGGGAGTGACGACCTCGGTGATGCCGCGCGCGGCGAGGTGGTCCTTGTCGTCCGCGCGGGTGTCGAGGACGGTGGTGGGTCGGGCGCCGTCGGTGACGAGCCGGAAGAAGGCGTCGAAGACGGGCCCGCCGGGGGCACAGCGGGAGCGGCGGCCCGGATCGGCGGGTACGACGAGGGCCGTGGTGCGCGGTGCGGGGGTCGCGTGCGATCGGCGCGCCGCCTCGGCCAGAAGGCGGGCGATGCCCTTGGGCTTGCGGTCGTCGGTGAACAGGCCGAGGCCGTATTCGAGTTGGGGGAAGTCGGCGAGGTCGCGTGAGACGTCGTAGGAGCACCACCAGGTGATGCCCCACAGGTCCGGGCAGTCCAGGGCGTTCTTGACGGTCGCCTCGGCGAACGCGGCGGCGTGTTCGGCGGGCACGAGCGGGGCGGGCGCGCCGACCTCCTGGAGCCAGACGGGCCGGTGCGGCTCCTCGGCCCAGGCCTTGCTCAGCTCCACCAGATACGCGGCGTGGTGCTCGGCCGGCACGGAGGTACGGCCGTGGCGCTGGGCGGTGCCGTTGAACACCCAGGAGTGCACGGCGGTGAGGTCGCCGAGCCGGGCGGAGTGGCCGGGGGTGAAGGGCTGGTCGTCCTGGTACCAGGCGGCGTCGTAGGAGGCGTGCAGATGGAGCCGGTCGGGGGCACCCTCGGCGCAGGCGGCCAGCATCCGTACGAGCCATCGCTCGGCCTCGTCCACCGTGACGCGGTCGGGATCGGGATGCGGGCCGGCGGCGAACTGGTTGACCTCGTTGCCGACGGTCATGCCGAGGAAGTTCGGCCGGTCGGCGAGGGCGGCGGCCAGGGTGCGCAGATAGGCCGCCTGGCCCTCGACCACGTCCGGGTCGGTGAAGATGTTGCGCCGGTGCCAGGTGCGCGTCCACGCGGGCAGGAAGTCGAAGCTGCTCAGGTGCCCTTGCAGGCCGTCGACGTTGACGTCCAGGCCGCGTTCGGCGGCGGCGTCGGCGAGGGCCATGAGCTGCTCGACGGCGCGGGGGCGGATCAGGGTGCGGTTGGGCTGGAAGTAGGGCCACAGCGGGAAGACGCGGACGTGGTCGAGGCCGAGCGCGGCGATCGCGTCGAGGTCGGCGCGCACGGAGTCGAGGTCGAAGTCGAGCCAGTGGTGGAACCACCCTTCGCTCGGGGTGTAGTTGACGCCGAAGCGCACGGCAGGGGGCATGGAGTGTCCTTGTGACATACGGGTGTTCAGCCCTTGACGGCGCCCTCGCCCACCCCGCGGAAGAAGTACCGCTGCAGGCAGGCGAACAGCGCGATGAGCGGGGCCACGGCGATCACGGTGCCGGCGGCGACGAGGCGTTCGTCGTTGGCGAAGGTGCCGTGCAGATAGTTCAGGCCGATGGTGAGGGTGAACTTGGACGGGTCGCTGAGCACGATCAGGGGCCACAGGAAGTCGTCCCAGGCGCCCATGAAGGCGAAGATCGCCACGACGGCCACCGTCCCCTTCACCGAGGGCAGCGCGACGCGCAGGAACCGCTGCCAGACATCGGCGCCGTCGACGTAGGCCGCCTCCTCGATCTCGTAGGGCAGGTTGCGGAAGGCGCCCCGCATCAGCAGCACGTTCATCGCACCGATCGCGCCGGGCAGCACGACCCCGATCAGCGTGTTGTTCAGGCCGAGTTCGCGCATGGTGGTGAACTGGGCGATGACGATGCCCTCGACGGGCACGAGCATCGCCAGCACGAACACCAGCGTGGTCACCTTCCGGCCGCGGAAGCGCAGCCGGGACAGGGCGTACCCGGCGAGCGCCGAGCCGACGCAGTTGGTGACGACGTTGGCGGTGGCGACCTTCAGGGAGTTCAGTGCGTAGTCCCAGACGGGGATGGTGTCGGCGACCCGCGTGTAGTTGTGCAGGGTCGCATGGGCGGGCAGGAAGCTCGGCGGTGAGCTGTAGATGTCCTCGGTGGGACCCTTGAGGGAGGTGGACAGCTGCCAGAGGAACGGGCCGACGGTCAGGGCGAGGACGGCGAGCAGCAGCAGATAGCGCCAGACGAGCTCGCCGACGCGGATGCGGCGGCCGTGTTCGTCGGTGACGCGCGGCTCCTTGCGCACGGTGACCGGCGGCTCGGGCCGCACCTTCTCCAGGACGCTCATGACTCCTCCCGGCGGTCGGCGCGCAGCACCAGCAGCATGAGCGCGACGGTGACGACGAACACGACGACCGACAGCGCGGAGGCGTAGCCGACGCGGCCGGTCAGGCCGGTGCCGGTGCGCTGGACCAGCATGACGAGGGTGGTGTCCTCGCCGGCCGGGCCGCCGCTCGGGCCCGCCATCAGATACACCTCGGAGAACACCTTGAAGGCGGCGACCGAGGAGAGCGCGGCGACCAGCACCATGGTGGAGCGGACGGCGGGGACGGTGACCGAGAGGAAGCGGCGCACCGGGCCCGCGCCGTCCACGGCGGCGGCCTCGTGCAGCTCGCGTGGCACGTTCGCGAGCGCCGCCAGATAGATGATCATGTAGTAGCCGAGGCCCTTCCACACCGTGACGGCCATCGCGCTCAGCAGGAGCAGCCACTGGTCGCTGAGGAACCCGATCCGGCCGATCCCGACGGCCTCCAGCAGCGAGTTGACCAGGCCGCGTTCGTCCAGCAGCCACACCCAGATCAGCCCGACCACCACGATCGAGGCGACGACCGGGGTGTAGAAGGCGGAGCGGAAGAAGGTGATGCCGGGGATGTTCTTCTGCACCAGCAGCGCGAGCAGCAGCGGCAGGACGACCAGGGCGGGTACGACCCCGAGGATGTACAGGGTGCTGTTGCGCAGGCCGGTCCAGAACATGTCGTCGTGGAGCAGCTCGCGGAAGTTGGCGAGGCCCACGAAGTGGCCCGGCAGCAGGGTTCGGCGGTCGGTGAAGGAGTTCACCAGGGTGGAGACGAACGGGTAGAGCACGAAGGCGCCGGTGACGAGCAGCCCCGGTGCGGCGAACAACCAGGGGCTGGAGGGCAGTTGGCGCCTGATGCGGGCCGGGGTCGCCATGGTCCTCAGCCCTGCTGGAGCAGCCGGTCGGCGGCGTTGACAGCGTTGTCAAGAGCCTGCTTGGGGCTCTCCTTGCCCTGGAGTGCCTTGGCCACCTCGTTGCGCAGCGCGGTCTTCATCTGGTCGCTGAACAGCACGGGCGTGTAATTGACCGCGTTCTTCAGGGACTTGGCGGCGGCGATGCGCACCCGGGTCTCGTCGGTGCCGTCCTCCTTGTTGAAGTAGGGGTCGTTGAGGGAGCCGGCGGTGCTGGGGAAGATGGCGACCTTCTTGGCGAAGGACATCTGGTTCTGGGCGTCGGTGACGAAGTGGGCGAAGGCGACGGCGGCCGGGGTGTGCCTGGTGCGGGAGTTGACCATCACGCCCATCACGTACATGTTGACGTGCCCGGTGCTGGTGATCTGGTCGGTGATGCCGATGTTCCGGTAGAGGCTGGGCGCGTTCTTCTTGAAGTTGTCCAGGTCGAGGGCGCTGCCGGGGTTCATGGCGACGGCGCCGGTGAGGAACTTCTTGCCGGAGGACTCCGGGGTCGCGGTCAGGGCCTGCGGGTCCAGGGCCTTGGCGTCATACAACTCCTTGTACTTGGTAAGGAGTTCGACTCCCTTGGCGTCGTTGAAGGCGAACGCGGTGCCCTGCTTGTTCATCAGGGTGACGCCATAGCGGCCGAAGTCCTCGATGGTGGGCACGTTGGCGAGGGTGGCGACCTTGCCGCCGCTCCTCTTCGCCATCTGAAGGGCGTCGGCGAAGAGTTCGCCGTACGTCTTCGGCGGCTGGTCGGGGTCGAGCCCGGCCTTGATGAACAGGGACTTGTTGTAGAAGAGGGGGCCGGTGTTCAGATACCAGGGGAAGGCGTATGTGCCGCTCATGCCCGGCACCTGGTGGCTGGCCCAGGCACCGTCCAGGTACTCGGACTTGTACTTTCCCGCCGCCTTGTCGAGGTCGAGCGCGAGGCCCGCCCTGGCGAGCGGGGCGACGAGGTCCGGGGAGACGTTGACGACGTCGGGCAGGGTGCCGCCGCCGGCGTCGGCGCTGAGTTTGTCGGGGTAGCCCTCGGCGGGCTGGTCGATCCACTTCACATGCGTACCGGGGTACTTCTTCTCGAAGTCGGCCATGAGGCCCTCGAAGTACGACTTGAAGTTCGCGCGCAGATTCCAGGTCTGGAAGGTGATGTCGCCCTCGATCTTGCCGGAGGCGTCGGTCGAGCCGCCGTCGTCGCCGCCCGAGCCGCAGGCGCTCAGCGGCAGGACGAGGGCGACGGCAGCGGCGGCGAGGGCTCTGCGGGGCATGGGCACGGTGACACGGCTCCCTTGCTGTGGCGGGGGTCGGGTGGCGCCAGAGACCTTGCCCGCGCCGTTCGGAGAAAGTCAATGCATTCCGCCCAACTAAAGAATTTGGCCGTTCATTAGTGCAGGTCAAAGACATTTGACCGAGACGTTGCGGCCAATTGCTAATGCGCTTTAGGGTCTTGACACTCAAGCGCATTAGCGAGCACTGTCAAGGAAGGGGGAGAAGCATGGCGACCAAGCGGGCCCCCGCACGCCGGCCCACGATGAAGGACATCGCGCGGCGGGCCGGAGTCTCCGAGAGCGCCGTCTCCTTCGCGCTCAACGGCCGCCCGGGCGTCTCCGAGGCCACCCGGGCACGCGTCCGCCGGGTCGCCGAGCAGCTCGGCTGGCGTCCCAGCACGGCCGCCCGCGCCCTGTCCGGCGAGGGCGTGGCCACGGTCGGTTTCGTCCTGGCCCGCCCCGCGCACACCCTGGGCGTCGACTCCTTCTTCCTCCAGCTCGTCTCCGGCATCCAGGAGGTGCTGGCCGAGCGGCACTTGGGCCTGCTCTTCCAGGTCGCGGAGGATGTCACCGAGGAGTGCGCGGTGTACCGGCGCTGGTGGGCCGAGCACCGGGTCGACGGCGTCCTGGTGGCCGACCCGCGCGCCGACGACCCGCGCCCCGGCCTGCTGGACGAACTCGGGCTGCCCGCCGTCGTGATCGGCGGCGCACCCGACGTACGGCACCCCGGCCTGTCCACCGTCTGGGCGGACGACGCGGGCGCGATGGCCTCGGTGGTGGACGAGCTGACGGCGCTCGGCCATCGCCGGATCGTACACATCGCCGGACTGCCCGAGCTGGCCCACACCCAGCGCCGTATCGCCACGCTCCGCGCGGAGGCGGAACGGCGCGGGCTCACCGAGGTCCGCTCGCTCACCACCGACTACTCCGACGCCCAGGGCGCCGCCGTCACCCGCCGCGTCCTCGGCGACTCGCCCGTCCCGACGGCGATCGTCTACGACAACGACGTGATGGCCGTGGCCGGCCTGGCCACCACCGCCGAACTGGGCTTCCGCGTTCCGCAGGACGTGTCGGTGGTCTCCTGGGAGGACTCGGCCCTGTGCCGCATGGTCACCCCCCGGCTGTCCGCGCTCTCCCGGGACAGCGCGGAGTTCGGCCGCACGGCCGCACGCGAGCTGCTGGCCCTGCTGGACGGGAACCCGGCCCGCTCGGTGGGGGTGCCGGTGCCCCGGCTGACGGGGAGGGGCAGTACGGGGGCGGCGGCCGACGAGGGGGATTCGCGATGAAGTGGCTGCGCAGGAACCAGGACGGGCACACCGGTGTCGCCAAGTCCCCCGAGCCGCCGACGCCGTTCACCAAGCCCGCGCTCCCTTCGCTCGCCCCCGTCCTGCACCGCGCGGCAGGCCACGGCACCCAGGTGGTACGCCTGCCCGCGCAGCCCGGGCCGGTCGTCCTCACGCTCACCCATCAGGCGCCCGGCCACTTCGTGGTGGACGCGCTGGACGACTGTCTGCACTCCGTCAGCCAACTCGTGTACAACGACGGCCCGTTCGCCGGCCGTTTCCTCCTCGGCGGCCCCGACACCCGGGCTCGCGCGCTGCGGGTCCAGGCGGACGGCCCCTGGACCGCCGAGTCGACACCGCTCGCCGCGGCCCCCGTGCTCACGGTCGAGGAACACCGTCCCGGCTCCGACGTGCTCCACTACACCGGCAGCCCCGCCACGGCCCTCCTGCGGTACGAGGGAGACGCCGGCAGCGACGACGGCGGCCACTTCCTCGTGAACACGTCCTCCCCCGACGGCACCCGCTTCCTGGACGAACTGGCCAACCAGGTGGGCGGTCGATCAGCATCCGTCCGCTGTGCGTGCCGCCCTCTCGACGTACCGCGCCCGACCAGGCACAGTTCTCCCTGCGCCGTGATGCGTACCAGCGAGTAGCCGACCACCGAGCGAGGAGTGCCCGTGGGTGACTGGGCCGGGCGGAGTGCCGCCGAGATTGCCGCCGCCGTGCGCGAGAAGCGGGTGACACCCCGGGAGGTGGCGGCCGAGCACCTCGCGCGGATCGAACGGCTCGACACCCGGATCGGGGCGTTCCGGAAGGTGCGGGCCGAGGCCGCGCTCGCCGAGGCCGACGAGGTGGCCTCCCGCACCGATCTGGCCGAACTACCGCTCGCGGGCGTGCCCGTGGCCGTGAAGGACAACCTGGCGGTGCGCGGCGAGTCCCACCGGGACGGCTCCGCCGCCACCTCCGACACCCCGGCCGCCGAGGATCATGTGACGGTGGCCCGGCTGCGGGCGGCCGGCGCGGTGGTAGTGGGCCTGACGAACGTGCCGGAGCTGTGTGTCTTCGGCACCACGGAGGGCGTGTTCGGCACCGCCCGCAATCCATGGGACACCTCCCGCACGGCGGGCGGTTCCTCCGGCGGCAGCGCGGCGGCGGTCGCGGCGGGCCTGGTCCCGATCGCGCTCGGCAACGACGGGATGGGCTCGCTGCGCATCCCGGCCGCGAACTGCGGCCTGGTCACGCTGAAGCCGGGGCACGGGGTGGTGCCGGCGGGGATCGGCGACGGCGACTGGTTCGGCATGTCGGAGAACGGTCCGCTGGCCACGACGGTCGAGGATCTGCGGCTGATGCTGGGCGTGCTGGCGGGCATCGGGGTTCCCCGCGCGGAGGAGCCCGAGCGCCGGCGGATCGCCGCGGCCGTACGCAGCCCCCTCTCCGGGGTGAGCGTGAGCAGACCGTATACGACCGCGGTCCGGGAGGCGGCCGGAGTGCTCGCGCGGGCCGGACACCGCGTGCGGCGGGCCGAGCCGCCGTATCCCCTCTCGCTGGGCGTGACCGCGCTGCGGCACTGGACGGCCGGGACCGCGGTGGACGCCGAGGGCCTGGACCGGGCGCTGCTGGCCCGGCGGACCCGGGTGCACGCGGCGGTCGGACGGCGCTTCGTCCGCTCGGTGCGCACCGGGGACGAACGCGAGCGCCTGCGGGCCCGGCTGACCCCCTTCTTCACCGAGTACGACGTCCTGCTCACCCCGGCCCTGGCCCGGCGCTCCCCCGAGGCGGGCCCTTGGCACGAACGCGGCTGGCTGCGCAATGTGCTGGTCAACACCGCGTACTCCCCGTTCACGCCGCCCTGGAATCTGACCGGCTGGCCCGCGATGTCGGTCCCGTTCGGCAGCCTTCCCTCGGGCGCCCCCTGCGCCGTACAGCTCGTGGGCCGCCCTGGTTCGGAGTCCGCGCTGCTGGAGCTGGCGGAGGAACTGGAGACGCTGCGTCCGTGGCGGCGGACGTCACCGGTGGCCGGCTCCTGAGCCCGCCTGGTCGAGCGACCGGTACATGATGTGCAGCCCGACCCTGCCGTGCCGGGGATGGTCGAAGGCTTCCGGGACCGTGCCGAGGACGGTGAAGCCGAGGGACGTCCACAGGGCGACGGCGGGATTGGTCTCGACCACGGCGTTGAAGACCATCGCCCGGTAGCCGTGCGCCCTGGCCTCGGCCAGGACGTGTTCGGCGAGGGCGCGGCCGATGCCCTCGCCGGTGCGATGCGGGTCGACCATGAAACCGGCGTTGGCGACGCGGGCCGCGGGCCCGCCGTAGTTGGGGGTGAGGTAGGCCGAGCCGACCACGGTCCCGGTCGCGTCCTCGGCGACGTAGACGCGCTTGGCGGGGCTCATCCAAAGCGCGCGGGCGTCGTCCTCGGAGGTCTTTGGATCCCAGGCGTAGGTTTCGGCGGCGGCGACGATCCGGTGCCAGAAAGGCCAGATCCGCGGCCAGTCGTCGGCCACGGCTTCTCTGATCAGCATGGGCGTGAGTCTGCCAGGTCACGCCCATGCGTACGGCGATCGCGAAGAGTACGACCCGGGGCTCAGTCCACGCTGGGCAGGATATGCGGTTCGGCCAGGTCCTCCTCGTAGCCCGCCAGGCGGATCGGGGCGGACCGGGCCCACACGTCGAGACTGCCGAGTTCTCCGGGCTGCCGGCCCGTGCGCTCCGTGCGTTCCTTGGGGCGCTGATCGCGATTCGTCTTCTCCGGTGTCACCGCGCACTCCTTATGTGTCGGTCACCCTCGGGGTCCTGCCGGACAGCCTGCGCTCCGGCTCTCGGCGCCCGCTCGGGTCTGGATGGAAGGCCAGCTCGGACGCGGTGGCGCCGGTACGGACGTCTGGGTCTGGGTGGGACCCGGTCCTGCTGTCCGTCCCCACCAGAGTACCCAAATGAGCGGGCTCGCGCTCGATCGGGAGTGCAAACAAGGTGTAACTATCAGAAGTCATTTGACCCCTCAATGTCTCTCAATATGCGGCTATTTGCCGTGGAGCGCATCCTCCGGCTGCCTGAGCGAATCACCCCCTCGGCCGCCATGTGGCGCAGTTCAAGTGCCGTTGGCCGAGGCGCAAGCTCGTCATGATCTGCTGATGAACGGCACGGCTGTCTCGCGGAAGGACTGACGCATGGAGCTGCGCAGCGTCGAGGAGCTGATGGATCTGCTGTACGCCGGCCGGCACCAGCACGCGCTGAGAACCGCCGCGCTGCTGCGCCGCCGCCGCCCCGCCGACAAGGAGCTCCAGGTGGCGGGGCTGGTGCACGGCATCGGGCCGGTGCTGTGCCCGGGCGACGACACGGGCGGGGCGCTCAGCGCGGCCGAGGCGGTGCGCTCCCTGCTCGGGGAGCGGGTGTTCCGGCTGGTGCGCGGGGACGCGGGGCCGGTCGACGACGATGTGCTGCGGCTGCGCCAGGCCGACGAGGAGAGCCGTACGGCGGGGTTCGACGCGGGCGTCCTGGAGGACTGGCGGACCGTGCTCGAGCTGGTGGCGGCGCGGCATTCCCGGCTCGGCGCGGTCGACTGACGCCGGAGGCGCAGGATCTCAGCCGACTGACGCGCCGTCACACAAGCAGCTACGCCGAGTGCCCGAGATCCGGACGGCCACGCGTCGGCCCCGAAGGGCCCGCAGTCCCGCTGGGGTCTGCTGATGGATCACAACCATGAAGAACGCGTCACCTGCGCACCGGGCACTCCGGCACGACCGTCAGCGTAGGGCGCGGGCGGTCGCGCCGGCCACCGGATTGCGTGCCGGTCACCACTTGCCGGGCGCGTAGTCCTTCATGAAGACGCCGTACAGGTCCTCGCCCGCCTCGCCGCGCACGATCGGGTCGTAGACCCGGGCGGCGCCGTCGACCAGGTCGAGGGGCGCGTGGAAGCCGGCCTCGGCGAGGCGCAGCTTGTCGTAGTGCGGGCGCTCGTCGGTGATCCAGCCGGTGTCGACGGAGGTCATGAGGATGCCGTCGGTGTCGAACATCTCCTGGGCGCTGGTCCGCGTGACCATGTTCATGGCGGCCTTCGCGGCGTTGGTGTTGGGATGCCCGGCGCCCTTGTAGCCGCGGCCGAAGACGCCTTCCATGGCGGAGACGTTGACGACGTACGCGCGTCCGCTGGCCGCCTTCTTCGCGGCGTCGGCCATGGCCGGGCGCAGCTTGCTGATGAGGATGAACGGCGCCGTGTAGTTGCACAGCTGGGTCTCCAGCAGCTCCACCGGGGAGATCTGCTCGATGGTCTGCACCCAGGTGTTGGTGTCGACGACGTCCGGGACCAGGCCGCCGGCGTCGATGGCGGTGCCCTCCAGGTGCCGGGCGACACTGGCGTTGCCCGCGACGAGGGCGAGGTCGGCGACCTTCTGGGCGTCCAGGCCGCTGGTGCCGACGGGGAGCGCGGCGATGCCGTCGACGGCGCCGGAGTTGAAGGCGCCGATGACGTGGTGGGCGGGGAGTTCGCCGGCGGGCAGCGGGGCGCTCTCGCCGTCGACCAGGGCCGCGTACGCGGAGGGCAGGCGGCGTACGGTCTGTGTCGCGTTGTTGATCAGGATGTCGAGCGGACCCGCCTCGGCCAGCTGCTCGGCCAGGGCGACGGCCTGCGCGGGGTCGCGCAGATCGATGCCGACGACCTCAAGCCGATGGATCCAGTCCGCCGAGTCCTCCATCGCCTTGAAGCGGCGGATGGCGTCCTTGGGGAAGCGCGTGGTGATGGTGGTGTGCGCGCCGTCGCGCAGCAGCCGCAGCGCGATGTACATGCCGATCTTGGCGCGACCGCCGGTGAGCAGGGCGCGCTTGCCGGTGAGGTCGGCGCGGGCGTCCCGCTTCGTCCGGTTCGTGCGAGCGCAGTCCGGACACAGCTGGTGGTAGAAGTAGTCGACCTCGACGTAACGGGTCTTGCAGGTGTAGCAGGAACGCGGGCGCTGGAGTATGCCCGCGATCTTGCCCTCCCCGACCTTGGAGGTGGGCAGGATGCCCTCGGTCTCGTCGTCGATGCGCTCGGCGGAGCCGGTGGCGGTGGCCTCGGTGACGGCGCGGTCGTGCGCGGTCTTGGCGGCGCGGCGCTCCTGGCGGCGGCGCTGCTTGACCGTACGGTAGAGGTGCGAGGTGGCCCGGCGGACCTTGATCGCGTCCGGGTGGTCGACCTCCAGCTGGTCGAGTTCCTCCAGCACGCTGAGGCAGACGGCCAGCCGCTCCGGGTCGATACCGGGGCCGTAGACCACTTCCTCCGCGGCCATGCAGGCCATGGAGCCGTCCTCTGTCACCGTCATCGCGCTGCCGCTTCCCTGATCACCCGCGCAGCGCTCCGACTCGCGCCCGCTTTCGAACGGGGAATTTTACGGAGCGCACGGGCCTCCCGCCAAACCCGCCCGCACCAGCACCGAAGCCACGACGCGCCGACACCGGCACCGGCACCCCGAACCCGGCCGCCCCCTCAACGACAAAACCATCACGGGCGCTGCGGGCTGGGAACCCCCGACCAGACCGAACGCCGAACCACCCGCCCACCGACGGCGAACCCGCCCCACGTGGGGCCACCCGCACCCGACGACCAAAACCGCACGGCCGGCACAGGTGGGACCCCCAGGACCAGGCCGAAGGGCGGACCGCACCGCCTCACAGCCCCACCCACCGACGGCGAACCCGCCGCACCGAGGGCCACCGGCACCGGCGGCGCAAGCCGCACGGCCGGCACGAGTGGCAACCCCCGGACCGGGGGCGGACGACCCCGCGCCACGGCCCCGCACACGCCGATGACGAACCCGCCCCACAGGGGGCCACCCGCACCGGGCGGCGAAGACGCACGGCGGTGCGGGTGGGAGTCCTGGGGCGTCAGGCGTCGCAGGCCGCCAGCAGTGTGGACACCTCGGTCGACACCGCGTGAGCGAACCGGTCCAGGTCCGGCACGGCCTGCGCGTCGGCGACCAGCCCGTAGTGCACACGGCCGCGATACGTCGAGATGGCCACCGCCAGCGACTGACCCGGTGCGAGCGGGGCCAGCGGATACACCTCGCTCAGCTCGTGACCGCCGAGCCGCAGCCCCAGACCCGGCAGCGGCACGCTGGTCACCAGGATGTCGAACCACAGCCGGGCCGCCTGCCCGACGAGCGGCCCACCGAGCCGGTGGCCGAGGGCCGGGACATGATCGGCTAGCAGCGCCACGGCACCAGCGCCCCGGTTCGGCCCCGCGTCCTTGTTGCGGACCATCGCGGTGCGCACGGTGTCCAGCCGGCCGAGCGGATCCGGCTCGTACACGGGGAGCCGTATCAGATAGCCGGAGAGCCGGTTGCCTTGTGGGTGCGCGGTGCGCGGACGGCGCCGGGAGACGGGGATGAGGGCACGGGGCGCCACCCCCTTGCTGCCGTCGCCGCGCTCGTCCAGCCAGCTGCGCAGGGCCCCGGCGACGACGGCGATGAGCACGTCGTTGACGGTGCCGCCGGCGGTCTTGCGCACGCGGTGCACGTCGTCGATGTCGAAGACCACCCCGGCGGTACGGCGGGTGCCGCTCGGGGCGGAGGTGAGCGCGGAGACGGGCCGCATGCCGAGGGTGGACCGGGCGAGGGAGGCGCCGATGTCCAGCGCCCGGCCCACGTCGGACAACGCGCCCTTGACCAGCCCCGGGACGAGCCCCGGCAGCTTGCGCACGTCCGGCAGCAGCCCGCGCGGCGGCTCGATGGCCCGGGGCGCCCGCTCGGGCAGGTCCACCGGGTCGAGGACGCCGGCGGCGAGCTTCAGCGCCCGCAGCCCGTCGGCGAGGGCATGGTGGAACTTGAACAGCACGGCGAAGGACATCCCGTCCTCGCCGGGCAGCACATGCGCCTCCCACGGCGGCCGGCCGCGCTCCAGCGGCCGCTCCATGAGCCGGCCGGCGACCTCGTGGAAGTCGGAGGTCGGAGCGTGCAGCCGGACATGGTTCAACGGGTCGAACTCCGGGTCGGGTTCCCGGGCGGCGCCGCCGAACGCCAGCGGCTGCCACACGTCGCGGATGCGCAGGCGCAGCCCCGGTACGGCGGCGGCCCGGGCGGCGAGCAGGTCGGCGGCATGGGCGCCCGCGGTGGGCGAGTGCGCACCGAAGACGCCGAGCGCGCCGAGATGCATCGGATGCCGGTCGGACTCGATGTTCCAGAACGCCAGGTCGAGTGGAGCGAGCAGGTCGGAAGTCAAGGGCTTGCCTCACGCGTCGACGACGGGTGGATCTGCAGTCACTCGCAGTCAATCTCTGTCAACCGATTACGGTCAAGTACGATCAGGCTACGCTCAGTTAACAGAAGATTAAGTCCCGCCCCTCCAACAGGGGCGGGACCTAGGGATACGCGAGATCACTTCAGGACCGGTTGCGCCGCCCCGCGTGACGTACCCCACTCAGACGGGCGCGGGCCGACCGTGAACGCGAGCGTGCGCAGGGAGCGCAGCGCGCCCGTCGTCAGATAGGTCTTCCCGTGCGGTCTCCCGTCGGTGCGGACGGTCTGGATGTAGCGGTCGGTGGCCGAGGTGCCCGGCGCGGCGATCGTGAGCCTGCCGCCCGGCCAGTACCGGCGGTCCAGGGTGAGGTCGATCCGGTCGAAGACCGGCGTGGACAGGCCCCAGGTGCCGTAGCCCGGCTGGATCGGGAACAGCCCGATGGACGACAGCACGTTCCAGGCGGACATCGTGCCCAGGTCGTCGTTGCCGGTGATGCCGCCGGGACCGTCGGTGAAGAGGGTCAGGGCGGCGTGCACCACGTCGGTGGTCTTCCACGGCTGACCGGTGGCCAGGTAGGTGTACGGCGCGATGAGGTCGGGCTCGTTCATCGGGTTGTACTTGTCGGCGTTGTAGTACGCGTACGCGTCGCCGTGCACCCACACCTCGCGGGCCGTGCTCGCGGGGTCGGCCAACAGCCGGTCGTAGGCGAAGAAGGAGTCCAGCCGGTCGTTGGCCGCGCGCTCGCCGCCGATGAGCCGCACCATGCCGGGCACGTCCTGCGGCACGAGCCACTGGTACTGCCAGGCGGTCCCCTCGTGGAAGCCGGTGCCGCGGGCCGGGTCGGCCGAGCCGGTGAAGGCACCGGAGGCGTCGCGGGCGCGGAAGAAGCCGGTCGCGGGGTCGAAGATGTTCCGGTAGTTCCGCGCCCGTGCCGCGTAGCGGGCGGCGTCGTCCTCGTGGCCGAGGCCCCGCGCCATCTGGGCCAGCATGGCGTCGGCGAGCGCGTACTCCAGGGTGACTGAGGCGCCGTGGTGGTAGTCGGAGTCGCCCATCTTGGTGTACGGCCGGTCCTTGACGTACGGGGCGAAGCCGCGCGCGAGGTACTCCGCGTTGGCCTCACGGCCGATGCCCGGGTACTCGGCCGGGGGGACGCCGTCGGCGTTCTTCCTCAGCGCGCGGTAGACCCGCTCCTCGAAGCCCTTGAGCAGGCCGGTCTGATAGGCAGTCGTCAGGAACGGGGTGACGGGGTCACCGCTCATGACGTTCGTCTCGACCGGGCCGTACCCCCACTTGGGCAGCCAGCCGCCGTCCTCGTCGACCGCGACGAGCGAGCGGGCCATGTCCCGTGCCTCGCGCGGCGCGAGGAGCGCGAGCAGCTGGGCCTGGGTGCGGTAGGTGTCCCACAGCGACCAGTTCTGGTAGTACGTGAAGCCCTGGGCGCGGTGGACACGGCGGTCCCAGCCGAAGTAGCGGCCGTCGGTGTCGCTGCCGACGTTCGGCGCGAGGAAGGACCGGTACAGCGAGGAGTAGAAGGTCCGGCGCAGCGTGCCGGTACCGCCCTGGACGCGCACGGCGGCGAGCCGCCTCTCCCACGTCTCGCGGGCCCGTTCGCGCACGGCGTCGAAGGACCGGCCGCCCTCGGCGGCCAGGTTGCCGGCCGCGCCGCGCGCGTCGACGTACGACAGGGCGGTGGTCGCCTCGACCGTACGGTTCCTGGTGGTGTCGAAGCGGACGTAGGCACCGCCGGGTCCGCTGCGGGATCCCGGGGTGAGGGTCTCGCCGTCCCAGGTGCCGTACGCGGTGAAGGGCCGGCTGAACCGGGTGATCGTGTAGACCGTGTAGGGGCCGGTGTCCCGGCAGAAGCCGTGCCCGGTGATCTCGGTGCGCACGGTGTGGTCGTCGAGGATCTGGACGCTGCTGGAGACCGCCCTGTGCAGCGACTGGGCCGCGTTCAGCAGGACGTTGGCCTTCCCGGTGGCGGGGAAGGTGTAGCGCTGCACACCGGTGCGCTCGGTCGCGGTCAGCTCGGCCCGGATGCCGGAGGAGAGGCCCACCCGGTAGTAGCCGGGGCTCGCCGTCTCGTCCTGGTGCGAGAAGCCGGCCGCGTACCGGGTGTAGTCCGTCTGCGTGACGTCGCCGATGGTGGGCAGCACGGGCAGGTCGCCGCCGATGCGGCAGCCGACGCCCGAGAGATGGACCAGGGAGAAACCGCGGATATGGCTCTGCGTGTAGTCGTAGCCCGTGCTGTGCCCGGTGTCCGGGGAGAGCTGCACCATGCCGAAGGGCACGGCCGCGCCGGGGAAGGTGTTGCCCTCGTCCTGGCTCCCGATGAACGGGTTGACCAGATCGGCGAGGTGGCCGTCGGTCCGCTCGGCGGCCCGCGCGGCGGGGGTGGCGATCAGCGCCGACGCTGCCATCACTCCGGCCAGGCACAGCCGTGTGCGCCGGGTCCCTCTCATGTCGCATGACCTCCGCAGGTTCGACATCGATGTCTGAATCCTGAAGGTCGAACGACTCAGATCCGGGCAAGGTACGGTTATCGGGCGAACGCGTCGCGCCAGGCAGGGCCCGGACGGTGACGGAACGTCAGAGCGCCGGGCCGAAACCCTCGTGACCGCGGTGAGCCGGACGAGTGCGACGAGTCCGCAGCCTCGCGCGTGTGCCCGCGGCTGGCGAGCGTGCCGAAGGGGCGCGGGGAACCGCGCGGCCAGCCAACGGACCCCCGAACGAGAGACGCCCCGGCACCGGACTTCCTGCGGCGGGCTGGCGAGGTTCAGGGCACCCGCTGCCCCTTGCCCAGGGCGATCACCCCGCCCTTGGACACGGTGTACAGCTCCGCGTCCCGCTCCGGGTTGACGCCGATCGTCGCGCCCGGCGGGACCTCTACGTTCTTGTCCAGGACGGCGCCGCGCACCACCGCACCCCGGCCGATGCGCACGTTGTCGTGCAGCACCGAGCCCTGCACCACCGCGCCCGGGTCGACCCGTACGCCCGGGGAGAGCACCGACCGGGTGACCTGACCGCGGATCAGGCAGCCCGCGCTGATGATGGACTCGCTCGCGATGCCGCCCGCGTTGAAGCGGGCCGGGGAGAGCTGGCCCGAGTGGGTGTAAATGGGCCACTGGCGGTTGTAGAGGTTGAACGCGGGCCGCTCGGCGATGAGGTCCATGTGCGCCTCGTAGTAGGCGTCCAGGGTGCCCACGTCCCGCCAGTAGCCCTGGTCGCGGGTGGTCTCGCCGGGCACGTGGTTCTCGGCGAAGTCGTACAGCTGGGCCTCGCCGCGCCCGGTGAGCTGGGGCAGGATCGAGCCGCCCATGTCGTGCACCGACTGCTCGTCCTCGGCGTCCCGCTGCAGCGCCTCGATCAGGGCCTTGGTGGTGAAGATGTAGTTGCCCATCGAGGCGAAGACGGTCTCCGGGTCGTCCCGCAGGCCCGGCGGATCGGCGGGCTTCTCCAGGAAGCGCTCGATGACCTGGCCGTCCCGCCCCGGCGTGATCACCCCGAAGGAGGAGGACTCCGCGCGCGGCACCCGGATGCCGGCCACCGTCACGCCGGCCCCGCCCTCGATGTGCTGGGCGAGCATCTGTCGGGGATCCATGCGGTAGACGTGGTCCGCGCCGAACACGGCCACGTACTCCGGCTGTTCGTCGTGGATCAGGTTCAGCGACTGCAGGATCGCGTCGGCGCTGCCCAGGTACCAGCGCGGACCGAGCCGCTGCTGCGCCGGGACCGGTGTGACGTAGTTGCCGAGCAGGCTGGACATCCGCCAGGTGGTGGTGATGTGCCGGTCCAGCGAGTGCGACTTGTACTGGGTCAGCACACAGATCCGCAGCACGTCGGCGTTGACGAGGTTGGACAGGACGAAGTCGACGAGACGGTAGGTGCCGCCGAAGGTGACGGCTGGTTTGGCGCGGTCGGCGGTCAGCGGCATCAGACGCTTTCCCTCACCGCCCGCCAGTACGATCCCGAGTACGGAAGGCCCTCCACGACGCATGGCCGCTCCCCTCACCCTGGTTGAACCATGGCTGCCCCGAGCAGACCGGACTAAGCCTGCTTGAGGATCTCCTCGTACAGCGCGGCCGTGCGCCGGGCCACCGCGTCCCAGCCGAACTCGCCGACCGCGCGCGCCCGTCCGGCCTCCCCCATCCGCCAGGCCGCCTCCGGGTCGCCGAGGACGGTGTCCAGCGCCCGGGTGAGGCCCGCCTCGAACTCGTCGTCCACATCGACCAGGAGGCCCGTACGGCCGTCGTCCACGACCTCCGGGATCCCGCCGACCCGGGAGGCCACGACCGCAGTGCCGCAGGCCATCGCCTCCAGGTTGACGATGCCGAGGGGTTCGTACACCGAGGGGCACGCGAACACGGCCGCGCGCGTAAGGAGTTGGATCACTTCCGGACGCGGCAGCATCTGCGGGATCCAGAACACGCCCGCGCGGACCCGGCTCAGCTCCTCGAACAGCTCCCGGAACTCCCGGTCGATCTCCGGGGTGTCGGGGGCGCCCGCGCACAGCACGACCTGGACGCCCGGGTCGATGTCCCGTACGGCGCGCAGCAGATGGGGCACGCCCTTCTGGCGGGTGATCCGGCCGACGAACAGGACGTAGGGGCGGGCGGGGTCGATGCCGTGGCGGGTGAGGGCGTCGGTGCCGTGGTCGGGCCGGTAGAGGTGGGTGTCGATGCCGTTGTGCACGATGTGCACGGTGGCCGGGTCGAGCGCCGGGTAGCAGGCGAGGATGTCCTCGCGCATGGCGCCGGACACGGCGATCACCGCGTCGGCGGCCTCGACCGCGGTGCGTTCGGCCCAGCTCGACAGGGCGTATCCGCCGCCCAGTTGCTCGGCCTTCCAGGGCCGCAGCGGTTCCAGCGAGTGTGCGGTGACCACGTGCGGGACGCCGTACAGGAGCTTGGCGAAGTGGCCGGCCAGGTTCGCGTACCAGGTGTGGGAGTGGACGAGTTCGCGGCCTTCGAGGGCGGCGGCGATGGACAGGTCCACGGAGAAGGTGCGCAGCGCGTCGTTGGCCCCGTCCAGCGCCGACCAGGGGCGGTGGCGTACGACACCGACGCCGCGTCCCTCGCCCCAGCAGTGCACCTCCAGGTCCACCAGGGAGGTCAACTCCCTGGCCAGGAACTCCACATGGACGCCCGCACCGCCGTACACGTCCGGGGGATACTCCCGGGTCAGCAGTCCCACTCGCACCGGACAACCCCCTGGCATCGGCGGCAGGTTCCTTTCATGGTCACCCAGAAGCGGCCCCTGGGGAAGAGTGCGGCGGCCGGGTGAAGCAGCAGTCGCCGCACACCCCGCCGCCGGGCACCCGGTAGTACAGGCAGCAGCTGCGGCGGCGGAAGGCGGTGCCGGTGCGGATGCCGGTGGCACGGAGCAGGGGGTGGGCGAAGAGTTCGTCCGTCAGGGCGCGGGTCCGGTCGGCCAGATCGGTACGGCCGTGCGCGCGGGCCCAGCGGTCCAGTTCGCGGGACGCTCCGGCGAGCGCGGAGCCCGCGTTGCCCCACAGCAGTCCGGGTGCGCTGCCGTAGCCGGCGCTCAGGGCGTCCGCCAGGGGTTGCAGGTGTCCGTGGAGGACGGCTGCGGCGAGACCGGCGGCGTCGCCGGGCCGCGGGCGCAGCTCGGTCAGGTACAGGTCGTCGGGGGCGGAGGCGAGCGGGTCCCAGCGCAGCAGCCGCGGGTCGAGGTCAGGCAGCCGGCCGTACCGGACGGCACAGCCGAGGGCAGCCGACCACAGCCGGGCGGCCAGCCCCTGCTGGGCGATGGAGGCGGCCACGCGTGGCTCGCGGGCGCGCAGCCGGTCCCCGACCACGGCCACCCGCACCGCCAACGCGTCCGGCGCCACCCGTGCGTAGGTCTCGGCGAGGGTCGGCAGTTGCCGGGGATCCGGTCCGCCGGTGGCTGCGGCCGGACCCGGGACCGTACGCAGGACGAAGAAGCCGCCGAGCGGGCGGAGGGCGGCGAGAGCGGGGTCGAGGTCCACGACGAGTACTGCTACCAGGTGAGTTCCCCGGTCCTCGCACGGGGTCTCCGCCTCGCGTCACCCGTCGCGAGGATGATCGCGCGGTCCGTGTACTCCATCGGCAGTAGGAGGCATTGCGTGCTCAGGGACGACGACGGGAAGGGCACGGCCGGGCAGAGTGTTGGCCATGGAAGCCGACCGTACGTCGTGCCGGGCCCAGAGCCCCCGCCGCCCGCAGAGGAGACGCAGATGAGCGCCCTCGCGCTGTCCGTGCTCCTGTCGTTCGCGTCCGCCCTCGCCTACGCGGCCGGCGCGATCGTGCAGGAGCAGGTGGCGGTCTCCTCCCCCGGCAGCGCGTACCTTCCGCTGCGGCGGCCCGGCTGGTGGGGATCGCTGGCCCTCAACGGCCTCGGCGGCGTGCTCCATGTGGTGGCGCTGGCCTACGGACCGCTCAGCCTGGTCCAGCCGCTCGGCGCGCTGACCATCGTCTTCGCCCTGCCCCTGGCGGCGCTCTTCGTCGGCCGCCGGGCCGGTGCGACCGCCTGGCGCGGCGCGGTCATGGCCACCGTCGGCCTCGCCGGTCTGCTCGCCCTGGTCGGTTCCTCCGACGGCCACTCCCTCGACACGGCCCAGCGGGTGGCGGTCGCGCTGGTCAGCGGCGGCGCGGTCGTGGCGCTGATGTGCGCCGGCCGGGCCGCGCACCGGCACCCGGCGGTGCGCAGCGTGCTGCTCGCCACCGCCTCCGGCACAGCGTTCGGCATGTCGTCGGTGTTCACCAAGACCGTGGCCGTCGACTGGACGCACGGCATCGACCTGGACGATCTGCCGTCCCTCGCGGTGATCGCCCTGTTCGCCGTCGCCGGTGTCCTGGTGTCCCAGGCGTCCTACCGGGGCGGCGGTCTGGCCGCGCCACTGGCCACGCTCACCGTGGTCAACCCGGTGCTGGCGGCCGCCGTCGGCATCCTGATGTTCGGCGAGACGTTCCGCCACGGCGGCGCGGGCACCGCACTGGCCGTGACCTGCGGGGTGGTGGCTGCGGGCGGCCTGATCATGCTGACGACCGAGCGGATCGAGCGCGCCGGGACGCCGGCCCTGCCGGACGGCGGCCCGGAACCGGTCGCCGCCGCGGAGGCGTTCCCCACCGTGCCCCAGCAGCGAGGGGCCGCGGAGGCCGAGCCGGGGCGGGAAGGGCTTACCGAGGCCGACGGCACGCCCGACGCGCCGGTGCTGCGGGACCTGCTCGTGCCCGGCCCGGACGGCAGCCATGTTCCGGGCGCCCGCGGGCAGGGCACCGACGGCGGCGGACCGCCGGACGTCCGCTCGCTCCCCGCGTCGTACCTCGCGCTGCCCGCGGGCGTCGGGGTACCGCTGCCGGTCCTGGACGGGCGGGGTGCGTGCGTCAGATCCTGACGCCGCCGGCCCGCAGATAGGTGAGCGGGTCGATGTCCGTACCGAAGTCCGGTCCGGTCCGCACCTCGAAGTGCAGATGCGGGCCGGTGACGTTCCCGGTGGCTCCGGAACGGCCGATGCGCTGGCCCGTGGTCACGTTCTGCCCGATCCGCACCGAGATGGCCGACAGGTGGCCGTACTGGGTGTAGCGGCCGTCGGCGTGCCGGATCACCACCTGGTAGCCGTAGGAGCCGCCCCACCCCGCAGCCACCACCTGCCCGGCCTCGGCGGCCCGCACGGAGGTGCCGGTCGGCACCAGGAAGTCGACCCCGGTGTGGTAGCCCTTCGACCAGTGCGAGCCGGCCACTCGGTAGCCGGTGCCGATGGGCGCGTCGACGGGGGCGACGAGGGTCCGGCCGGTGCTCTTGGCGCTCTTGGTCCGGTGCGGTGCGGTCCGGTGCGGTGCCGTGCGGTGCTCCGAAGGATCCTTCTTCTGCGGGGACTTGGTGTCGGTGGCGGCCCCGCCGCGCAGGCTGAGCCGTTGGCCCGGCAGGATCAGGTCGGGATCGGCGCCGATCGTCCCCCGGTTGCCGGCGTAGAGCGCGTGCCAGCCGCCGCGGACGTGGTGCTCGTCGGCGATGCCGGACAGGGTGTCGCCGTGCACCACCGTGTACATCTCGGCCCGGCCTGCGCGCGACTGGGGGGTGGTGTGCGCCTGTACGTCCTTCAGCGCGGCGGTCTTCGCGGGACGCCTGGTGGTGCTGTCGGTGTGCACTGCGGGCTCGGCGTCCCCGCGGGTCAGTCCGGCCTGCGCCGAGCAGACCGGCCAGGCGCCCGGGCCCTGCCCGTCGAGGACCCTCTCGGCGACGGCGATCTGCTGGTCCCTGGTCGCGAGGTCGGCGCGCGGGGCGTACCGGACGCCGCCGTAGGCCTCCCAGGTGGACTGGGTGAACTGCAGCCCGCCGTAGTAGCCGTTGCCCGTGTTGATGCTCCAGTTCCCACTGGACTCGCAGGCGGCGACCTTGTTCCAGGTGGAGGCGTCGGCCGCGCCGGCGGCGACCAGCGGGATCGCGAGGCCGGCGCCGCCCGCCGTGACGGTGAGTGAGGCGCGGTTGATCCTGTTCGGCTGGTACCGGCGATGCCGGCCGCGTACGGCCATGTCCGAATTCCCCTCGGCATGCGGCAGGAGGGGGCAAAAGTAAGCGCCGCGAACAGGCCATGACAAGACGGAAAACCGGCCTCCCGCACCGCCGAAGTGGCCGGGAACGGCCCCCGCTTGGTCCGGATCGCCGGAGACTGAGGCCGAGGGCGGCGTGCGTGCGTACAAAGGCATGGCGGGTCGGATGTGCACTCGCCGTGGCGGCACGTAAGGATGGGCCAGGGCCCGTACTGACGGAGCCGTAGTCACGAGGCAGCTAGGGAGCAGGCGGTATGAGCACTTCAGCGCAGATCGGTGTCACGGGCCTCGCGGTCATGGGCCGCAATCTCGCCCGCAACTTCGCCCGCAACGGCTACACGGTCGCGGTGCACAACCGTACGGCGTCGCGGATGAAGGCGCTGGTGGAGGAGTTCGGGCAGGAGGGCGACTTCATCGGGACCGAGACCGCCGAGGAGTTCGTGGCGGCGCTGGAGCGCCCGCGCCGTCTGATCATCATGGTGAAGGCGGGCGAGCCGACGGACGCGGTGATCCAGGAGTTCGCGCCGCTCCTCGAACCCGGCGACATGATCATCGACGGCGGCAACGCGCACTTCGCGGACACCCGGCGCCGGGAGCGGGAGCTGCGCGAGCGCGGCATCCACTTCGTCGGCACGGGCATCTCCGGCGGCGAGGAGGGGGCGCTGCACGGTCCGAGCATCATGCCGGGCGGTTCGGTGGAGTCGTACGCGTCACTGGGCCCGATGCTGGAGAAGATCTCCGCGAAGGCGAAGGACGGCGCGCCCTGCGTGACCCACTGCGGGCCCGACGGCGCCGGGCACTTCGTGAAGATGGTCCACAACGGCATCGAGTACGCCGACATGCAGCTGATCGGCGAGGCGTACCAGCTGCTGCGCGATGTCGCCGGGTACTCCCCCGCCGAGATCGCGGAGATCTTCCGCACGTGGAACACCGGCCGTCTCGACTCGTACCTGATCGAGATCACGGCGGAGGTGCTGTCGCACGTGGACGCGGCGACGGGCAAGCCGTTCGTGGACGTGGTGGTGGACCAGGCCGAGCAGAAGGGCACCGGCCGCTGGACCGTCCAGATCGCGCTGGACCTGGGCGTTCCCGTGTCCGGCATCGCCGAGGCCGTCTTCGCGCGCTCGCTGTCCGGACACCCGAAGCTCCGCGAGGCCTCGCAGGGGCTGGCGGGTCCGCAGGCGGCGCCGCTGAGCAAGGCGGAGGCGGCCGCCTTCGCGGACCGGGTGGAGCAGGCGCTGTACGCGTCCAAGATCGTGTCGTACACGCAGGGCTTCCACGAGATCGCCGCGGGCAGCGAGGAGTACGGCTGGGACATCGACCTCGGCGCGGTGGCCTCGATCTGGCGGGGCGGCTGCATCATCCGGGCCGCGTTCCTGGACCGGATCCGCGCCGCGTACGACGCCCGCGCCGACCTGCCGAGCCTGCTGTCGGACGAGACCTTCGCACGCGAGATCGCCGACGCGCAGGACGACTGGCGTGAGGTGCTGATCGCCGCGACTCGGCAGGGGGTGCCGACGCCGGGGTTCGCGGCGGCGCTGGCGTACTACGACGCGCTGCGTGCGCGGCGCCTGCCGGCCGCTCTGACGCAGGGGCAGCGGGACTTCTTCGGGGCGCACACGTATCGGAGGGTGGACCGGGAGGGTTCGTTCCACACGTTGTGGGGTGGGGACCGGTCGGAGGTGTCCGCCTGAGGTCTGCTCGGGTGGGGGAACGCGCGGCCGGCGGCATGTGCGGGCGCCTCGTGGCGGGTCGCGCAGTTCCCCGCGCCCCGGAGGAACCGGCGCCTCACGCCGGGTGCTTCAGGTCAGTGGTGGACCGGGTTCGGGGTTCGGTACCGGCTCCGGGCCCGGCGGGATGGGGGACGGTGAGGGCTCCGGGGGACCTGGGGCCGGGGGTCCCGGGGGTGGCGTCGGGTCGGGGCCCGGCAGCGGTGGTGTGGGCTGTGGGCCCGGTGGGGGTGGTGTGGGCTCGGGGCCCGGTGGGGGTGTCGGCTGGGGGCCCGGCTCGGGTGGCGGGACGGGGCTCGGGTAGGGGTCCGGCGTGGTGGGACCCGGACCCGGTGCCGGCCACGGGGGGACCGGCTCGAGAAGTGGGTTCGTCATGGCGTCCTCCGGGCAGTCGCTGAACGTCGCCTCTGGACTACTCCCCCGCCTACCCGACCCCCGCGCGGCCACTCACCCGACAGGCCGAGCCGCCGCCCGCTCAGGACCCGGGTCAGGCCCGCACGGCCTGCGGGCTGCGCTGCTGGTCCGAGCCGGGCACCGGCTCAGACGGGTCGGCGCCGAGCGAGACGATCCGGTTGCCCGCGTCGACATGCACGACCCGAGGCTTAAGCTCCCGCGCCTCGGCGTCGGTGACCTGTGCGTAGCTGATGATGATCACCAGGTCTCCGGGATGCACGAGATGGGCGGCCGCCCCGTTGATCCCGATCACCCCGGACCCACGCTCGCCCTCGATGACGTAGGTCTCCAGCCGGGCGCCGTTGGTGATGTCGACGATGTGCACCAGCTCGCCCGGCAACAGGTCGGCGGCGTCGAGCAGCTCGGCGTCGATGGTCACCGATCCCACGTAGTGCAGGTCGGCCTGGGTGACGGTGGCGCGGTGGATCTTGGACTTGAACAGAGTACGCAGCACTTTGGACTCCTGGAAGACGGCTCCCTGCCTGCTTTGTGCAGGTCAAGGGCATCTTCACTCTACACTGGCACGCGTCGGACCCGAAGATCGTGAACAACATCAGTCCACTGAGAAGAAGGCTCCCTGCCTGCGCTTCCGTGCGAGCCAGGCTGTTGTGACGCCGCCGATCAGACGTCTGCCAGGAAGACCCTCTGGGGATTGATGCTGATCAGACGCTGACTTACTTGACGGTACGTCAGTTATGAGAAGTCGGGGGCGCGGAATGACGGTCAGGACGCCGATGACCGCCGTGACCACGCCGATCGCAGGCACGAGCAGGGGAAACACCAGGCCGGACGGGCCGAAAGCCGCCTTGTCGAGGATGAGCGACGCCACCAGCGTGACGGCGTGGGACTCGAAGCCTCAGATGGTGTCGTAAGGTCACGCGACGAGGGAGGCGAAGAGTTCGGCCTGGAGTGCTTCACCGACTACATCATCCGGTCGACCGCAGCAGGGCAGGGCGTCCCAGAAGTGCCGCGCGTGCTCGTCCATGCCATCCTCGAGCATCGATGCAACACAGCCAGCGACGACGCCACGATTTTGATGTTCGAGTGGCAGCCCCTGAGCCGTGACCGCAAGAGCCGGAGGGCGCAGCCGTGGCGCCGTCACTGCGAGGACGCAGACGCTGACGTCGGTGGATGCCGAGCGTAGCTCAGTCTCCGGGAAGCGGCGCGGGTAGGGTGCCCCACATCTGCAGCGCCACACCCGCGCTTGCAGGGGCCGCCGGCGACGGACTGCAGCTCCTTGGCCGCAACGGCGCCCTGTTTATCGGTGGATGCTGCCGAAGGCTTGGGTTCTGTGGTGGCCGGCCGCAGATACACCGTCTCGTAGCCGGCCGCCATGGCGTCCGGCGGGACTGATCCACGACGTTCTGCGGCATTGCGCCGGGTTGAGATCCCCCACGGCCTCCAGTACCTCCGGCAGTTCGTCGGGCGCTTGGCGGATCAGGCCGGTCACTCCTTCGTTCAGCCGGGGCATGGCGGTGTCCGAGGATGGTGAGCTGTCCCCGGCTCGTGCCCATCGCGGAAGTAGGCTCTCGGGTTCCCCCTTCGCTGCCTGAAATGTCCTGGCCCAGGTTGGCGCACCATTGGAGGAGCCAGCCATCGGGCCGGACTGCTGGGCCGGCTGTCCGCTGGACAACGACAGCGCCTGCGCTGCCCGCCGTCGCAGGCGTGCTCGGCGGACCGGCCGATGCCGGCACTGCTCAGCGACCGGCGGTCCGGTGCCGGCGGCCGGCCCTTCGAACGCATGAGTTGGACATGGTCGCCACCTGTCCGTCGTACATTCCCAGGCGCTGCTGTCACAGAAAGGGGATCCGACGGAATGCGAGCGGTCCCCTCCATGCCACGTCATCCACGGCCGTCCTTCCGGAAGTTCCGGACAGAGCGTTCCGAACCCCTCACACTTCGGCAGCAGAACACGAAAATCCATCCCATAGAACTGTCAGACGGTCATCACGCTCAGCAACCACCGCGCCTCACGGACTCAGTCCGCGAGGTCGGCCTTGCCGAACAGGACCGCGTAACTGGAGGGGAGCTGGCTGATGATCTGATTCAGCTCTCCGCCGGTGACAGCGTCGGCGACGGTGGTCAGAACTGCGCTGGCGTCCCACTGCGCCGTACGCGGCCGGGCATGGGTGCGCTCGGCGACCCGGCGGTAGAACTCTTCGATCCCGAAGCTTCGCGCCTGCTGCGGCGCGGCATGGTCCAGGACTTGTCCCAGCGGGCCGGGCAGCTGGGATGCGAGGTCCTTGACCTCTCCCGGGCTGATCCGTTGGGCCAGCACTTCCAGCACGGCGTTGGTGACGTCCGCGGCTTCATCCTGGTCGTTGTATTCGCCTCGCTCGCGCACACGGGCGAGGAATCCGTCGTATTTCATAGCTGACTTCCTTCTGCCTTGGTCACCGCTGGTCACGAGGGTCGCCCGGTGCGCCGTCGGGCCGGCCGGGTCCGTCCGCCGGCGCGCAGCTGCCGTTCGCAAGGCCCTTGGCCCGAGACTCACGCAGGGCACGGCGGAGGCGCCGGGGGCTCCAGGAACGGCCGCCCACCGCCTGTTCGAGTCGGTCGCCGCTCGTCGGGCCGGCTTCTTGGAGCGCGTGGGTTATCCGTTCGATTTCGTCGTCGAGGCGTTGTCCGGCCATGGCGGACGTACGACCTGCCGTGCCCGCGGTGCCGGCCATCCTCGGCGAGTACAGGGTGCTGCCCGGTCCGGTGCCCGGGCGGTAACGGCGGGCTCCTGCTCCCGGCGGCGGGCGGTGCGGTCGGCGCTTTTCAGGACCTAGCTCACCGTCGGACAGGCCGAGTTCGCTCCCGCGTAGGCCATGAAGAAGGTCAGCGAGACCAGCAGGAAGAACCGCCAACGGTGGGGAGCCACGTAGCACGTTTCTCCGCCGCCGTGAGGGGTGTCGAGCCTCGCCGGCCCGGCCGCAGTGCCGGATGGGTGCCCGGAACCGCGGCGCTCGCGTCTCAGCCGCTGCTCTCGGTGCTTCCACTCGTCTCGGTGATCTCGACGTGTCGCGGCTTTGCGACGTCGGCCTTGGGGACGGTGATGCTGAGCACTCCGTCCTGCATCTCAGCCTTGATCTTGTGGGTGTCCAGTTCTCCGGGCAGCCGCAAACGGTACTCGAAGGCTCCGACGCGGCGGGTGCTGCGGCGCAGGACACCCTTGCGCTCCCGCTCCTTGATCTCTCCGGTGACCACGAGTTCGGGACCGTTGGCCTCTACGTCGATGTCCTTGCTCTTCACTCCGGGGAGTTCGATCTCTATGTGGAACGCGTCCTCGGACTCCGACACGTCCGCGAGAGGCGTCCACGCAACCGCGGGTGCCGCGCCCACCGTCGACTCCAGCAGGCCGCTCATCTGGTTGAGCAGTTCGTCGAACTCGACCAGGGGATTGAGAGGGGTGGGTGCCCAGACGGGCCGCTCCTGCAGGCCGCCACCGCGGTGGCGCCGGACGGGCATGGCCATCGCCATCGCCTCCTTCTTCCTTCTCGTGATCTCATCGTCCGCCATTCGTCATGCGAGCCATGCGGACTCCTTGTGACGTATGCGTGGGGAGACGTCCGAGTGGCCCGCGACAGCTGACGTGCCCGTGGTGCCGGGTACGGCCGAGTGCCCCAGGTGCCGGTGCACGAAGTGGATGGCCATCGCGCCCTCACCGGCCGCGGAGGCCACCCGCTTCACCGAGCCGCTGCGGACGTCCCCTACCGCGAAGACCCCGGGCAGGCTGGCCTCCAGGGTCATGCACGAGCGCCCGCGGCCGTGCCACACCTCGGGGTAAGCGCAGGCTTCCTGGGCCTCCGGCCCGGTGAGGACGAAGCCGCGGGAGTCGAGGGCGATGATGCCGGCGAGCCACTCGGTGTGAGGTTCGGCGCCGGTGAAGACGAACAGGCTCCGTACCGCGAGCCGGCGGTGCCCGCCCGTGCGGTTGTCGACCACGTCGAGCTCCTCCAGCACTTCCTGGCCGATGACCTCGGTGACCTCGGTGTGCAGCATGACCTCCACCCGCGGATGGCGCTCGACCTGGTCGACCAGGTAGCGGGACATGTTGGCCTCAAGGCTGGCTCCTCGGACCAGCAGGTGCACCTTCGGCGCGTACCCGGCGAGGAACAGCACCGCCTGGCCCGCCGAGTTGCCTCCGCCGACGACGGCCACCGGGTCGGTGCGGCACTGCTGGGCCTCGTAGACGGTCGCCGAGTAGTGCACGCTCGTTCCCTCCAGGCGTTCGATGCCGGGCACCTGGAGCCGGCGGTAGCGGGCACCCATGGCCAGGACGACGGCGCGGGCGGCGATCTCGCTGCCGTCGGCGAACGCCACCACGTAGTGGTCCTCGTCCTTGGCATGGAGGCCGGTCGCCTCCAGCGGAAGGCTGATCCTGGCGCCGAACTTGTCGGCCTGGAGCACGGCGCGCTCGGTGAGTTCGGCGCCGGAGATGCCGGATGGGAAGCCGAGCAGATTCTCGATGCGGGACGACGTGCCGGCCTGGCCGCCGGTGGCCATCGCCTCCACCACCGTGGTGCTCAGGCCCTCGGAGGCGGCGTACACCGCGGCAGCGAGGCCGGCGGGTCCGGAGCCCACGATGAGGACGTCGCCGTGACGGTTTCCGGCGGGTAGTGACGGCAGGCCGATGAGCCGGGCCAGTTCCGCGTTGCTGGGGTTGCGCAACAGGGTGGTGTCCCGCCAGATGACGAGTGGTGTCTCCGCCGGGCCGACGCCGAAGCGGCGCAGCAGCTCCTCGGCCTCCTGGTCGGTCTCCAGGTCGATCCAGCGGTGCGGCAGCCGGTTGCGGACGGCGAACTCGCGCAGCCGTCTGGTGTCGGGCGAGTAGCGCGAGCCGACGATGCGGAAGCCGGCGCCCTGTCCGACGAGCAGCGCGCGACGGCCCAGACAGGCACGCAGCACGACGTCCCCGATGCTGGAGTCCTGGGACACCAGGTGGCGCAACTGGTCCAAGGAGACGACGAGGACCTCGCCCGGCTCCCTGGCGACAGCGGTGTAGAAGGCCACTTGTCCGTACAGCAGGCCGAGTTCGCCGATGAAGCGACCGGGGCCGTGCACGCGCAGCACGTGCTCCTCGGGAGTGCCGTAGTCCTCGACGACGGCGACGGAACCGCTGAGGACGACGAAGAACGTCTCGCAGCGCTCCCCCTCCCGGATCAGCACGTCGTTCGGAGCCATGCTCCGGCGTTGCCCGTGCTCCGCCAGACGTGCTATCTGGTCCTCCGTGAGGCGCGGATACGCGCCGTAGATGTCCGGGGTCTCCCAGAAGGCGGCCTCGTCCGCTTCCTCCGGCACCGGTTCTTCGCCCGGCAGCGACTGGTCGCCGGACATCAGACGAACGCCTCGTGAACGTAGCACCAGCGCCAATCCTCGCCGGGCTGGAACGACTGCACGATCGGATGGGCGACGGCAGCTGCGTGCCTGCGCGCGTGCTTGTTCGGCGAGGAGTCGCAGCAGCCGACGTGCCCGCAGGTCAGGCAGAGTCTCAGGTGGACCCACGGGGAGCCGAGCATCAGACACTCCTGACACCCTTCTGGGGTCAGCGGCTGGACCGGCCGGACGAGCGCGAGGTGGGGGTCTGCGTGCAGGGTCATCCGGATCACCCTTTCCGGGCGGTGATCGACTGTTCCACCCACTGGCGCAGAGCGGGGGCGGGCGCCGCCCCCGCCTGCCGGGCGACCGTCTCGCCCCGGTCGAGGATCAGCAGTGTCGGTACGGCCTGGACCTCGAAACGCTGCGACAGTCGCGGGTTCTTGTCGACGTCGACCTTGACGAGTTTGATTCGGCCGGCCAGATCGGTGGCGACCTTCTCCAGTGCGGGGCTGACCATGCGGCAGGGACCGCACCAGGTGGCCCACAGGTCGACCACGACGGGGACGTCGGCCCTCTCGGCGACCTCGGTGAAGTCGTCGTCGCCCGCGTCCACCATCCACGGCAGAGGCTGCTTGCAGTGGCCGCACCTGGGGCGGCCCTCCGCGGCCACGGGCACCCGGTTGGTGCGCCCGCAGTTGGGACACCTGACGGTCGTCGCCTGCATCGTGCTCATGCCGCCCGCGCTCCCTTCACGTCCTCGGGCTGGTCGTAGGTGACTACCAGCTCTCCATGTTCGGCGTCGACGCGGACCGTCGCGCCGTCCTGGACGTCACCGCGCAGAAGGGCGCGCCCGACCATCGTCTCGACTTCGTGGGAGATGTAGCGGCGCAGCGGCCGGGCCCCGTACACCGGGTCGTAGCCCTGGTGGGCGATCACTTCCCGGGCAGCATCGGTGAGTTCGACGGTGATGCGGCGTTCGGCGAGCCGGCGGCGCAGCTCGTCGAACTGCAGCTCCACGATCCGCTCGATCTGCCGCTCGCCGAGCGGTTTGAACAGCACGATGTCGTCGACGCGGTTGAGGAACTCCGGGCGGAAGTGCCCGCGCAGCTCGCCCATCACCAGGGCGCGGGCGTCGGGCTTGATCTCGCCCTCGGCGGTGGCGCCGTCGAGGAGGTGCTCGGAGCCGATGTTCGACGTCATGATGATCACGGTGTTGCGGAAGTCGACGGTTCGGCCCTGGGAGTCGGTGATGCGGCCGTCGTCGAGGACCTGCAGCAGGGTGTTGAAGACATCGGTGTGCGCCTTCTCGATCTCGTCGAACAGCACGACCGAGTACGGCTTGCGGCGTACGGCCTCGGTGAGCTGGCCGCCTTCCTCGTAGCCGACGTATCCGGGTGGTGCGCCCATGAGCCGGCTGACGGTGTGCCGCTCCTGGTACTCGCTCATGTCGAGGCGGACCATGTTCTCCTCGGAGTCGAACAGGGCCGCCGCGAGGGTCTTGGCCAGCTCGGTCTTCCCGACGCCGGTGGGGCCGAGGAAGATGAACGAGCCGATGGGGCGGCGCGGGTCGCGGATGCCGGAGCGGGCGCGGATGATGGCGTCCGCGACGAGTTTGACGGCCTCGTCCTGGCCGATGACGCGCTCGCGCAGGATCTCGTCGAGGCGCAGCAGCTTCTCGCGTTCGCCCTCCTGGAGACGGGCGACGGGGATGCCGGTCCAGGCGGCGACGATCTCGGCGATCTCCTCCTCGGTGACGACCTCGCGCAGCAGCCGGTTCTGCCCTTGTTTGGTGGCCAGTTGCTCCTCCTCGGCCTTCAGCCGGCGCTCCAGGTCCTGGAGGCGGCCGTAGCGGAGTTCGGCGGCGCGGTTGAGGTCGTAGGCGCGTTCGGCCTCCTCCGCCTCGTGGCGGACCTGCTCCAGTTCCTGGCGCAGCTCCTGCACGCGGCGGATGGCCTGCCGTTCGGCCTCCCACTGGGCGTGTTTGGCGTCGGCCTCGCCGCGCAGGTCGGCCAGTTCCCTGCGCAGTTCCTCCAGGCGAGTTTTGCTGGCGGGGTCGGTCTCCTTGGACAGGGCCGCCTCCTCGATCTCCAGGCGGGTGACGCGGCGGGTGATCTCGTCGAGTTCGGCGGGCATCGAGTCGATCTCGGTGCGCAGCCGGGCGCACGCCTCGTCGACGAGGTCGATGGCCTTGTCGGGCAGGAACCGGTCGGTGATGTAGCGGTGGCTGAGGGTGGCCGCGGAGACCAGTGCGGTGTCCTGGATCTTCACGCCGTGGAAGACCTCGAGGCGTTCGCGCAGTCCGCGCAGGATGGAGATGGTGTCCTCCACGCTCGGCTCGTCGACCAGGACCTGCTGGAAGCGGCGTTCGAGGGCGGCGTCCTTCTCGATGTGCTTGCGGTACTCGTCGAGGGTGGTGGCGCCGATCATGTGGAGTTCGCCGCGGGCGAGCATCGGCTTGAGCATGTTGCCCGCGTCCATGGCCCCTTCGGCGGCGCCCGCGCCGACGACGGTGTGGAGTTCGTCGATGAAGAGCAGGATGCGCCCCTGGGCGGCCTTCACCTCGGACAGCACGGCCTTGAGGCGTTCCTCGAACTCGCCGCGGTACTTGGCGCCGGCGACCAGGGAGCCCATGTCGAGGGCGAACACCGTCTTGTCGCGCAGGCCCTCGGGGACGTCGCCGCGAACGATGCGCTGGGCCAGGCCTTCGACGATGGCGGTCTTGCCGACGCCGGGATCGCCGATGAGGACGGGGTTGTTCTTGGTCTTGCGGCTGAGGATCTGGGTGACGCGGCGGATCTCCGCGTCACGGCCGATGACCGGGTCCAGCCGCCCGGACCGAGCCTCGAGGACGAGGTCGCGGCCGTACTTCTCCAGAGCCTCATAGGCCACTTCCGGGTTGGCGGAGGTGACGCGCTGGTTGCCGCGGACCTGGGTGAGCGCGCTCAGGAACGAATCCCGGGTCACGCCGTGCTCCTTGAGCAGGCGTCCGGCGGCGGTCGCCGAGCCCTCCTCGGCCAGGGCGAGCAGGAGGTGCTCCACGGACACGTACTCGTCCTTGAGGCGTTTGGCCTCCCGCTCGGCGGCATCGAGCAGGCGGGACAGGCGCTGAGTGACGAAGACCTGGCCGGGTGCCGCGCCGGGACCGGTGACCTTCGGGCGGCGGGAGAGTTCCTCGCGCACGGCCGCGCGCAGCTCCTTCGGCTCGGTGCCGGCCTGTTGCAGCAACCGTGGGATCAGACCGTCCTCCTGATCGAGAAGCGCGAGCAGCAGGTGTTCCCCGTCGACCTCGGTCTGCCCCATGCCGACGGCCGCGCTCTGGGCCTCTTGGAGTGCTTCCTGGGACTTCTGCGTGAGACGGTTCATGTCCATGGGGGTGTTTCACTCCTCGTGCCGGCGCGGCGCAGGGCGGCTTCGAGCATGCTGATGCGGTCCAGCAGGTCGAGCACCAGGCCGATGGATGCGTAGTTGAGGCAGAGTCCGGAGCGCAGCCGCTGGATACGGGCGAGAACCGCCGGGGCCGTGGGGTCGAACACCAGTCGCCCCGCGGAGTCGCGTTCGGCGTCGACCAGGCCGAGGGCGACGAACCGGCGGATCAGATCGGGGTGGAGGCCCGAGCGACGGGCCACGGCGGCCAGGGAGAGCCTGGGGACGGGCACGAGCGCGTACCGGACAGCCGTCGAGGCGGTGATGTCGGCGCCCGTTCGTACCGGACGGGCGCCCACGCCGGCCCGGCCGATGCCTCCCGCTCCCGCGGGTCGTTCGTTCATCGCGTCCTCCTGGGGTCGAACGAGGAGGTGGCGGCGAGCTCCTCGAACAGTTCGCGCTCCCGGTCGCCGAGGGCGGGAGGCACCATGACGCGAAGTTCGGCGTACAGGTCGCCGTTCGCGCCTCGCGGGTTCGGCATGCCCTCGCCGCGCAGCCGCAGCCGCCGGCCGCTGGACGAGCCCGCGGGCACCGTGACCTTGGCCGTGCCGCCGCCGGGGGTGGGCACCGGCACGGTCGCACCCAGGGCCGCCTCCCACGGGGCGACCGGGACCTGGACGTGTACGTCACGGCCGTCCAGCCGGAACCGGGGGTGGGGCTGGATACGCACCCGCAGGTACAGGTCGCCCGCGGCGGCGTCACCACTGCCCTGGCCACCCTCACCCGCCAGCCGGATGCGCTGCCCGTCGGTGACGCCCGGTGGCACGTCGACCTCGTAGCGCCGCGGCTGCCCGGTGGGGCCGGCGAGTGCGACGGTGCGACGGCCGCCTCGGTACGCCTCCTCGACGGTGAGCGGCAGTTCGGCCTCCTGGTCCGCTCCGGGGACGCCGCCTCGGGCGGCGCCGGCTCCGAACATGGAGCTGAGCAGGTCCTCGATGTCGATGCCCTCCGCGCCGAAGTCGTCGCCGAAGCCGGTGGCGTACCGGACGCGAGGACCGCCACCGCCTGCGGTCCTCCGAGCGCGGAAGCCGCCGCCCGCTCCAGCCGCGACCCGTTCGTCGAAGTCCTCGGGGATCTTGCGGAAGTCCTCGCCGAAGCGGTCGTAACGGGCCCGGGTCTTCGGGTCCGACAGGACGCTGTATGCCTCGTTGAGGTCCTTGAAACGCTCCTCCGCCCCGGGGTCCTTGTTGACGTCGGGGTGGTACTTGCGGGCCAGCTTGCGATATGCCTGCTGGATCTCGTCCTGGCTCGCGGTCCGCGACACGCCCAGCACCTCGTAGAAGTCCCGTGCCATGACCGGTCACTCCCGCTTCGCGACCGTCACGGCGGCGGGCCTGAGCTGCCGTTCGCCGTCCCCGTAGCCGGGGCGCAGCACCTCGACGACGGTTCCCGGTGGGGCGTCGGGGTCCTGGACGACGCCGACCACCTCGTGCCGGGCCGGGTCGAAGGCGACGCCGGTCTCCGCGTGCCGCGGGTAGCCGAGCAGTTCGAGGACGTTCACCGCCTGGTCGCGTACGGCCCGGACGCCCTCCACGATCGCACCCGGATCGGCGCCGGCATGGGTCAGGGCGAGCTCGAGGTTGTCCAGGACGGGCAGGAAGGCGGCCGCCGTGCGGGACCGCTCGACCGCCCGTTCGCGCTCCAGTTCCCTGGCGTGACGCTTGCGAAGGTTGTCGAGGTCGGCCAGCGCGCGCCGCCAGCGGTCCTCCAGTTCCTGGATCATGGTCGTGTACTCGTCCTCGGCAGGCGCGGGGCCGGCGGCATCGGGTCCCGGTTCGCCGTTCGCCGCTTCGGGCCGGGGCGGGCCCGGTTGGGGCAAATCTCCGCGAGGAGGGCGTCCGGCGCCTTCCGGGACCCGTACGCCCGGATCCGACGCGGCCCGGTCGGGTTCCTGGGGGCGGCTGGACATGGCGCGCCTCAGCCCTTGTCGAACTCGGCGTCGATGACATCATCGTCACCGCCACCGCCACCCGTGGGACCGCCGGTGGCGGCGTCCTGGCCGGGACCGCCGTCCGTGGCGGCGGCGCCCTGATGGGCCGCCAGCCCGGCGAGCACCTGCTGGAGTTCGGAGGTCAGAGGTCGCACGCGCTCCACACCCGCCTCTTCCTTGACCGCCGCCCGGGCGTCGGACACGAGCATCTCGGCGCGTGCCTTCTCGTGCGCGGGCGCTGCGTCGCCCAGTTCGGCGAGGCGCTTCTCGACCTGGTAGGCGACGGCGTCGAGCTCGTTGCGGGCGTCGACGGCCTCGCGGAGTGCCTGGTCCTGGCCCCGGTTGCGCTCGGCCTCCTGGACCATGCGTTCGACCTCACTGCGGTCCAGGTTGGAGCTCTCGCTGATGGTGATGCCCTGTTCTTTGCCGGTGTCCCGGTCACGTGCCTTGACGTTGAGGATGCCGTTGGCGTCGATGTCGAAGGTGACCTCGATCTGCGGTTCGCCCCGCGGCGCCGGGCGGATGTCGGTGAGCTGGAACCGGCCGAGCACCCGGTTGTCGGCGGCCCGTTCGCGCTCGCCCTGGAGGACCACCACATCGACGGCCGGCTGGTTGTCCTCGGCGGTGGAGAAAGTCTCGCTGCGGCGCACCGGGATGGTGGTGTTCCGCTCGATGATCTTCGTCATCACTCCGCCGCGCGTCTCCACGCCCAGCGACAAGGGTGTGACGTCGAGCAGCAGGACGTC
This sequence comes from Streptomyces sp. NPDC031426, assembly GCF_055581585.1. Classification (NCBI taxonomy): domain Bacteria; kingdom Bacillati; phylum Actinomycetota; class Actinomycetes; order Kitasatosporales; family Streptomycetaceae; genus Streptomyces; species Streptomyces sp. NPDC031426. Next base: position 93,158 of record NZ_JBVIJE010000019.1, read on the forward strand.
CTTCACCTCGCCCTTGAGCACCCCGGCCTGGATCGCGGCGCCCAGGGCCACGACCTCGTCGGGGTTGACGCTCATGTTGGGTTCCTTGCCGCCGGTCAGCCGGCGGACCAGAGTCTGGACAGCGGGGATGCGGGTGGAACCGCCGACGAGGATGACCTCGTCGATGTCGCTCTCACCGACCTTCGCGTCGGCCATCGCCTGCTGCACCGGTCCCAGGCAACGCTCCACCAGGTCGCCGGTGATCTGCTCGAAAGTGGACCGCATGATCGAGTCGGTGAGGTGCTTGGGGCCCGAGGCGTCGGCGGTGATGAACGGCAGGCTCACCTGCGTCTGCGTCACCGAACTGAGCTCGGTCTTGGCCTTCTCCGCCGCCTCGAACAGGCGTTGCAGCGCCTGCGGGTCCTTGCGCAGGTCGATGCCGTTCTCCTTCTGGAAGTCGTCCGCGAGGTAGTCCACCAGACGCCGGTCGAAGTCGTCGCCGCCCAAGTGGCTGTCACCAGCGGTGGAGCGCACCTCCACCACGCCGTCGCCGACGTCGAGGATGCTCACGTCGAAGGTGCCGCCGCCCAGGTCGAAGACGAGAACGGTCTCGTGCTCCTTCTTGTCCATGCCGTACGCGAGGGCAGCCGCCGTCGGCTCGTTGATGATCCGCAGCACCTCCAGTCCCGCGATCCGTCCGGCGTCCTTGGTGGCGGTGCGCTGAGCGTCGTTGAAGTAGGCGGGCACCGTGATGACCGCCTCCGTGACCCGCTCCCCCAGCTGCTTGGACGCGTCGTCGGCGAGTTTGCGCAGCACCTGTGCGCTGATCTCCTCAGGCGCGTACAGCTTGTCGCGCACCTTGAAGCGGGCCGCCCCGCCGTCGCCCTCGACGACGTCGTACGCCACCGCCCTGGCCTCGTCGGAGATCTCGTCGAAGTGCCGGCCGATGAACCGCTTGGCCGAGTAGATGGTGCCCTTCGGGTTGAGGATCGCCTGGCGCCGGGCCAGCTGACCCACCAGACGTTCCCCGGTGTCGGTGAAGGCCACTACGGACGGTGTCGTGCGGTTGCCCTCGCTGTTGGGCACGACGGACGGCTCGCCGCCCTCCCACACGGCGATCACCGAGTTGGTGGTGCCCAGGTCGATGCCCACTGCCTTCGCCATGAGGAACTCCTCCCGGTCCGGCGCCTGCGCCGACTCTCCGGATCACGTTCGTTCAGGTAGAGGTGGGATCTCCGCCGTTCCCACGGGTGCGCACGGAGGGTCTCGAGCACTCCCCAGGGTGTCGAACCGGGTGGCTCCACGCCTGCGCCTGGCGAGTCAGGAATGCACGGGTCCGGTCGCCCCACGAGTACGAGAGAAAGAACCCACACGTCTCGGGTAGCCGGCCCGGGACCGGGTACGCGAAAGCCGCTCACCTCCGAAGGACGGAGTGATCCCATGGTCGGCAGTCGGGCGTACAGCCTGTACCACCGCTACTCCGACCGGAAGGGCAACCTTCCGCGGGGCAGCGCCGGGCGGCGCCCCACGGCCGCGCCCAGGGCCCGCCTGCCCGTTCGCACCCCAGCCGCCCATGCCCTCCACGAACTGGTCGCGCTCTCCCGCGCCCAGTTCGACGCTCCGGACGAAGGCGAGATCCTGCGCCTGGCCATGGATCACATAGTCGCCGCGGGGCCGTACCGGGCCGAGGCCGGATACCTCAAGGTGGACGACGACCTGGTCCCCAGCCCGAGGAACGGGCAGACGCATGCCTTGGCCGTGGGCCGGAGGGTCCGGGAGCTGGCCGGGCAGGACGGCAACGTGACCGTAGCCGGCAAGCCCTGGGGCCGCGCCCTGGGTCTACGCGGACCTGGGGGACTCCACGGCTACCTCGTGGTCACGTCCCGCTCCCGGCCCACCAGGGCCCAGCGATCCCTGCTCGCCATGCTCGTCCGGCACACCGCTGCTGCACTGTCAATCGCCTTCGCACACCGCCGCCAACGCGAGGACGCGCTGGAGCTGCGCCGGCTGAGGGAGGAACGCACAGCCCTCCAGCGGCAGCTGATCTCTGTGGTGGCTGAGCTGGGCTACGAGCGAGCCGTTCACGCTCTCATGGCCGGCGTCGCTGCCTCGGGTGGCGGCGAGGAAGCTGTCACCCGCGCACTGCACGGGCTCACTGGGCTTCCCGCGCTGCTCGAGGACCGCTTCGGTCGGCTGAGGTCCTGGACCGGTCCCGACCGCCCCGTCCCCTATCCCGAACCGGACCCCGTGCGCCGGGACGAAATGCTGCACGCCGTCGCCAAAGAGGCCGGGCCGGTGCGGATAAGGGACCGGCTGATCACCCTGATCCGCCCGCACGGCGAGATCCTGGGTGTGCTGGCGCTGGTCGATGCCCGGGACGAGGCCGACGAGCACACCGTACTCGCGCTTGGACACGCCGCCGCGTCGCTCGCCCTGGAGCTGACGCACCTGCGCAATCTGGCCGAAGTGGAGCTGAGGCTGCACCGCGAGCTGGCCGACGACCTCCTGGCAGGGACGGACGAGCCGAGCGCCTACGCCCGGTCCGAGGCAGTCGGACACGACCTGCACGGCAGCCACTACGTCGTAGTGGTGCAGTGGTCGAACCGGACCGCCGACGATTCTTTCGCGCAGACCGTGAGTCGGGCGGCCGTTGCGGTGGGCATGCGCTCGCTGCTGACCCGCCGCTCCGACCACGTCGTCCTCATCACTGGCGACAGGCCGCACGCCCGCGCGTTGTACGAGGCGCTCGCCCGGGAGACCGGGACACGGTCCGGGACGATCGGGGTGAGCGCCCCTTCCGCCTCCCTGAACGACATCCCCCACCACTACCTGGAGGCGCAGCGCGCCCTGGAGGTGCGCCGCCAGTCCCGCGAGCGCTACGGCACGACGTTCTTCGACGAGCTCGGCCTCTACCGCATCCTGGGACCCGGCAGCGATTACCGGGAACTGGAAACGTTCGTCCACGAGTGGCTCGGGCAGCTCATCGACTACGACTCCCGGCACCACGCGGCCATGGTGGAGACCCTGTCCCGGTACTTCGACTGCGGCGGCAATTACGACGAGACCGCCGACTCCCTCGCGATCCACCGCAGCACGCTGCGCTATCGGCTCCAGCGCATCCGCGACATCAGCGGCCACGACCTCGCGAACGTCGAAGACCGGCTGAACCTCCAGGTGGCGACCCGAGTGTGGAAGATCGTGCTGGGCGGACCCGGCTGATGCCTCACTGAACTTCTGCGCGGGCGGTGTCAGTAGCAGTTGGGCGGGCCGCCCTGCTACAGCGCTGCAGTGGGTGGGTGGCCCTTACTCAGATTGATCCAGCGAGGTCGCATCGCGCCAGAAGACGGGGCCTTGGCTCATCACCGCCATCGCCATGATGGGCGGGGCCTCCGGCACCAGCCCGCGAAGGGGCCGAGAAGGTGTCCGACGCCGCCTGTGGACGACGGCAGCGGGAGCGTCAGCGGATGCTGCGGCAGATGTCGCGGCCGGAGCAAGGCGAACGCAGGGGCCCCGGGCACCACCGACCGGTGACGTTCCGGGCCGTGGCCCGGGCGTCACAGGGCGAGGACGTGGAGGTCGACCAGGTCGAGCAGCGCCCGCAGAGCCGAGCTGGGCCGCCGGGTCGACGACGTGCCGAGGTGCATGCTCCAGCGGAGCATGGTGTCCAGGACGTCCAGGACATGCAGGCCGGGGGTGCGGGCAACGGCGAACGCGGGCAGGAAGGCGATGCCCAGACCGTGCCGGACCAGTGCCGCCCCCATGTCGATGTCGGGCACTTCCAGTGCCACCCGGCGTACGACGCCCGCCGCCGCGAACGCCCGGTCGACCACCTCGCGGTTGCCGTAGCCCGGCGGGAAGTCCACGAAGGGCTCCCCCGCGAGGTCCGCAAGTGCCACCTTTCCCCGCTGCGCGAGGGGATGGGCGGCGCTCACCACCAGGACGAGCGGCACGGTGGCCAGCTCCCGTGCGCCGATCCCGGCGGGCTTGCGTTCGGGCAGCGACAGGAAGGCCACGTCAAGGTCCCCGCTGAGCAGCGCCTGCGCCAGTCCCGCCGAGCCGGCCGTCGCCAGCCGCAGCCGGACGTCGATCGCCGGGTGCCGCGCGTGCAGCTGCCCGAGGAGCGCAGGCAGGTCCACCACTTCGACCGAGGCCATGGCGCCCACGTTCACCGTGCCGCGCAGCGTGTCCTGTGCGGCGCGCACGGCGTCCTGGGCGGCCTGGGCGGCGTTCAGGGTGGTCCGAGCCTCCGGCAGTAGCGCGGCGCCCGCCCCGGTGAGCCGGACCTGCTGCGACGTGCGCTCGAACAGCGCGCAGCCGAGCTCGCGCTCCAATGAGCGGATCGCGGCGGACACCCCTGATTGCACCACGTGCAGCCGACGGGCGGCACGCGTGAAACTCAGCTCCTCGGCGACCGCGATGAAGTGCTCCAGCTGACGTAGCTCCACACGAGAAGTATCACTCGCATTGCTGGAGCCCAGCAAAAACATTCGTTGGCACTGATTCTGGCTGGTGAGGAGGATGGAAACCGCCATCCGCTTCCGCCCGAGGAGGGGTACCCCTGCCCGCCGTTCCGACGCCGCTGAGCCGTCCCACAGCCGACGCTCCCGACGACCCGACCCACCGGATCCCAGCACCCGCTCCCGCCGACCTGCCGCCCCGCGCCCCCGCCCGGCGCCGTGCCTCGCACACGACCGGCTTCTGGTTCGTGGCGGTGGCCTTCACCGTGCTGATGGCCTTCGGCACCGCGCCGACCCCGCTGTGGCCGCTGTACGAGGCCCGGGACCACTTCGGCGCGACCACGGTCACGGTGGCGTACGCCTCGATGGTCGCGGGCGCAGCGGCCGCCTTCCTAGGGCTGGGACACCTGTCGGACCGGCTCGGTCGGCGGCGCATCATCGTCCCGGCGCTGCTGGTCGGCATCGTCGCGTCGGTCGTACTGATCGTGTGGCGGGACCTGCCGGGGCTGATCGCGGGCAGGATCCTGAACGGTGTCGGACTGGGGCTGATGGCCTCGACCGCGACGACGTACCTGCACGACCTCCACCACGAGGTCCGTCCGGAACGGACGGGTTCGGTGCTGCCCGGCATCGTGGCCACCGCCGCCAACCTCGGCGGCCTGGCCTCAGGGCCCCTGGTCGCCGGAGCCGCCGCCGAGTGGCTTCCCACGCCCCTGATCACCGCCCAGGCGATCTTCACGCTCGCCATGGCAGTGTGTCTGGCGCTGGTGCTGTGCACCCCGGAGACCGTGGACCTGGAATTGCCCGCGGCCCAACCGCCCAGCAGGTTCGTCCTGCGCCCCGGCGGCCGGCGGGCGTTCGGCGCGGCCGGCGCGCTGGGCGCCTTCGCCTTCGCGATCCTCGGCCTGATCTCCTCCCTCGGGGCGAGCGTGCTCCACGGCACCCTGCACACCGACTCGCACCTCGTGGTCGGCCTGGCGGCCTTCCTCATGTTCGGTTCCGCGGCGGCCGCCCAGCTGGTGCTGGGCCGCCTCCCACTGCCCCGGCTCCTGACCGTGGGGGCAGTGGCCTTCCCGGTCGGACTGGTCCTGTGCGCCGTCGCCCTCTACCACCCGGCGCTCTGGCTCTACCTGGTCGCCGTGTCCCTGTCGGGAGCCGGCTCCGGGCTGCTGTTCAAGGGAGGAGTGGAACGTGCCGGTTCAGTGGCCGAGCCCGCCTCACGCGCGGGGGTCCTCGCCGTGTTCTTCGTCGTCGCGTACCTGGGGATGGGCCTGCCCTCCGTCCTGTTCAGCATCGCCCTGCGGCACTTCGCCGTGCAGACCGCGATGATCGGTTTCGCGACGGTCCTCTCCTGCGGCGCCGTTGTGTCGGTGGTCGTCGCGTTGCGGGATCGCACACCCGGTCCCGGCGAGCTCTCGGCGCAGTCCGCTCGCCCCTCCTGACCTCCCTGCGGCGCATGCGACACGGCTGTCTGGGAGGCGCGGACCTGGACACCCGGTACGGGTGCGCGTGACAGGGATCCGCGGCGGACGGGAGGCCCGAGATGTCTGCGGGATCGGCCAGAACGATCGCGCTCCCCGCCGGTGAGGAGATCGCGGCGCTCGGGCAGGGCACCTGGTACCTGGGTGAGGACCCGGCCCGGCGTGAACAGGAGGTCGCCGCGCTGCGGCTGGGCGTGGACCTGGGCATGACCGTCGTCGACACTGCGGAGATGTACGGCAACGGCGCAGCCGAGGAACTCGTCGGGGAGGCCCTCCGGGGACGCCGGGAAGAGGTCTTCCTCGTCAGCAAGGTGCTGCCCGGCCACGCCGACCGGAAGGGCACCGTCGACGCCTGCGAGGGCAGCCTGCGGCGGCTCCGTACGGAACGGCTGGACCTGTACCTGCTGCACTGGCGGGGACGGTGGCCACTCGAGGAGACCCTTGCGGGATTCACCGACCTGATGGAGGCGGAGAAGATCCGTTACTGGGGCGTGAGCAATCTGGGCGTCGCCGACATGGCCGAGCTGACCACCCTCCCCGGTGGCGACGCCGCGGCCGTCGACCAGGTGCTGTACAACCTCTCCCGGCGCGGCATCGAGTGGGATCTTCTCCCCTGGTGCCGTGAGGCCGGGGTGACGGTCATGGCCTACTCCCCGATCGAGCAGGGGCGGCTCCTGAACGTCGAGGCACTGGATGCAGTGGCCCGGGCCCTCGGAGCAACGCCGGCCCAGGTGGCACTCGCCTGGGCGCTGGAACGGGGGGTGGCCGCGATCCCGCGTTCCGGATCACCCGACCACGTTCGGGAGAACCGCGGCGCGCTGGACCTCCACCTTCCCACCGAGGCGCTCGACGCTCTCGACGAGGCGTTTCCGCGCCTAACGGGCCCACGCCGCTGGAGATGCTCTGAAGGGGTTGCCAGAGTGGCGCGTCCCCCGCGACGCCTCTCCAGCAGCCAGTGCGGGAAGTAACTGCCCCGGCGCAGCTTGGGGATGGCCAGCTCGATCGTCCCGGCCCTCGTGTCCACTCGGGGGGCGATAGCCGTTGCGGTGGTTGACGCGTTCGTCGCTGACCTGCCCGTTTTCGGCATTGCGGGGGTATCGGCCTCCGCGGACATGAGCGCGTGACGCCCTGCGCGCCCGGGTCACGGGCGCACCAGGTCCGCACGCTCACGTCCGCAGGGCACCGCCAGTCGTCCTCGAGCTTCGGACCCCAAGAGGCCGTACCTTGCCTGCTCATGCGGGGAGTGGTTCACCCGGCTTCGCGCAGATCGTTTCGCCGGAAACACGTCAATGGCTTGGCGACAAGAGGGGCAGCTCAGTCGCCGGTATCTCACGAGACACCTCGCACTCTGGAGAAGAACGGCTGCCGCTGCCCATTCTTCAGCCCTCCAGTCCCGCTCCCCCGAGCTGGTCGTGTCGTCCGGTCAGCAATTCTCGTTCGAGGCGTTGCAACGTCGTACGGCCTCCTGCGGACGGACGGCCGTACAGCTGGCCCAGGGATGCCTGCGCACTTCATGCTGCTCTGCTGGGGGAAGAGGGGGCGCCCTTTTTCGGCCTGGAGTGCGGAGGCGCTCGGCAGGGGGCTCTGCGAATCTCGACCGGGTAACAGCCGATGGCGGCGCGGGCGGGAGCGAACGGCGCCGTCCGTTCCCGGTGAGGAGGCGAGAGGCATGACCGTGATGGGTGTGTCGAAGTTCGAGAGCTTCTTCCGCGCCGCCGCAAGCCTCGACGTGGACAGGAACGACCTGAAGCGATACGGCGATTTCGTCGACGCCAAGCTCTACGACCTCCTGGTCGTCGGCCAGGCGTCGGCCAAGGCCAACGGCAGGGATACCGTCGAACCGTGGGATCTACCGATCACCAAGGGCCTCCAGGAGAGCATCCACCGGTTCCGGCGGCTCGACGAGGAGGTCGAGCTGAAGCCGATCCTGGAACAGCTCGCCGCGCACCCTCCCCTCGACAGGACACCCACCCAGGAGGCCGAAGAGCGCTACCCCGAGATCATCGGCGGTCTCAGCGTCGCCCTCGCCGAGACGTTCAAAATCATGTATCCGGATGTCAAAAACCCGCAGACCAGTCACTGGGAGGGCGTCACCGCGGTGTTCGACCGGCTGCTGTAGCAGTCGCGCCCCGGTGCATGTCGCCGGACTCGTCTCAGGCCGGGAAGGCCGAGCCGCCCCGGATCGTCCCAAGGCAGCCGACGGATGCACGGACACCAGTATTTCGGCGCCCGCGACGACGGCTGGACGAAGGTCGTCCTCACTCGGACGGCAGCTTTTACTGACCGCGCACAGACATGCGCTCGGGGCACCGGTACCCAGCCCCTCGCGCTGTCGTCAGGAGCGCGCGAGCCGGGCCGCGAGGCAGGGTGCGGTGGCGCTGCAGGGCGCGCGGCTACCGCCGTCAGCACGCAGAGCGGTACGTCGACGGACACGTCGTGCAGATTGTGGCGGGAGACGCCGCTCAGGTGCAGCCAGCCGTGCGGTGTGCGCGGGCGGTGATCGAGCGGCTGGGCGCGCCCGAACAGGTACTGGCTCGTGGCCGACTCCCCGACCCGCGCAAGACCGGCGACCGGGCCGCTGTACAGCACGCGTCCGCCGCCCTCGCCCGCACCGGGGCCGATGTCGGTCGGTCGATGTCGATCCCCAGGCCGCTCACGACACTGCGCAGGTTGGCGCCCTGCCAGGCGCCCGGCCAGGCGGCGTTCGCCCCCTCGCGGATGCTCAGCGAGGGATCCGGGACGAGCAGGTCCTCGGCGACGTCGTGCACGACGCCCAGTCCGTGGCACTCCGGGCAGGCGCCGGCCGCGCTGTTGGGTGAGAACGACTCGGCTTCCAGCCGTGCGGCCCGGGGCGGATAGGCGCCGCGCGGGAGTACGGCATGCGCAGCAGATTGGACAGCGTGGTGAGGGTGCCGACCGTCGAGCGCGAGCTGGGCGACCCGCGTCGCTGCTGCAGGGCCACGGCCGGTGGCAGGCCGGTGATTTCCTGCACGTGCGGTGCGCCGACCTGTTGCAACAGCCTTCGGGCGTACGGTGCTACGGACTCGAAGTAGCGCCGCTGAGCCTCCGCGTAGAGCGTGCCGAACGCGAGCGAGGACTTGCCCGAACCGGAGACGCCGGTGAAGGTGACCATCGCGTCCCGCGGAACGTCGACATCGATGTTCCGCAGGTTGTTCTCACCGGCGCCCCGGACATGCACGAAGGGGTCGGTCGCGTCCTTGTTCACCGTTCCTGATTACCTGATCGCGCCGCGAACCGCGCGACAGGCGCCGTCACCGGGCCCCGCTCACACGAGCGCCCGGAGAAATCCCGGTATGAGACGCCCCAGGGAACATTCGAGAGAGCGTCACCGTTGACCTGTATGTGGGCGTGAAGGGAACTGTGTCCCCGGGCCTCACCCTTTGCCCATGAGGACGATCGTTCGGCTGAAGCCTTGTGGAGCCCCCGCCGCGAGGCGACCGCCCTTCGCGCCCACTCTCGATCGGCCCCGGCTGGGGATCCCCCGAACCAGTCGGGGCCTTCGCCTGCCCCCTGCCGGCGCACTCCCGGGCCGGACATCGAAGCGGGGTGGCCGGTGGCGCGGCGTGCGGTGCCGACCGGCGTGGCGCGGAGCGGGTGTTCGCGGTGGCGCACGCAACAGTGGCCCCGCGGTGGAGCGGGCCCCGCACGGGGAGGACGAGGAGATCCGACCGTGCCGCCTGCACCTGCTGGTGGGGGCCAGCGTGTCACGCGGTGTCGGCGTTACCTCGAGGGCATCCTGTGGGCACTCGCGATCACGGGGGCAGCCGACGAGAGGGAGTCATGCGGGTGTCGTCTCAGGACGTTACGGTCGTGGCTCTTCTGGCGGATCCGGACGCGCCGACGGAGATCGCGCAGCGCATGGCCCGGATACTTCCTGCTCGGCTCGCCGACAAGTGGGGCCAGGGGCGACGGTTCGACGTCGAGGTGGTCAGTGAGCCCTTCACCACAGGGACCGAGGACCCGCCCACCTTGATGCGCCGGATCCTGGACCGCGGAAGTGCGGAGAGTTGGGACATCCTCGTGGCCCTCACCGACCTTCCGCTGCATTCACACGGGCGCAAGCTCGTGGTGGATCTGAGTCACGAACACGGCTTGGCGCTGCTGTCTCTTCCCACGCTGGGGGGCTTGCGTCTGCAGACAAGGGCCCGGCTGGCCGTGGAAGAAGTCGTGCTCAGCTTGGTGGGCCCGCAGGCCATGGGGGCTGAGGGGCCTCCGGGAAGTCAGCCGCTGCGGGGGCCCTTCATCGGTCTTCTCGCGCCTATCCATCCGGTCCAGGTCGGCGAGGAGGAGATCGCCGATCTGCGGTACGTCGTCAGTGGGCCGCGCGGTTACCTGAGGGTGCTCGGCGGTATGGTTCGCGCCAACCGGCCGTGGCGCTTGGTGCCGGGCTTGTCGAAAGCCCTGGCGGCCGCACTCGCCACGGGAGCGGTCGCCACCGTGAACTCCACCATCTGGAACCTGGCCGAGTCCCTGAGCACGCCACGCCTCGTGATCGCCACTGTCGGGTCCGTCGCGCTCATGATCGGCTGGCTGATCGTGGACGCGCAGCTGTGGCATCGATCAGCGGAGGTCTCGCGGGAGGCGAGGCGGAGGGCGAGGCTCTACAACGCCTCGACGGTCATGACCGTGGGTATCGGGGTGCTCGTCTGCTACGCGGGTTTGATCGTCATCAACTTGCTGTGGGCCCTGTTCATCCTCAACGAGCAGGCATTCGCCTCCGCGACACGAACCCCGCTGCACGCCACGGAATACTTGACGTTGTCATGGTTCGTCGCTTCGGTGGCCACCGTGGGCGGCGCGCTGGGATCCGGTTTGGAGAGCGACGAGGCGATCCGGGCAGCCGCCTACTCCAAGCGCGAACAGGAACGCCGCCGCATGCTCCAGGACGAGGGCGGTGACCAGCTGATGACCTGAGTCGGAGCTTCGCTGGTGATTGGTGGTTGGTGGTCGTCCGCGTACGAAGATTCCGCTGATGGATCGGTGCGTGGTCGTTTCGCGTCGGGGGCCGACGGGAACCCGCACGGCACGCCGCCGGGGCGCCGAAGCTCCCTCCGGCGGGCCGACGGCAAATGACCGCTCCATCTCATCCAGGTGAACGGCCCCCAGAGGCGTGCCGGAGCCCCGGACCCCGTCGCAGCACTTCCGAGAGTCAGGCTCTTTGCGCCCTCTCCATCACCGCCATGCCGCGACATCCAGGGAAGTCACCATGAAGGCAGCGGTATACGAAGGACCGCGAACGGTCGCCGTGAAGGACGTACCGGACGCGAAGATCGAACACCCCTGCGACATCATCGTCAAGATCACCACCACCAACATCTGCGGCTCGGACCTGCACATGTACGAGGGCCGGACCTCGTTCGAGTCCGGCCGCACCCTGGGACACGAGAACATGGGCCAGGTGGTGGAGGTCGGCTCGGCCGTCCGCAAGGTCCAGGTGGGCGAGTACGTGGTCCTGCCCTTCAACATCGCCTGCGGCTTCTGCAAGCAGTGCGAGCAGGGCCTGACCAACTACTGCCTGACCATGCAGCCGGAACCGGCCCTCGCGGGAGCCGCCTACGGATTCGCCGACATGGGCCCCTACCAGGGCGGCCAGGCGGAGCTGCTGCGCGTGCCCTACGGCGACTTCAACGCGCTGCGTCTGGGCGAGGACGCCGCCGAGCGGCAGACCGACTACGTGATGCTCGCCGACATCTTCCCCACCGGCTATCACGCCACCGAGATGGCCCACGTCAAACCGGGCGACCAGACCATCGTCTTCGGGGCCGGTCCGGTTGGGCTGATGGCGACCTATTCCGCCCTCCTCAAGGGCGCCGGCCGCGTCTGGACGGCCGACCACCAGCCCGACCGGCTGCGCAAGGCGGAGGAGATCGGGGCCATCCCGATCAACACCGCCGAGCAGAACCCGGCGGAGGTCGTCAAGGATGCCACCCTCGGTCTGGGCGCCGACAACGGCTGCGAATGCGTCGGCTACCAGGCACACGACCCCCAGGGACACGAGGACGCCAGCCTCACGCTCAACGGCCTGATCGACTCGGTCAGGTTCACGGGCGACATCGGCGTGGTGGGCGTGTTCCTGCCCCAGGACCCCGGCGGCGCGGAGGCCCAGGGCGAGCTGGAGGCGCAGGGCAAGGTCCCGATCGACTTCGGCATGATGTGGTTCAAGGGCCAGCGCATGGGGACCGGGCAGGCGCCGGTGAAGAAGTACAACCGGGCGCTGCGGGATCTGATCGTCGGCGGGAAGGCGAAGCCGAGTTTCGTCGTCTCCCACGAGCTGAGCCTGGACGAGGCCCCCACCGCCTACGAGCACTTCGACGCCCGTGACGAGGGCTGGACCAAGGTGGTCCTGCATCCGAACGGACACGGGAACGGCCACAAGCGGTAAGGAAAACCCGAAGGCCGCCGTCCGCCTGTTCCCGGGGACCGGTCCGGCCGACGAGTGGCGATCGACCCCGGCTCCACCGAGACTGACGGACTGCGTCTCGCTTGCTCTCCGATCGGACCTGAACCAGGGGCGATCGCCTGCGTCCGGCCCGGTAGAACGGATGGCGGACGCCCCGGCTTGTCGGGCACCGATTCGACAGGCCGGGTCTGAACCCGCTCCTGAAGTCAAAGCCGTGGTTGCCGTCTTCGCCGATCCGCGAGGACTTCCGTCAAGGTCTGCAGTGGCGTCCGGCATGTCAGGTTGCGTCCGAGAAGTGGTGTCAGGGTTCGACCCGATCCGGGGTGTGCGCCCGCCTATCCACAGCGCACAGGAGGCGGCGGCGCGGCCGACGCGACCCGGCAGGGCGTTCCGGCTAGGCTCACATCCGTGACGTGGCTGCGGGCCTTGGGGGAGGTCGTGCGATCCGGGCTCACGATCGAGGAGACGCGGCTGGAGCCCCTGCTCGCGCTGCGCACGGCCGCTGGGGTGGCGATCGTCATCGGGCCGGCGCTGTGGCTGGTCTCCCCTGCGTATGCCGCGTCCGCCGCCCTCGGCGCCTACTCCGCGGGTGGGGCCACCTTCCAGCGCAGCTGGCGTCCACGCAAGGTGGTCGCGCTCGGCGCGGGCGCGGGTCTGGCGCTCAGCACCTTTGTGGGCTACCTGGCGGCGGGGCGACTCGTGACGTTCCTCCCACTGCTGGCCGTATGGGCCTTTGCCGCGGGAATGGCGTGGGCCGTCGGATCGACCGCTGGGATCGTCGCAGCGACGACGGTCGGCAGCATGCTGGTGACCATCACCCTGCCCACGAGCGTCGGGCGAGCCCTGGAGCACGCCGGGGTCATCGCGCTCGGGGGCGTGACGCAGGCCGTGCTGATCCTTCTGTTCCCGATCCGCCGTTGGGGAGCGCATCGTGACGCGCTCGCCGACGCCCTGGCCGCCGTGGCGGACTACGCCCGCCGGCTGCGGCACGATCCGACCGCCCCGTTCGACCCGGAGCCGTTGATGACGGCCCGGGACGCGGCCGCCGTGACGCCGTCACAGGCCCGAACCCGTCCCCCCGTCCTGCACGGCCCCCGGGGACTCGCCGAGCGCATTCGGCCGGTCGTCGCCGCGCTCGCCGACCCGGACGTCGGCGCTCCGGCGGAGGGACCCGGGCGGGACCGCGCACGGGAGTTGCTCGACGCGGCCGCCGACGTTCTGGATGCGGTCGCCCGTTCGATCCGCCGCGGCACTCCCGCCGAGGTGCGGCCCGGGAGCATGGACGTCCTGCGCGTCGACGAGGAGCACGAGGTACTGGAGGGCCCCGCGCGGCAGGCCGCCGAGCGGCTCGTGGAACTGCTCGGCGAGGCGTTGGAGATCGCCGGGAGCGGTGGCGCGCGCGGGAGGACGCCCACGCTGCCCGGCCCCGCGGGCGCCCAGTTCCTGGTACGCCCGACAATGTTCCGGCTGGTCCCGGTCGTCCTCCGGGCGGTCCGCCGTGAGCTCCGCCGGGACTCGCCCGTGTTCCGGCACGCCGTCCGCCTGGCGGCGGTGGCCACGCTCGGCTATCTGATCGCCGCCCGGCTCCCCCTGGGCCACGGCTACTGGGCGCCCATCGCCTCGGTGATGGTGATGCGGCCGGACTTCCACCGGACGTACGCGCGTGCGGTGGCCCGTCTCGCCGGGACCCTGGCGGGGGTCGCGCTCGCCACCGGGATGGTGCGGGCCCTGGGCCCGGATGCCCATGTGTTCGGCGCGCTGGCGGTGGTCTCGGCGGGCCTGTCGTACGCGCTGAACCGTACCGGTTACGCCTACTCCCAGTGCTTCACCGCCGCGTACGTCGTCTTCCTGCTCGGCATGGGCGGCCAGGCATGGGAGCAGACAGTCCCGGAGCGGGTGGTGCTCACCCTGCTCGGCGGAGCCCTGGCGATGCTGGCGTACGTGGTGTTCCCCGCATGGGAGACACCCCGACTGCCGGGGCGGCTTGCGGACTGGCTCGCCGCCAACGGCCGCTACGCGGCCGCGGTGCTCCGCAACTACGCCGAGCCGACCCGGGAGCATCACGCCGACATGCGCAGAGCACTGCTGGAGAGCAGGGAGGCACGTGCCGCCTGGCAGGAGGCATACGACCGGGCAAAGCAGGAACCGGTCCGCCCCAGGGGTCTGACGTCGCGCGAGGCGCAGGAGGCGCAGGAGGCGCTCAAGGGGTTCGGCCGCGCGGCGATGCTCATGGAGAGCCACGTCCCGCGGGCCGACAGCCGTTTCGTCCCCGAGGCGGAGCGATTCGCCGAGGCCCTGGAGACGGACACCGCGAAGGCAGCAGTCGCCGTGCGCGAGCACAGGAATCCGGACTGGGGAGGCGTGGAGGAGGCGCTCCACGCCTGGGAGGACGCCGCCGGCAATGGGAGCCCGGTCGTGCGGCGCGAGGCGGAACTGCAAAAACGGGCCTTGGAAGACCTCGCGACAGCCGTGAGCCGCACACCCCTGGAACGGGACGTCGGCTCTGCTCGCGAGGAACAGCGGGTGCGGGCGACCCTGGCGGCGGAAGGTAACGGAGCAGGGCCCGCGCACCGGGGTGGATGACGGCGCCGACGACGGAGAGCGCTGCGCCTGCTGGAACGGGAAATAGTCTCCCGGCCGCGTCCAGACCGCGGCGTCGGCGGGCCGCACAGTGACAGTGGGCAGCTCCGCGGCGCGGTCCGAGCGACTGGACCTCGGCGATCTGCAGTTGCTTCGGCTTCGAACTCGATCGCCGACTGCGCACCTTCGCCAGCACGGTGCTCAGTGTGGTGGCCCACCCCGGCGGCGCACCCGGTCCTGGGAACACGAGGAAGCCCCGGTTGTCGCCGATCCAGCCATCGCGGAATCGTACGACCTGGTACGAGGCCACCTCCTCCAAGCCGTTCCCCATACGTACCGCGGCGCCTACAAGAGAGAGGCAGACCGTCTGCTGCTGGCGCTACTGGCTTTCGCGTGTGGGGTCAGCTGTCGCCGGGTGTTTGAGGACTCACACTGACCTGTTGCTGACTTTCCTGACGGCGCGCCAGTCCATGGGGAGACGTGTGAAGCTCGTCGTCAGCGACAGTCAGCGCCCCGCTGCCCCGTCTGCGGGAGCCATCAGTTCCACGTTGTGCGGCGATGGCGGATCCGCCCGCCGGGCTAGCCGATCGCGTCGGCCGCAATGACCTGCTCCGTCCAGATGATCTTGCCGGTCTTCGTGTACCGGGTGCCCCACCGGCGGGCCATCTGGGCAACGATCAGCAGCCCCCGTCCCCCCTCGTCGGTGGTCCGCGCGTGACGCAGCCGTGGCGCGGTGCTGCTGGCGTCGGAAACTTCGCAGATCAGGCCGCGGTCCCGGATAAGGCGCAGGCAGACCGGTCCGGCCGCATGGCGGATCGCGTTGGTCACCAGCTCACTGACGATGAGTTCCGTGGTGAACGTCAGCTCGGGGATGCCCCACTCAGTCAGCTTCTGAGCCGCGAGGTCGCGGGCGTGCGCGACGGCAGCCGGATCGATTGGCAGGTCCCAGGAGGCGACGCGGTCCGGAGCCAGGACACGGGTGCGGGCGAGGAGCAGGGCCGCGTCGTCGGCAGGCGGACCCGTCAGCAGGCTGTCGATGACTCGTTGGCCGGTCTCCGCCAGGGTCGGCAGGGGCGCCGTGAGGGCATCGCCCAGCCGGGAGAGCCCGACGTCGATGTCCCGGTCGACGGACTCGATGAGGCCGTCGGTGTAGAGGGCGATGAGGCTGCCGTCTTCCAGCTCGGTCTCGATGGACTCGAACGGGAGGTAGCCGAGGCCGAGTGGCGGTCCGGCGGGCAGGTCCAGAATGTCGGCGGCGCCGTCGGGAGCGACGATCATCGGGGGGAGGTGACCGGCCCGGGCCATGGTGCACAGCCTGCTGACCGGGTCGTAGACGGCGTACAGGCAGGTGGCGCCCAGGAACGCGGTGCCCGTCGCCTCGCCCTCGGCCGCCAGGGGAGCATCGATGTCGTGCGCCCCCATGAGTCCGATGACCAGGTCGTCCAGACGGGCCAGCAGTTCGTCCGGAGACAGGTCGAGGTTGGCGAGCGTGCGTACCGCGACGCGCAGGCGCCCCATGGTCGCCGCCGCGTTGATGCCGTGCCCTGCCACGTCCCCGACGACCAGGGCGACCCGTGCTCCGGAGAGCGGGATCACGTCGAACCAGTCGCCGCCCACACCGCTGGGGGCATCCGCCGGCAGGTACCACGAGGCCACCGCGAGGGCGGACCCTCCCGTCAGGTCCTGCGGCAACAGGTAGCGCTGCATGGAACGGGCCGCCGTGCGCTCACGGGTGAAACGGCGTGCGTTGTCGATGCACACCGCCGCACGGGAGACGAGTTCCTCGGCGAGGCGGACGTCGTCGTCCTCGAAGGGGCCCAGCCGCCGGGACCGGGCGAACGTCGCCACCCCCAGGGTGACGCCGCGCGCCCGCACGGGGACCACCATCACCGAGCGGAAGTCGTAGTCCAGGAACGAGGCGCCCAGCGTCTCGTCCACGGTCACCCACGGACTGTTGGTGCGGTCAAGGACCCGTTCGACCAGGGTCCTGCTCTCCAGCAGACAGCGGGTCACGGGCGACGCGGGCGCACGTCGGACTGTTTCCCCCACGGCAAGGGACGCCTCGGGGCATCCCTCACGGACCGACCGCTGGGCCGCACGGCGGATGACGGGTGACATACCGACCGGCCCGGGAGCCGGCTCCTCGCCCCTCGTGACCGAGTCCAGCAGGTCGACGGCGACGAAGTCCGCGACGGCCGGCACCGCGTCGTCGGCCAGTTCCTGCGCAGTCCGCGTCACGTCCAGGGTGCTCCCGATGCGCGCAGCGGCGTCGTTGAGCAGGGCCAGGCGCTCCTGCGCCCGCCACCGCTCAGTGACATCAATGATCATGTACCAGACACCGACATTCCGGTCGTGACGGTCCTTCATCGCGAAGAAGGAGGCAGAGATCGCGCGGCCTCGGTCGTGC
Source organism: Streptomyces sp. NPDC031426 (assembly GCF_055581585.1). Lineage (NCBI taxonomy): Bacteria > Bacillati > Actinomycetota > Actinomycetes > Kitasatosporales > Streptomycetaceae > Streptomyces > Streptomyces sp. NPDC031426. The sequence continues at coordinate 110,483 of NZ_JBVIJE010000019.1, forward strand.
ACCGTGTAGCCGGCGCCGCGGTACTCGAAGTCCATCACCGGCGCACCGGTCCGAAGAACCTCGCGCATCTTCTCCTCGAAGGCGTCGGCCTCGGCCTGCGGCAACACCTCCGCCATCCGCCGCCCCAGCCGCCGCTTCAGCGAGATCTGGCGGTCCAGCGGCTCGTTCACCCAGACGTACCGCAGATCCGTGTCGAGAACGGCGATGCCGACCGGCGCGTGGCTGAGGAAGGGGGTGAGCATCAGCTGGCTCACCCCGCCGCCTGGCATCCGCCAGAAGGCCCGTTTCGGAGGCCGGCCGACGAACCTGCCGAAGATCAGGGCCGCGACCGTGGCGACCATGACGCCCGGAATGATCTCGTAGACGCCCGACCAGAAGGGGCCGTGCAGCGGCTTGACCACACGCCACAGGAGCACCGTGACTGCGCCGGACACGATCCCGGCCATGGCCCCCGCCCAGGTCATGCGCGGCCAGTACAGCGAGAGCAGGACCACCGGGCCGAAAGCGGCCCCGAAGCCCGCCCAGGCGTAGCCCACGATCCCCAGCAGCTCGCCGCCTCTCAGCGCGATCACGGAGGCCACGAGGGTCACGGCGACGACGGCGGAGCGACCCACCCACACCAGTGCCTCGTCCGAGACGCGCCGCTTGAGGAACGCGTGGTAGAAGTCCTCCGTGAGTGCGACGGACGACACGAGGAGCTGGCTGTCCGCGGTCGAGATGATCGCGGCGAGCACCGCGATCAGCATCACACCGGCGCCCCACGGACTGAACAGGGTCCGGCTCAGAGCGATGTACACCGTCTGCGGGTCATGGAGCGGTGTGCCGAACTGCGCGATGCCCAGCAGGCCGACCACTGTGGCACCGGCCAGCACCACGACCACCCACCCGGTCTCGATACGACGGGCCGCGGGTACGGCGCTGGTGCTGCGGATGCCCATGAAGCGGGCCAGGATGTGCGGCTGCCCGAAGTAGCCGAGGCCCCACGAGAGCAACGAGATGATCGAGACGGCGCCGAGCGACCCGCCGCCTCCCGACCACCGGCCGTCCGTGAAGCCGACTTTGGCACCCATGTCCAGCAGGCTGGGCGTCTTGCTGTCGAGGGAGTCACGAAGCGCACCGAAGCCGCCGAGCGTCGCGATACCTACGACGGGGAGGACGAGCAGGGCGAGGAACATCAGCGTGGCCTGCATGACGTGGGTCAGGCTCACGGCCAGGAAGCCGCCCAGGCATGAGTAGACGACGATCACAAGGGCGGTCAGGGCCACCCCGAGCCGGAAGCCGGCGCCGAAGATGTGCCCGAATAGCAGCCCGCCGGCCACCAGTCCACTGGCCACGTACACAGTGAAGAACACAAGGGTCACCGCCGCCGAGACCATCCGGAGCATCCGTGTGCGGTCCTCGAACCGCTCCTCCAGGTAGGCCGAAAGGCTCACCGCGTTCCCTGCGCGCTCGGTGTAGGTGCGCAGCCTCGGCGCGACGAACAACCAGTTGAGGTACGTACCGAGCACCAGGCCGACCGCGATCCAGCTGGCGCCGACACCGGCCGCGTACACCGCTCCGGGGAAGGCGAGGAACAGCCAGCCGGACATGTCGCTGGCCCCTGCGGACAGGGCGGCGACGAACGCGGGGAGCCTGCGGCCGCCCAGGGCGAAGTCGGCGAAGGTGTGCGTACGGCGGTAGGCCCAGACACCTGTTCCGATCATGACGGCCACGTACACGAGGAACGTGGCCACGATCGGCGCACTCAAGTCGGACATACTGCCTCGCCTGCGAGGTTCATGCACGGGCCTACAACCGCACGACTGACAGTCGCGATCCCTACTGCACAAATGTACAGATTCCGGTCGCCGTCGGCGGCCGGTGCCGCCCGCGCCGGTGTCAGCACGGGCACTCCGTCACGCCGAGGTCGACGAGGACCGCCATCACAGCGATCAGGCACGATAGTCATGTCCCTCCGGCATGGGCAGCCCGATCAGGAGCAGCGTCACGTCATCGTCATGTGTGGCCGTGTCTGGCAGGAGGGTCTTGATCAGCAGGTCGGCGGTCTTGTCGAGGCTCTCCTGATCTGCGGGTACTCCTTTCAGCGCCAAGTCGAGCGTGCGGGCGAGGGTGTCGATCTGCGGTGCAGCAGGCTACGAGGATCCCCCTCACCGCCCGGAACGGCCCGGGGCCAGGGGCAGCAGCCCGAGGCGGTGCACAGCCCTCGGCTATGAACGGTCGCCCACGCCGCCGCAGCCGTCCCCGACGGCCGCCCGCCAGTTTCCCTCGGCATCACGTTACCGGTGCTCGGGGTTCTCGTAGTCGCGGCGGCAGCCGGCGTCCCAGGCGGTGCGCTGGTTGCCGTAGGCGGGGATGCCGCCGAGGTCCTTCAGCGCACGGGCCAGGTGGAGCAGGTTCCAGGTCATGAAGGTGGTGTTGCGGTTGGTGAAGTCGTTCTCCGGTCCGCCCGAGCCCGGATCGAGGTACGAGGGGCCCGGGCCCGCTTCGCCGATCCATCCGGCGTCCGCCTGGGGCGGGATGGTGTAGCCCAGGTGCTGGAGGCTGTAGAGGACGTTCATGGCGCAGTGCTTGACGCCGTCCTCGTTGCCGGTGATCAGGCAGCCGCCGACGCGGCCGTAGTAGGTGTACTGGCCTGCTTCGTTGAGCAGGCTGGAGCAGGCGTATAGGCGTTCGATCACCTGCTTCGTCACCGAGCTGTTGTCGCCGAGCCAGATGGGTCCGGCCAGGACGAGGATGTCGGCCGCCAGGACCTGCTGGTAGATATCCGGCCAGGCGTCCGTCTTCCAGCCGTGCTCCCGCATGTCGGGCCACACCCCGGTGGCGATGTCGTGGTCCACTGCCCGCACGACATCGACGCGCACGCCCTGCGCGTCCATGATGGCGGTGCTGCGGTCGATCAGTCCCTGGGTGTTGCTCGTCTCCGGTGAGCGTTTGAGGGTGCAGTTGATCACCAGCGCACGCAGGTCGTCGTACCGGGCCGGCGGTGCGTCGGTGTCGGGCGACGAAGGGGTCACACGGTCCTCCCGGAGTTCCACCGCCGCTCTGTGCACGGCGGTTCGTTCTCACCTCGCCAGCGTGCGGTCCGACCGCGGCAGCCGCCACCACAACGCCTCCAAATAGCCACAGTGGTCCACGCCCCGTCGGCGGCGGACGAGTGGCCCGGGCAGCCAGGTGTACCTACGTTCGCCTCATGAGCACCGAAGGCGCGACCAAGGCGCGGACCACGGCAGCAGCGGACGACGTCGCACACCTGCTGGTGCGCTGTCTGCGAGCCGAAGGCGTCGAGTACGTCTTCGGGATCCCCGGCGAGGAGAACATCCGCTTCGTCGACGCCCTGAGTGGCTCCGGGATCCGGTACATCCTGGTGCGCCACGAGCAGGCCGCCTCGTTCATGGCCGAGATCTACGGACGGCTGACCGGTCGGGCCGGGGTGTGTTCGGCCACTCTGGGCCCCGGCGCGATCAACCTGCTGCTCGGCACCGCCGATGCCATGACCAACAGCGCACCGATGGTGGCCCTTGCCGCCCAGGGCTCGCTGCGCCGCACCCACAAGGAGTCGCATCAAGTCATCGATCTGGTATCGATGTTCGCCCCCGTCACTCAGTGGGCAGCCCGCGTGGAGTGCCCTGACGCGGTGCCGGAGATGACACGCAAGGCTTTCAAGATCGCGCAGAGCGAGCGCCCCGGTGCCGTGTTCCTGGCCGTGCCCGAGGACATCGAAGCGGAGCGGCCCGCTGAGCATGTGGCGCCCCTGCAGATCGACACAGTGCACGCCGCCGCGCCGTCACTCACGCAGATCGCGCGGGCGGTCGAGGTGCTCACCACGGCACGGCGTCCCGTCGTGCTGGCAGGCCATGGCGCCGCGAGAGCTCGGGCCTCGGACGCTCTCGTGCGGTTCGCCGAACGACTGAACATCCCGGTCGCGACTACCTTCCACGGCAAAGGCGTCTTCCCCGACGATCATCCGAACGCCCTCGGCGCGGTCGGCTTCATGCGCCACGACTACAGCAACTTCGGCTTCGACACCGCCGACGTGGTGATCTGCGTCGGCTACGAGATCCAGGAATTCGACCCCACCAAGATCAACCCCAACGGCGACAAGCGCATCGTGCACGTACACCGCTTCCCCTCCGAGGTGGACGCACATTACCCGGTCGCAGTGGGCATCGAGGGCGACCTGTCGCAGGCGCTGGACGCACTCGCTTCGGCACTGCCCGAAGGGTTCACCTACGGCGCGGAAAGCAGCGTGAAGATCCGTACGCTGCTCGACGACGAACTCGCGTACGGTCGTGACAACGACGCGTTCCCGCTGGTGCCCCAGCGTGTGGTGAGCGATGTCCGGACCGCGCTGGACCGCCACGACATCGTGCTCGCCGACACCGGCGCCGGGAAGATGTGGATGTCCCGCCTCTACCCCACCTACGAACCGGACACCTGCCTGGTCTCCAACGGCTTGTCCACCATGGGCTTCGCACTGCCGGGCGCCATCGCCGCCAAACTGGCCCGACCCGACCGGCGCGTCCTGGCCATGATGGGCGACGGCTCCTTCCTGATGAACTCCCAGGAACTCGAGACCGCCGTCCGCGAACACATCCCCCTGATCGTCCTCGTCCTGGTGGACGAGGAATACGGGCTCATCACCTGGAAGATGGAACTCGAACTCGGCCGCCACAGCCACACCCGCTTCACCAACCCGGACCTGGTCGCCTACGCCGAAAGCTTCGGCGCACACGGCTACCAGGTCGAGTCCGCCGACCAGCTGCTGCCCGCACTGCGCCGCGCCCTCGACGACGAAGGCGTCTCCGTGATCGCCTGCCCCGTCGACTACACCGAGAACCTGCGCCTGACCGACCGACTCGGCAGCCTCAGCGGACCGTTCTGACCCGCGACCCAGGTCCTCGACACTCGAGCCGTCCACCTGCTGGGAGCACGAGAGACCACAGCAGGTCGGTGACAACGGCTGGCGCAATGAGGCGGATGAACGCTGATCGCCGTGTCTGAGGCGGGAGTTGAGCGTCCGGTTCGATGCGTCGTCGCCGTGGATGTGTCATGAGCCGTGGGACAGCCTCGAGCCGCTGCTGCCGCAGCGTGAGCGGCGCTTTCGCTACTCGAACACGACCTTCGTAACAGGGCGCCGGGCGGGGCAGCAGGTCCCTGCCACTGGTGCAGGTCAGCGAGCCGGACACCGTCCGACCCGGTGCTGACCTTTTGCTGACCCGTAGGCGGCGATCAGAACCCTGACCTGCGGAAACACCCAAACGCTAGATCTTGGACTTGAACATGGTGCGCAGCGCTTGGGTCTCCAGAGGGTTGGCTCCCTGCCTGCTTTTGCACGTCAAGGGCGTTTGTCACTCTACATCGACACGGTTTTCCAACGGGGCGCCGACCAACCCAAGGGCTGAAGCTGACCAGTCGCTGACTTACCTGACGGCACGTCCGCAATGAAGTCGTAAGGACCCTACGCGACGGACGCGCACTAGCGGACCACCGTGCAGGGCCGTTCGGGCGTGAGGTGCGCGGCGTACCGCTGGACGGCCGGGTGGTTCGGCTGGGCTCCGGGAATCAGCCGCGCGTCGAGCAGCTCGGGCGCGAAGTCGCGGCGACGGCGCGGAAATGGCCCTGCTTCGAGGAGGAGCACGGTACGGCCTGCGTCCTCGCTCAAGCGCGCCGCCAACGCGGCGCCGGAAGCCCCTGCTCCGACCACGATCACATCGGCGGACGTTCGGTCCGTGGTCTCACCCACGGGGACGGCCGGACGGAGGCGTGACGCCGTCGGCGGAGAGCCACCACAGTCTCGGGCGAAGCGGCTCGGTGGTGCGCTCCCGGGCGCAGCCCTTCCAGAGACCGAGGCTGTAGGCCAGGTCATCGGCGAGGCGCGTGACCGTCCAGGACAGGACCGGAAGACGGGGCGGCTGCGTCGGTGTTCCAGCAGCGGGGGCAGAAGGGCGGCTGCGGCCAGCGGGATCCTCAGCCGGGGTACGGCTGCGGCCAGTGGCCACCAGATTCGCGCCACGGCACGGCCGAGCTGCTCGCCTGCCAGCAAGGTGCCGCCTCCGCTCAGCCTGACCGCCGTGGTCCCGGTCGGTCACGGACGGCGAAGTGATCAGTACTCCAGCTCGGGGCGCAGCGGGCCGCCGACCCTGTGGAGGTACCGCAGTACCTGGGCGTAGGAGTTGAAGAGCCCGGTCTCGTGGTAGGCGATGCCGTGCTGGGCGCAATACCTGCGCACGAGTTCCTGGGCATGCCGCAGGCTGGGTCGCGGTATGGAGGGGAACAGGTGGTGTTCGATCTGGTAGTTCAGCCCGCCGAGCACGAAGTCGGTGAACCGGTGGCCGCGGATGTTGCGTGAGGTCAATACCTGCCGACGCAGGAAGTCGATCTTGTCGTCCTTGGCGAACAGGGCCATGCCCTTGTGGTTGGGGGCGAACGAGCATCCCATGTACAGCCCGAACAGCCCTTGGTGCACGAGAAGGAAGCACACGGCCTGGACAGGGGACAGGACCAGGAACAGAGCGGCGAGGTAGCCGCCCAGGTGCGCTGCCAGCAGTCCCACGTCGGCCAGCTTGGTTGTCCGCGAGTTTGTGGTGGCGGTGCGGTCGAGCAGCGCCCGTACACCGGCGACGTGCAGGGCGAGTCCTTCCAGAAGCAGCATCGGGAAGAACAGCCAGGCCTGGTGACGGGCCAGCCAGGCGTACGCCCCGCTGCGGACGCGCGCGTGGTCCTGGGTGAAGGCGATCGCACCGTCGGCGATGTCGGGGTCGCGGTCGACGTGGTTGGGGTGGGAGTGATGCCGGTTGTGCTTGGTGATCCACCAGCCGTAGCTGAGGCCGATCAGCAGGTCGGCGTGCACGCGGCCGAGCAGGTTGTTGACGCGCTTGGAGGCGGCGATCTGATGGTGTCCAGCATCGTGCCCGATGAACCCGGTCTGGGTGAACATCACCGCCAGGAAGGCGGCGGTCAGCAGCTGCCACCACGACTGTCCGATCACCGCGAACGCGGTCCAGCCGCCGGCCAGCAGAAGCAGGTTCGCGCCGATCTTCACGCAGTAGTAGCCCGGGCGGCGCGTCAGCAGCCCGCTCTGCCTCACCTCGCGGCACAGCGCGGCGTAGTCGCTGCCCCGGGTTCCGGGCGGAGGCTTGGTCATCTCGGCGTGGCCCGCAGGATCGGGGCTCCGGTGGCTGACGTCAGTGGTCACAGTGTTTCCTTCGGGAGGTACGGCGCTGCCCAAGGCGCGAGGGGCGGGGGTGCAGGATGCCGCAGGCGTCGGAAGTCCTGCGGAAGCCGCCCGAGGCAGGCCCACGGTGCGGGCCTGCCTCGGGAAGGGTGCCTTCAGAGCACGTGGACCTGGTCGGCCTGCATACCCTTGGGGCCCTGGCTGGCGGTGAACTCCACCCGCTGGTTCTCCTTCAGGGAGCGGAAGCCGTCGGTGTCGATCGCCGAGTGGTGGACGAAGACGTCGGCACCGGCCTCATCAGGGGCGATGAAACCGAAACCCTTCTCCGCGTTGAACCACTTCACTGTTCCTTGAGCCATGTGACGTCTCCTTCGAGATGGCGGCTGGGGCGGAATGTGCGCGATCACGCGATCCCGGGCTGTTGGTCGCCAACCGTCGAAGAAAACCCCGAAACGACGAAACGCCCGCTGCCAAGAACTCCGCGGGCGTTTCCACGTTCGCAAACTTCAACTACAACCACTGCCCCAACGTCCGGAGCGCCGGGAAGGTTCCCGCACGAGCCGGGAAGAGTTCGGTGACGCCCGGGCGGGTCGGCTCCGGCATCCGGCATCCGGCATCCGGCATCCGGCACGTGCCGACTCCGGAGAGGGAGTACGGTTGCGCCACCGAGGGCACCTCGCACGCCGTCATCAGTTTCGGCGTCGCCCTCGGACAACGGCAAAGGCCGGCGTACACCGGATCCGGCCGGAAATGAGCCGCGAGATGCCTCTTGGCCCGCACCGTCACGCCGTCTTCCGTATCCGGTCCCGCGCAGCGCGGTAGCGGATTTCCCGGCTTCGGGCTGCCCGGGGCACCAGGACATCTCGCGCACGACCTTGGGCCGCAGCACGGCTGGACCGATCAGCACGACTTCGAACCGATCTAGAGGATGCGGGACACATGTATTCACAGGACTCGATCCACGGCCGCCGCCGGGACCGCCCCGAACCGACCGCGGAGATGCTCTCCGGACTGGCCTGCCTCATCTGCGGCACCGACTACCGCGACGCACCCGACCCGGAGGCGGTGGTGGTTTCCCGCCGCGACGACGGGCAGCTCCTCGCCTGCCACGGGACGTGTGCACGCATGGCGAGCGGGTCGGCCGACGGTCTGGACGAAACGCCCCTCCCGCTGGACGAGCGCGTCCGCAGGCACCGGGCCGACGGCTTCTGACCCGGACATCCGGCAGCCAGACCATGCACGCCGAGAGCGCAGCGAAACGAAATGATGAGGAAGCGTATGAGCCTGATGAGTCTCGGAGTCCTCGCCTCCTCCCGCAAGGAGAACGAGTTCCGCCTGCCGTTGCACCCTGCTCACCTCGACCGGATCGCGCCGGACGTACGCGGGAGGATATTCCTGGAACAGGGCTACGGCGAACGGTTCGGTGTCGCTGACGACACGCTCCGACCGCTCGTGGCGGGCTTGCGCTCCCGCGAGCAACTCCTCGCCGAGTGCGACGTGTTGCTGCTGCCCAAACCCATGCACGACGACATCGCCGCGCTGCGTGAGGGCCAGGTGCTGTGGGGATGGCCGCACTGTGTGCAGGACGAGGAGCTGACCCAGCTCGCCATCGACCGACGGCTGACACTCATCGCCTGGGAGGCCATGAACCACTGGACGTCCACGGGCGCCTTCAGCGTCCATGTGTTCCACAAGAACAACGAGCTCGCGGGCTACTGCTCGGTACTGCACGCTCTGCAGCTCGGCGGGCTGACCGGCAGCTACGGACGGCGTCTGCGTGCTGTGGTCATCAGCTTCGGCGCCACGGCGCGCGGCGCGGTCACCGGCCTGGGCGCCATGGGGGTCTCCGACGTCACGGTGCTCACCCAGCGCGCAGCGGCAGCGGTGGCCTCGCCGATGCCCTCGGTCGTGATGGGCCACTTCGCACAGCAGGAGGGCGATTCGTCGCGCCTGCACGCATTCACCGCGGCCGGTTCCCTGCCGCTGGCGGAGTACCTGGCCGGGTTCGACATCATCGTCAACTGCGTCTTGCAGGACACCGACGCGCCGCTCATGTTCGTCACCGAAGAGGAACTCACCCTGTTCCGGCCGGGGACCTTCTTCATCGACGTCGCCTGCGACGAAGGCATGGGCTTCGCGTGGGCCCGTCCCACCACCTTCGGCGAGCCGATGCCCACGGTGGGGACGGGCTGCCACTACTACGCAGTGGATCACAGCCCGTCCCACCTGTGGAACTCGGCCACGTGGGAAATCAGCGAGGCACTCCTGCCGTACCTGCGCAAGGTCATGAGCGGCCCCGCGGTCTGGGAGGCCGACCCCACGGTCAGAAAGGCCATCGAGATCCGCGACGGCGTCGTCCTGAACCCAAAGATTCTCTCCTTCCAGCACCGAACAGCCGCCTACCCCCACGCCCCCAAGTCCCTGGCCCACACCCCCAAGGCCCCGGCCCCCGCCCTCGCCCCGGTGCTGCACTCTCCCGCGCAGCAGGCCTGACACACCCCGGACCGAGCGTGGAGCCCTGTTCGAAAGGGTGACGACGGCCTGGATGCCAGGGACGTCTGCCAGGCACGCGGCTTCGGGACCGAGTTCCACCACACCGAGAACACCCCTGCAGAGCCGAACGCCTGGTCGGCCGACGTTCCACAACGGACGCTACGTGCGGCAGGGGCCCGTGCGCCGTGCGGCAGCATCGCGGCTGCCGCACGGCCGGGGCCTGCCCGCTACCCGTGCAGGACCTGTGTGCCGGCTGCCCCATGCACATGCAGCGCTGTACACACCCCGAGCGTTGCAGTACTGACTGGGGTCAGCGGCGGTGAGGCAGAGGACCAGGACCGACCAGCATGCTCCTCCACCACACGACCGAGCGCTTCCGCGTCATTTCACCTCTTCGCCATGCCCGAGGCGCATGACGAAGTCTCGGATGACGACGGTGGCGGGTACCCGTTCGACCAGGACTTCCTGCAGATCGGGGCGGATCACGACAGCACAACCGGTCATCCGCGGCCAGGCGAGGTGGTAGGAGCTCCTCGCGTACTCGGTGCGCCAACCAGATTAGCCGGAAGGCCAGCCCGCGGTCGTCTTCGAGGGTCAAGGGAGCCCCGGGCCGCAGGTGCAGCGCGGCACGGAGCCACCAGCACGCGGTGAGCGTGAGGTCGGGCAGCCTCAGACCGGGTTCCGGGTCCCCATCGTGATCAGCAAAATGACAGCCGTGTCCGGGCCGATGCCCATCACGGTGAGCAGCTGCGGGGCGTGGCCTTCCGCACGTCGGGCCAGTCGGCCTTCCAAGTCCGTGAGCTGCACGATTCACCGGGCCAGCAGACACAGGGTGGCGCGGGTGGCCTGCAGCCCCGCCTCTTCATCGTCCTGTCGTTCTTGCTGTCCTCGGCGAGCCGTGCGCAGGAACGGAAAAGTTCTGCGTTGTTCAGCCCGGCCAGTTCTTCCCGCAGGTTCGGGTCGGCACTGACGAGGACAGCCTTGAGCTGCTTGATCGCCTTCGTGCGGGCCTTGGCTGCCGAGCCCTTGGCGCGTCTGTACATCCGGGCGATCTGCACCGGTCCATCGGCTGAGTTGGCCTGGGCACGCGCCAGCCCGCTCAGCACCGCCCGGACCGCGTTCTGGGTGTCGAGCGGGTCCGACTTGCCGCGTCGGCGACGGTCGGTCCGGTCCGGACCGTTCACACGCCCTGGGCCAGCAGGTAGCGGGACAGGGCCGCCCCGAAGGAGCCGGTCCCCTCCGCTGCGGGCCCGCCGAACCGTGCCCAGCCCCCTGGTCCACTCCAGCAATTCGCTGTATCCGGCTGCGGCGGCCGGGCCTATCGAGTGCTCGTTGGATCACACAGGCAGTGGATCACCCTGTCCCGCTCACCGGGTACCGTCAGGGTATGAGTCATCCGCACCCCGAGCTGAAAGCCGCACCGCCCCTTCCCCAAGGAGGGCTGCGGGTCATCGCCCTGGGCGGCCTGGGTGAGATCGGCCGCAACATGACCGTCTTCGAGCACGCCGGCAAGCTGCTCATCGTCGACTGCGGTGTGCTGTTCCCCGAGGAGACCCAGCCCGGCGTGGACGTGATCCTGCCGGACTTCACCTCGATCCGGGACCGGCTGGACGACATCGTGGCCGTGGTCCTCACCCACGGCCACGAGGACCACATCGGCGGCGTGCCGTACCTGCTGCGCGAGCGGTCCGACATTCCCGTCGTCGGCTCCAAGCTGACGCTGGCGTTCCTGGAGGCCAAGCTCAAGGAACACGGCATCCGGCCGCGCTCGGTGCGGGTGCGGGAGGGCGACCGGCGTAGTTTCGGGCCCTTCGACTGCGAGTTCGTGGCGGTCAACCACTCCATCCCCGACAGCCTCGCGGTCGCGATCCGCACCCGGGCCGGGATGGTGCTGCACACCGGCGACTTCAAGATGGACCAGTTCCCTCTCGACGACCGCATCACGGATCTGCGCGCCTTCGCCCGCCTCGGCGAGGAGGGCGTGGACCTGTTCCTCACCGACTCCACCAACGCCGAAGTACCCGGCTTCACCACCTCCGAGCGGGAGCTGAACCCGGCGATCGAGCAGGTGATGCGCACCGCGCCGCGCCGGGTCATCGTCTCCAGCTTCGCCAGCCATGTGCACCGCATCCAGCAGGTCCTGGACGCAGCCCACCAGCACGGCCGCAAGGTCGCCTTCGTCGGCCGGTCGATGGTCCGCAACATGGGCATCGCCCGTGACCTGGGCTATCTGAAGGTCCCCTCCGGTCTGGTCGTGAGCACGAAGGAGCTGGAGAAGCTCCCCGACCACAAGATCACGCTGGTGTGCACCGGCTCCCAGGGCGAACCGATGGCCGCGCTGTCACGGATGGCCAACCGCGACCACATGATCCGCATCGGCAAGGACGACACCGTCCTGCTCGCCAGCTCCCTCATCCCCGGCAACGAGAACGCCATCTACCGGGTGATCAACGGACTCACCCGGTGGGGCGCCCACGTGGTCCACAAGGGCAACGCCAAGGTGCACGTCTCCGGGCACGCCAGCGCCGGCGAACTCGTCTACTGCTACAACATCGTCAAGCCCCGCAACGTCATGCCCGTGCACGGCGAATGGCGCCACCTGCGGGCCAACGCCGACCTCGCCATCCGCACCGGTGTCGACCCCGACCGGGTCGTCATCGCCGAGGACGGCGTCGTCGTCGACCTGGTCGACGGACGCGCGTCCATCACCGGCAAGGTCCCCGCCGGCAACGTCTACGTGGACGGCATGGAAGTCGGCGGCGCCACCGAAGCGTCCCTGAAGGACCGCCTCACCCTCGCCGCCGAAGGCGTGGTCACGGTGGTGGCGATCGTCGACGCGGACACCGGCGCCCTCGCCGAGGCCCCCGACTTCCTGGCCCGCGGCTTCGTCCACGACGACGCCACCTTCGAGCCGGTCATCCCCGTCATCGAGAAGACCCTGGCCACCGCAGCCGAGGAAGGCGTCGGGGACGCGCGCCAACTCGAACAACTCCTCGCCCGCGCCGTGGCGAACTGGGCGTTCCGCACCTATCGCCGCAAGCCCCTGATCATCCCCGTCATCATCGACGCCTGAACCACAGCCCGGCAGCACGGTCCCCGCTCCGGCCGCGGCCCCGCCCGCAACGGACTCCCCGGGCGGTGCCGCCTCAGCGGCGGCCAGAAGCTGCCCAGTTCCAGATCTCCGCCACCCATGGCAACCTCCTATCGGTTGCCGCTCCTTCTTCCCCGGGTTCGCCCTCGTCACCCACTACATGCATCACGCCCGCTCGCGGTTCTCTCTTCCGGTGGAGTCCGGTTGACGCGGTGAGCCCGCCTGAGCTGCGGAACGGCGGTGCGGTCCCTCGGCGGCCTCATCAGCCGGCAGTGCAACGGTTGCCTCGGGTTCGGGCGTTCTGATCAGGTTGATGTCTGCGGCTGAGGTTTGCCGCCCTCGACGCGCAGTTGCTCGTTGATGCGCTGCGCCTCTTCGAGCTGGTCTTCGAGGATGACAATGCGGCAGGCGGCCTCTATGGCGGTGCCCTGGTCGACGAGTTCGCGGGCGCGGGCTGCGATGCGCAGCTGGTACCGGGAGTAGCGGCGATGGCCGCCGTCGGAGCGCAGCGGGGTGATCAGGCGGTGTTCACCGAGGGCCCGGAGGAAGGCAGGGGTGGTGCCGAGCATCTCGGCGGCCCGGCCCATGGTGTAGGCGGGGTAGTCGTCATCGTCGAGAGGGCCAACAGGACGGGAACCGGCAGGCGGCATAGACCTCTTCTTTCAGGGACGCGTCGGGGGGCCCGGGTGCCAGTACGGCACCCGGGCCCCGAGCTTTCAACACCATCTACCGGCGCGCTGCGCCGGCCTTCGTTTTCCGCAGGTTCCGCCTGGGAGGGCGGGGTTGCGGGGATCGCGAATGCGTGACCGGGGACCACCTTCCAATCCGGGGCCTTGCGGTACCCGGGCGGACTGCTTCCTCGCCCGGGCGATCCTGATGGCGTTCTGCTCCTTACCTTTCGATTACGCGGATACCGCGGGTGCTGCTCACAGCCCCGCTGGGGCCGTGTCCTTCTGGTCTACCTGCACAGCAGTTCGTGCCTGCTGTGCCCACTTCGACTTCTGGGTACGGAGACAACGCTAACCCTGCAGCGGCGGAATGTCTACCGTCACCATGACAGTTTTTCTCCATGGCAGGTGCGGCTGCTTCTACCGCAGGTACATCAGGAAGAGTGCTCACTCGAATGGCGGTCCCCGCTTCCCGTACAGCAGTCCTCGGTGAGACCGGCCCGGTGCTCGCCCACGCTGAACGGCGTCCCAAGCCGCGTACGCCCACCGCCACAACCCGGCGCCGAGGTCCAGATCAGGACCGCTCTCCGACTGGAGATCCTGCGAGACGTGGCCGCGCCCGAGCCACGTTCAGAGTGTCCTTCGGCTGGCACCGGGGACGGGCTCAGACATCCAGGAGGATGCGGGCCGTGATGCGTTTGCCGACCGCTTCCCGATCGACGGTGAGTTCCGGTGCGATGGCCTCACGATCTCCAGACAGTGCCGACCCACCCGTTGCGGGTCTGCTCGCCAGGCGGCCAGCAGCATGGGATCAGCGTCCCAGGCCGTACCTCCCCGCCGACCAAGCACAGCTGCACAAGGACGGGGCCGGGCACGTACTTGATTGGTGACCAGCTCGCTGATCACCAGCTGGGTCAGGCCCACGATCCGCTCAGACACCCCAGCCGGGGGGCCGCGGGTGGGGAAAGCTGCGGCTCGGTGGCGGGCTTCGGCGATGCTGGCTCCGTCATCAGCCAAGGCGATCGTCATCTCCATCGCGGTGCATCACCAGCACCACGCGCAGGCTGCTTTCCGTCCGGAAGCGCAAGGATGCCGACGTCGGTGACGGTTGTTGAGGAGAACGTGGAAGGCATCGACGGGCCACCAGAATGCAACCGCTTGTCGATCACGCGCGCCTGCTTCGAGGGCCTCGGCGTAGCGAGGTCTGCGGCGAAATCGACCGGGACCATGCCCCTCAGCTTTTCGATGCCGCAGCTGCTCACGGCGCCGCCTCGTACCGGACGGTGCTGGACCTCGACGGCGTCACGATCATGGACTCCAGCGGCGTCAACACTCTCCTCACCACCCACCGAACCGCGCGAAGCGCGGGGGGCCGGCTACGACTGGCAGCACCCAGTGCCTCCGTCGCACGCCTCTTCCAGATCGTCGGCCTCGGGTGAGGGAGAGGCCGCCGGCGCGGGCGATCCCCTCGTCAGGGCAGAGACGACGGCACACGGAGCGCCCCATGCAGGCGAAGCCGGTGCCCTGCGAACCGCCACCGCGTCATTCCGAAGGAATGCGAAACTCGAATTCGGGACGGTCCCACAGGACGGCGGGCGGCTTCGCGAGGGCGGTCCCGGTCCGTACTGCACCGACGCGGTGGTAGAAGTCCTCGGCGGGAAGGTGCGACACGACCATGACACGGTCGAGCCCGGCGGCACGGGCCTCGGACTGCATGTGCGCGACGAGCAGTCGTCCAATGCCCCGTCCTTGCGCTTCGTCGGCGACGAACAGCAGGTCGAGCTCCGGTGGAGCGAGGACGAGCGAGTAGAACCCGAGGATCCGGCCTCCGTGCTCGTCGGAGCCGACGGCCACGAAGGCGCGGTGGGCCTCGATGTAATCAGGACCGACCCGGTAGCCCGCGACTGCGGCTGCGTACTTACCCTCGTAGGCGCCTGAGCCACGCACGAGCCGTGTGAGCCGTTTGGCATCCCGCGCGACGGCCCTCCGTATGGTGATCGGCTGACTGATCGGGGAAGTGCGTGAACCCATCGGGAGAGTATTTCGCACCGGGGGGTGCCTTCGTGCGGAGGGGTCGGCTGCTCGGGCAGGCGTTCCTGCAGCGCTCCCGGGAACCGCTCGTCCAGACCCCGCCCTGCTCCTGTCCGGTACCGTCGGCAGCGCGCTCAGTTTGCCCGAGCACGGCCGGGTCCAGCTGGCCGCCCGGTACCAGCCCTCTCCGTCCGGCTCGCAGGTCGGTGGCGACTGGTACGACGCGTTCACGCTGAGGGACGGCACGCTCGCCCTCGTCATCGGCGACGTCGTGGGCCACGATCCGACCGCCGCGGCCGGCATGGCTCAGCTGCAGGACATCCTGCGCTCCCTCGCCTGGGACCACACCGGGCCGACCGGTGCCGTCGTGGACCGCCTCGACGACGCCATGCACGCCATCACGACCGTGCGATGGCCACCCTGTCCTCGCCCGGCTGGAAGGCCGGGACACGGGGCCCTGGACGCTTCGCTGGCCCAGTGCCGGGCACCCGCCGCCCCTGCTGCCGGCCCCGGCGGGAACACGCAGTACCTCGAAGCCGGGCAGGGACTGATTCCCGGAACCCACCTGGGCGTCGGCAGTCATCGTCCGAGTGCCGCTCGCGCCCTGCCGCCGGGGCCAACGCTCCTGTTGTACACCGACGGCCTGATCGAGCCTCCGGGCAGCGACCTGGACAGCGGGCTCGGCCGACTGCGCCGCCATGCCCTCGCCTCGCGCACGAACCGCTGCACACCCTGTGCGACCAGCTGTCCGCCCGGATGCCACCCGGCAGCACCGACGACATCGCCCTCCTCGCCCTGCGCTGACCGGGGCGGGCCGTGATCGATGACGGCGCTGCTCACGCCCCCGCAGTCAGCACCAGCACGCGGCACGAGCCGGGCGGTCCGGCCGTGCGGGTGTCGTCTCCGGCGCTCCGCCACCCCCACGACCTCAACGTCTCAACCATCCCGGCGTCCCGGGCTTCCACCAACGTGACTCCGAGCGCGGCGCCGTGGTCGGCGAGCAGTCGCCGCTGCAGGCGCCGGGCGAGGTTCCAGGCACGGCCCTGGTTCTCCCGGCGCACGCGGGACGGGACGACGATGCCGGAGACGACGAAGAGCCGCCCGGGGGCGACGCGGCGGAGCAGGCTCTCCCGGACGTCTCCGTCGAAGCCCGCCCACCACGGACCGGCGCCGCCCACGGGAAAGCCGTAGGCGCATCCGGTCAGGACCGTGGTCTCCGCGATCAGCAGCGAGAACCCCGGTCGTCGTGCGTCGGCCGCGAGGTGTCGCAGGAAGGCGGCACGCGCCTCGTTCCACGCCCAGGGGCCGCCGCCGGAGACCTCCGCGTACAGGTCACCCAGCTCCTGCAGGCGGTCCTCCACCTGGCCGCGCGTCAGCGGGCGGAGGCGTTCTCCTTCGTGGGGCGAGGATCCCCGCTCCCGCATCGGTCGACCCGGCCTGCGCGTGTGCGACCTGCCGGGTGCCGGCTGGGGCGCGGGGAGGTTCGAGGTCGTCGGGAGGAGCATGTGCGCGCTCATGGGTCGAACCCTGCCCCGGGCGCGGACCAGGGCCCACCCGGCGTCGCCGATCACCGAGAGCGGCACCGGTGCCGGAGCCGGTGCGCGGCATGCCCTCGGTGTCTCCACCGTACTCCCGGCCGGGCCCGCCACGGTGGCGCGGCGGCGACGACTGCGACGGCCCGTTCCGGGAGAGCACCGGTCTTCCGCGAGGGGTCGGTCGTGGCACGCACGCTCCCTTGCCCGGCATACCCTTCAAGAAGGGGGTGGCCGTGGTGACGCGCCGCAGTCCGCACCGACGACGGGTCGGCAGCGACCTCAGTCGGGGTTGCACCCTCACCTGCCAGGAGGTCCGTATGAAGCACGAGCCCTTTCCCTCCGAAGGCCACGCCGAGGTCCGCATCGTGGCCGCGACGCCTGAGGTCGCCCGGCGCGTCGCCGAAGTGCTCCGGCACTGCTTCGCCTCGACCGAGCAGCGCAGCTATCCCTCGGGCCGCGCAGGAGGGACCCGGCTCCACATCACCCTCGACACCGCTCAAGCGGCGGAACCCGCACAGTCCTGGCTCACGACCAGCACCTCGACAGAGCAGACACAGACACACACCGACGAGGTGTGACCCGGATCCGAGCGGCCCGAGGATCCGCCGTCGCCTCGTCGCCGCGCGGCCGTCAAACCGGAGAACGACAACCATGACGAAACTCCGCGAACGCAAGAACAACCGGAAGGCGGTCCTGCGATCCCTGTACGGGGCCGTCGAGCGCAACCGCCCCGAGGTCAATGGATCGGCGCTGCGCGCCGAGCTGGCCCTGCCCGACGAGGACCTCTCCGCCGCCTGCGCCTATCTGACCGACGAGGGTCTGATCAGCGTGGACTGGACATCACACCACACCCCCGCCACCGTCTCGCTGACGCACGAGGGCATCCGTCTGATGGAGGAACTGGAGGAGGAAGAGGAGGAACAGGAGGACCGGGTGAAGCCAGAGGAGGCACAGCCGGACGACTGACCCGCCCTCGCGTCGGAGCCGACGATTGTCAGGAACATCGCTTCGCTCTGGCGAGCAGGCTCCCTGCCTGGGCTTTCGCGCGAACCAGGTCGTTGTGACGTCGCCGACCATGCACCTGCTCGGACACTCTTCGCGGAATGCGCCAGGACCGATGCCGACGAAATGCTGACTTGCCTGACGGAACATCAGGTACCTGGAGACGTAGGAGTGTTACCGCCCAGGAGCACCTGACGAGTTCGTCGGCCAGGCGGCGTCCGGCGGCATCGACCTCCAGCTCTCCGGGCACACCCACGGCGGCCAGAGCTGGCCCTTCCACCACCTGGTCCGCATCGACCAGCCCGCCCTCGCCGGCCTCAGCCACCACGGCACCTGCACCCTCCTCTACACCAGCCGCGGGCATGGATTCCATACGGCGGTCATTCGGCGGCGTCGGACCGGTCGGCGTTCTCGGGGCTGCTGTCTGCCCGCATCGGCAGCCCCAGCCGCCGACCGCCGCGGTGAGCCCAGATGTCACCGAGGACGACTTGGATGATGCCGGTGACGGGAATCGCCAGCAGGGCACCGAGTATCCCGGCGACTTCGGCGGCGATCAGGATGGCCAGCAGCACGGTGAGGGGGTTGAGTTTGACCGTTCGAGACAGGATGACCGGTTGCAGGAGGTGGTTCTCGGCCTGCTGATAGACGATGAAGAAGACGATGGCTCCGATGCCGGCCGGCAAGGAATGAACGAACGCCACTGAGGAGGCGACGACAGCCCCTATGGTGGCCCCCACCAAGGGAATGAGGTCGGTCACGGCGACGAAGAGGGCCAGCAGGCCGGCGAACGGCACTCCGGAAACCAGCAGCACCACGTAGGTCAGGAGCCCGCAGATGACGCTGATCAGCAAGTTTCCGGTCAGGTAGCCGTTGACAGTACGGGCGCACGCGGCTCCGACGCGGCGTATGCGGGCCGCGGGTGCGTCGTCCACGAGCGCCAGGGACCGATCTATCGCCTTGGGGCCCTCCAGCACCATCAGATAGGCCAGGACAAAAATGGTGAGAGCGCCTGTCACGGTGGTCGTAGCACTGCGGATGAACCTCAAGGCAGGCCTGCTCAGCCCGGTGGCGAACGCGCGAATCTGCGCCTGATGCCGCTGGACATACCGCAGAGCGTGGATCCGCTCCAGCAGGTTTCCGACCGGCCCGCGGCCGGCCCGGGCGTCCCTGATCATCACGGGCAGATGGCCGGCGAACCGGCTTCCCTCCTGAGCCAGGGGGATGACGAACAGGGCGACCACCGCGCCAACGGCCGCGGCCGCAGCCAGAAAGACCAGCAAGGTGGCCACCGACCGTCGGCACCGCGGCACCCGTCGCTGCAGCGCCTCGACCGCGGGGTGAAGGGAGACGGCCAGGAACGATGCGATGACCGCCCAGATCAAGACCCGGCGAGCCTGCACCACCAACTCGAGTACGACGTAGGTGGCGAGCACCAGACCGATTGTGGCGAGGATGGTTCGCACCGGAACCGGACGCGTCGCCATGGGCACTGGGTGCCCAGCCGCAGTCTCGGGAAACGAGGAGGCTCCTCACCCGGAGAGACGTGATCTCCCCGCGTTGTCATACGTGCCGGCCTCTGACACGGGCAGCGTCAAGTCGCCGCCGGCCGACATGGGAGCAGGCGGACACAACCGGCGGATGCCTCGGCCGTCCCCCATGGATCGCCGCCGAGGCGGCCGTGGCCGGCTACGGCGGCCGGCACAAATCGCCACATCCTGATCCGGGCGCCTTCCGACCCCGGGGCACGCAGGATGGGGAGAGGCGTGGGCTCGGCGGCGGTGGTGGGCGCGTTGCGGGGACCGGTCCATGCACGGTGGATCTCAACGGCGGTGGCGGGTCGACCAGGTACGTCCCAGGTGCGGATGCTCAGGCCGCGCTGCAAGCTGGTGCCGTAGGCCGCAACTGTCGAAGGAGCGTCATGGTGGCGGTGGCCACACGTGCGATCGCCGGAGCGTCGGCCCGGTGGGGGACGGCGCCGCCGGCTGCGGGTGTGATCGCGGCAGTCCCGTTGTCGCTCTTGATGTGCGCCGGGCCGATGCATGCGGCTTGTCGGTACGTGCCGTGACCGAGAGCGCGTCGCGACCTGCGACCGGCGCGCGACGGCCCTATCTGATCGTGAATCCGCGTTCGGGCGGGGGGAAAGCAAGCCGGTTCCGGATAGCGGAACGAGCCCGTGCGTTCGGAGCTCAGGTTTTCGTGATCGATCATTGCCTGCCCCAGGACCTGGCGACTGTCGCGCGACGCGCCGTGGATGACGGTGCGGACCTGCTCGGGGTGGCCGGCGGAGACGGCACACAGGCACTTGTGGCCGAGGTGGCCGCAGCGAGCGGCCTGCCTTTCGTGGTCATTCCGGCGGGTACCCGCAACCACTTCGCGATGGATCTCGGCCTGGACCGCGACGACCCTTCGGCCGCGCTGGAGGCCCTCAGGGACGGCGTCGAGCTGCGCGTGGATCTCGGGTACGCAGGCGAGCGGGCATTCGTCAACAACGTGTCGTTCGGCGCGTATGCCGCCCTGGTGCAGGACCCGGCCTACCGGGAGGACAAGATCGGCACGATGGTACGGATCCTCCCGGACTTCCTGGCCCGCCACGAGGGTCCGGAGCTGCTGGTACGCGCAGGGCTGCTCACTGTGGACCGGCCGGATGCCGTGCTGGTGAGCAACAATCCCTACCAACTCGACGACCCGGCCGGGCTCGACAGGCGGGCACAGCTCGACTCCGGGCTCCTGGGAGTACTGACCGCCAGGGCGGAGACGCCCGCCGAAACGGCCGCCAGGCTGCGAAGCGGGCAGACGCACGGGCTGACCCGGCTGGCGACACCCGATGACGTCGTCATCCACGCCGACGCCCCGGTCGTCCCCGTCGGGCTCGACGGCGAAGCCGTCACCCTGCGGACTCCCGTGCGGTGCCGGATCAGTCCCCGGACGCTGCGGGTATGGGTTCCCCGCCATCGGCCGGGCGTCGCGCCCACCGGATGGCGACCGCTGCAATGGGCCGTCGTCCAGCGGGCTGCCTCACTCGTCGGGCGGTCTCATCGCCGTCACACCGACTGACCGGAGCACGCCGCACGGCGGGCAGCAGGTCCCGGAGACAGGGCCAGAAGGCCCATGAAGGTGTGTCGGCGAAGGGTGGAGGGTGGGATGGTGAGGTTACTGCCAGATGATCCGTGCGCGCGCCCGTCCTCCCGTCGGCTCAGCACTGCCGGACGTTCATCCAGCTGTGTGCGTTTCCCTGTGCGGGAGGGCACACGCCCAGGCGGTGGGCGCTGATGGTGACCACTGTCGGGGCGAGGCCGATGGCCGAGGGGCGTGCCGTCTCGGCGGCCGCCCTGCCCACCGCGCAGGTGCTCCGTGATCTCCAGGTGCCGGAAGGCGGCCTGTCCTCGGAGGAAGCGGCACGACGGCTGAAGCGCTGGGGCCCGAACGCCGTCCACTCCCACCGAGCTCGGGCGTGGCTGGTGCTGTGGCATCAGCTGCGGTCCCCCCTGCTCGGCCTGCTGCTGGCCGCGGCCGTCGTGTCGTACTTCGTGGGGGAGCGCAGCGACGCCGTGATCATCGCGGTGATCGTCGCGCTCTCCGTCGGCCTTGGTTTCGTCAACGAGTTCCGGGCGGAGAAGACCGCCCAGTCGCTGCACGCGAAGATCCGGCACCGCGTGGTCGTGCTGCGGGACGGGCGACCACAGGAGGTGGAGGTCAGCACCCTGGTCCCCGGTGATGTGGTCGAGCTGCGGCTCGGCGACATCGTGCCCGCGGATCTGCGGCTGCTTCAGACAGCCGGGCTCGAGTGCAGCGAGTCGGTGCTGACCGGCGAGTCGTTGCCGGTCGCGAAGGACACCGCCCCGGTCCCGGCCGGCACGCCGCTGGCGGAGCTGTCCGGCTGCGCCCTGATGGGCACCGTGATCCACGCGGGAAGCGGCCGCGGTGTCGTGGTCGCCACCGGCGCCGAGGCCGAGTTCGGGAAGATCGCCGCCGGCCTGGGCGGACACCAGCTGGAGACGGAGTTCCAGGTGGGGCTGCGCCGCTTCTCCATGCTCCTGGTCTACGTCGCCGGGGCACTGACCACGTCGATCTTCATCATCAACGTCGCACTGCACAAGCCGCTGATCGACGCCCTGCTGTTCTCACTGGCCATCGCGGTCGGCATCACCCCGCAACTGCTGCCCGCGGTCGTCTCCACCAGTCTGGCCGCGGGCTCCCGGCGGATGAGCCGGCGCAAGGTGCTGGTCAAGCGGCTGGTGTGCATCGAGGACCTCGGTGACGTCGATGTGCTGTTCACCGACAAGACCGGAACGCTCACCCAGGGCCGCATCGACTTCATCCGGGCCGTACCCGTCACCGGCACCTCGGCGGAGGAAGTGCTGCACCGGGCACTGCTGTGCACCGAATCGGACGTGGACGGCCAAGGCCGGCCGGTGGGCGGAAGCCCGCTCGACGACGCGCTGTGGGACTCCCCGGCCGCGGCCGCCCAGCGCCCGGTGCTCAGCGGCTGGAAGCGGGCCGACGTCCTGCCCTTCGACCACGAGCGGCGCATGGTCACCGTCACCGTCACCGATCCCGCCGGTGACACCCTGCTCATCACCAAGGGCGCGCCGGAGACGGTACTGGAACGTTGCGCGGAGGTCCCCGAGCCGACCCGCGAGGCGCTGGACGCGGAGTTCGCCGCCGGGAACCGAGTCGTCGCGGTGGCGACCCGGCCCGCCCAGCCCGCCACTGCCCTCAGTGCCGCCGACGAGCGGGACCTCCGTCTGGCCGGTCTGCTGGTCTTCCTCGACCCGCCCAAACCCGACGCGTCCGAGGCGCTGAGGCGACTGGACGCGCTCGGTATCACGGTGAAGATCCTGACCGGGGACAACCCCACGGTGGCCGCCAAGGTCTGCCACGACCTGGGGCTGACCGACGCCGCCGTGCTGACCGGGACCGACCTGGACACCATGGACGACGATCAGCTCACCTCCGCCATCCGCGACACCACCGTCTTCGCCCGGGTCAGCCCCGAGCACAAGGCGCGCATCGTGCGGATCCAGCGGAAGACCGGCGGCGACGTCGCCTTCCTCGGCGACGGCGTCAACGACGCCCTCGCGCTGCACGCCGCCGACGTGGGCATCTCGGTGGACTCGGCCACCGACGTGGCCAAGGACGCAGCCGACGTCATCCTGCTGGAGAAGGACCTCGGCGTCCTGGCGGACGGGGTCGCCGAGGGGCGGCGGATCTTCGCCAACACCATCAAGTACGTACTGATGGGCACGTCCAGCAACTTCGGGAACATGTTCAGCGCGGCCGGCGCCTCGCTGTTCCTGCCGTTCCTGCCAATGCTGCCCTCCCAGATCCTGCTCAACAACCTGCTGTACGACACCAGTCAGCTCGCCATCCCCACCGACGAGGTCGACGGGGAGCAGGTACGCCGCCCCGCGCATTGGGACATCGCCTTCATCCGGCGCTTCATGATCTGTTTCGGACCGATCAGCTCGCTGTTCGACTTCGTCACCTTCGCCGTGATGCTGGGCGTCTTCCACGCCGACGCCGCCCAGTTCCACACCGGCTGGTTCGTGGAGTCCCTCGCCACGCAGACCCTGGTGATCTTCGCCATCCGCACCCGGCGCATCCCGTTCTGGCGCAGTCGTCCCAGCCTGCCCCTGACACTGACCGCGCTGGGGGTCGTCGCCCTCGGCGCCGCCCTGCCGGCCACTCCCCTGGCCGACGTTTTGGGCTTCCAACAACTGCCGACCGCCTTCTTCGCCGCCGTGGCCGCCATGGTCGTCGTCTACCTGCTCCTCGTCGAGCTCGGCAAGCGGATCTTCTACCGGACCACGGGTCCACGGGCTCGCCCCGCACCCGCTCCCGGCCACCGGCATTTGCGCCGCCGCGCAGCACGGTTCAGCACCGTCACCCGCCTGCCGCACCGGCAAGCCCTCCGCCGTCCGCCGGTGAAGGGTCCGCACCCGACAGGCACGGCCGTCTCTTCCCACTCGCCCGTTCGTCGGACCCCATCTGCCTGATCCGCCGCAATCCCGCATCCGTCCGCCGTGCGACTCGGCATTTTCCGGCCGGTCAGGCTTCTGTGGCCGACGCAGTCGGTGATCCGCCCTCGCAAGGCAGACGCGACAGACGCATGCGCGCCGAGCCTGCCCGTGTCACTCGAGCCGTTCAATACGCTGTTCGCGCTTTTCGTGGCCGGGACGGGGAGGAGTTCGCGCGGTACTCGTACCCCAAGGCCTCAGCAGTCTTTGAGTGGTTCCTTGAGCCGGCAGCCCGACCAGGGAGGCCCAGCGCGCTCGGTCCCTGATCCGCGCAGCTCCGATGCCGCCGCCGTGGCGGTCACATCGTGGACGACTTCTTCACTCCTCAGACTCGGACGGTAGGTGAGTACGGCCCTGATGAGCCGATACCCGAGAACGCCTCCGGCGGCCGATCAGTGCTGGGGGTGCGCACGTGCGTGGAACAGAGGGCGCCGCTGGGTGGCCGTGCCGGGAGCGAGATGGCCGATCTCGACGCGTGTCCGGATGGCGCGGACCACCTCGGTCAGACCCAGAACTATGGCCATGACGCCCACCACCAGTGTGAGTGTCGCGATGGATGCGAACGGCATGATGATCATCACGATGCCGGCCATAGTGCCGATGATGCCGAAGGCCACGTGCCAGCCGCGCCCCGGCATGGTCTGATCGGAGGCCGCGGCAACCGTCTCCAGGGTGCCTCGCATGAGCCAGCTGAAGCCGATCCACAGGGCGAGCAGAAAGATCGACTCGAGGGTGCCCTTGAAGCAGATCAGTCCCAGCAGGATGGAGGCCGCGCCGGTGATGAAGTGCAGTACGCGAAGATGCCGGGGGACGTGGGTGCCGAAGGCGGCGGCGAGTTGGAAGACACCGGTGGCAAGCAGGTAGACGCCGAAGAGCACACCGACGACGCGAAGCGTGGCACCGGGCCAGACAAGCGCGACGACCCCCAGGGCGATGGTCGCGAGGCCCATGGTGAGCAGGAACTGCCAGCCCAGGTTCGCCAGTGCGGCCATGCCTTCGGTCAGGGGACCCTCTTGCGACTCGGTGCCGTGTGGGGAAACGGGGCCGGAGGAATGCGAGGGAGCTGTCATGGCACCTGCCTCCTTCTCGGAGCAGCGTCGTCACATCCGTCTATGTCCATCGTCACCCGATCAGCCTCATGTTGCTCGGTGGAGAGGGCGGGGCTTTGTGGCGCATGAGGTGTTCACGAACACCTCATGCGGCTCTACCTTCTTCCTGGGTCTGCCCCAGCCGTTCATAGGGTTGTGGCACCCAGGGGAGCTGGGTGTGGCTTTCATACGGCTGCCGGCTGTGGCTCGGGAGGCTTGGCCGCCCGGCTCCCCACGACGTTTCTCCCGGCCATGTCGGCAGTGGCGCACACCCCACAGCCCCAGGAGCCGTAAACGATCACAGGGTCTCCGGGCGCGAACCCGATGACACCCGCCCCCAGCCGTTGCACCCATCCCGCGTTCTCATGGCCGAGCGTGAAGGGCGGATTCGTGATGCCGGGTAGCGGTGCGGCTGCCTGCATGATGTGCAGATCGGAGTCGCATGCACCGGCACCCCCGACCTTCACCAGGACCTGCTTCACCAGGACCAGCCCCGGCTGGACCTGCTTCACCAGGACCAGCCCCGGCCCGGGCACGGGCACCGGCATCTCGCGCAGCTCGGGCGGCTGCCCCCAGCCGACGAGTTGAAAAGCCCGCACAGCGATCCTTCACGCAGAAACTGGCTAGTCGCGGATGCCGTCGATGTCGACCAGGACGTGGCGCGGACCGCGGAAGATCTGGTTGTGCCGGTACGGCGGCGGGTCCTCGACGAGCCGGGGGTTCTGCACCCGGCGGACGAACTCGCCGACCGCGACCTGGACCTCGAGCCGGGCGAGCGGAGCGCCGAAGCAGAAGTGGATGCCCTGGCTGAATCCGAGGTGCTGGTTGTCGCGGCGTTCGAGGTCGAGTTCGCCGGGGTCGGTGAACCGTGCCGGGTCGCGGTTTGCCGAGCCGTACACCAGGAAGATCGGCGCTCCCTTCGGGATCGTGGTGCCGGCGATGTCGATGTCCTCCACGGCGGAGCGGGTGTGCCAGAACTGCACCGACGACTCGAAGCGCAGCAGTTCCTCCACCCCGGGCACGATCAGCTCGGGCCTGCGGCGCAGCTTCTCGAGCGCGTCGGGGTGCCGCAGCAGGGTGAGCACGCTGTGGGCGATGAGATTGACCGTGGTTTCGTGTCCCGCGAAGATCAGTAGCAGGGCGTTGCTCGCGAGCACGCCCTTGGACATCCGTCCCTCCGGGCCGTCCTCGTTCACCAGCGCCGAGAGCATGCCCGGGCCGGGTTGCTCGGCATACCTGTCGAGCAGCCCGGCTGCGAACTGCCCGAAATCCCGCACGGCTTGGCGGCCCCCGGCCTGCCGGCTCCGGATCTCTTCGGAGGCGGCCTCGGGGCCGAAGTCCAAAGCGTCCAGGGCGGTCTCGATCCACTGGTGGAAGCGCGGCTCGTCCTCCAGCGGCACGCCCAGGACCTTGCAGATCACCGTCACCGGCAGGGGGTAGGCGAAGTCATCGACGGCATCGATCCGGTTCTTGCCCTTCATGTCGTCCAGGAGCCCGTCGACGATGCGGCGGATCTCGGGCTCCAGGTCGGAGATCAGATGAGGCTCATGGGGCGGGCCGGCGAAGTGCGGCATCATCATCCGGCGGTCCCGATCGTGCTCGGGTGGATCGCAGGTAATGATGTTCGGCTCGCTCAGCACTTCCCTGATCGGCTCCGCCGAGCTCTCTGCCTGGGCCGCGGCCGGGGCGGGGCACTTTCGTGGGTCCGAACTGACCCGGGGATCATGCAACAGCGCGACGATCTCCCGGTAGGTGCTGACGACAAAGGTTCCGTCCGGCTGCCGCGCCACCGGGGTCTTGCGCAGCTCCTCGTAGAAGGGGTACGGATTGGCGCGGTTGGCGTAGCGCAGGGCCTGCTGCCAGGGGGTTTCCTCGACCACGAGGCTCCCCTCCTTCTTCCTGTCGGTGCTGTCCGCTTGCACGCCGGCCCGGCGGGCCGCGTCAGTGACGCCGCGGCCGGAACTCGGCCGTCCGCTCGCTCGGGGCATGGCCGGTCAGAACGACGTCCGGGACCGCCGTCGGGACCCTCGGGTCCGGGAACTCGGCCGGCACCGGCTTCATGTCGGACGGCTGGTCCCAGCCCGGCGGCGGAGGCGGGAACGGACCAGATTGCTCGATCAGCTTCCCGTAGTACTCCAGCCACTTGCCGTGATCGAAGGTCACGGCCGCGACAATCCGACCCCGGTGACCGTAAGCCGCTGCGAAACGACGCTCCGCAACAGACCCCTGTGTGAAGACGATCTCGTCACCGAAAGGCGGCACACCGACGGACTTTATGTTGACGCCGAACTGACCGGACCAGAAGCCGGGCAGCAGCAGATGCGGGCGATAGTGGGGCTCGAGGTTCACCATGTTGTGCGCCGCGACCTCGGCACCGAAAACGGCGTTGTCCCAGTGCTCCATCGCCAGAAACTGGTACTCGTACAGCACATGCGGCGCACGCGCCACATCTCCTGCCACGTAGATGCTGTCGGTGACCACCCCGTTGATGTCGAAGGCACGACCACCGGCGTCACACCCGACGCCCCAGAAGCCGGCCGCCAGCCCCGAGCCCTCCAGCCATTCCACGTTGCGGATCGACCCCAGCGAGGCCACCACCACATCGGCCTCGACGGTGGATCCGTCCGAAAGCTCGGCACGCCGCACATGTCCGGCGCCGTCGCCCTCAAGTGATGACACGCCCAGCCCGCAGCGCAGGTCCACGCCGTGGTCGCGCTGCATCTGCGCGGCGATCTCCCCGATCACCCCGCCGAGCGCGCCGACCAGTG
Organism: Streptomyces sp. NPDC031426; assembly: GCF_055581585.1. NCBI lineage: Bacteria > Bacillati > Actinomycetota > Actinomycetes > Kitasatosporales > Streptomycetaceae > Streptomyces > Streptomyces sp. NPDC031426. The sequence continues at coordinate 138,350 of NZ_JBVIJE010000019.1, forward strand.
GCGCCGAACCCCGCTCGACCACGGTCACCGGGATGTCGCGTTCCCGGCAGACGGAGGCCACTTCCGAGCCGATGAATCCGGCGCCGATGACCAGGACCCGCGACGGCGGTTCGGCCAGCGCCTTCTGCAACTGCTCTGCGTCATCACGCGAGCGAATCGTGTGGACCCCCTGCAGGGCGGCCTCGTCCGGGTTCGGCCACTGGCGTGCGCGGGTGCCCGTGGCGATCAGCAACCGGTCGTACGGGACCTGCTCACCGTCGGCCAGGCGCACCTGCTTGGTGACCCGGTCCAGGCCGGTGGCGGCCACCCCGAGCCGCCAGTCCGCATCCACTTCTCGCATGCGGGGCAGCTTGGTGTGGTCGGCCGGCACCCAGCCCTTGAGCACCTGCTTCGACAGCGGCGGACGGTCATAGGGCTCGTACGGCTCGTCCCCGATGATGGTCAAAGAACCGGTGAAGCCCTCGTCGCGCAGGGTCTCCGCGGCCCGCAGCCCCGCCAGAGAGGCACCCACGATGACAATCCGGCCGCTGGCCCGGAACTCGCGCACCAGCTCTGCGACCGTTGCCCGCAAGGTCATGACGTCTCGCCCCGCTCCGCGGCGTCCACGCGGTCGAGGACGATCGCCTGCACGGGGCACGCCGCAGCAGCTCGCTCGACCTGCAGCCGCCATTCGTCATCGGGGTTCGGCTCATATGTGAGCGCCTCTTGACCATTCAGCCTGAAGACGTCATGTGCCAGATACACGCACTGTGCGTATCCCTGGCATCGATTCAGGTCCACGGCGATCCGCATGGGCAGACTCCTTCCGTTCTGCCTCCCGCCCCACGGCGACCATCGACTCGGTCATGAAGCCTCGGTCATGAAGCCATGGGACGGTTCTCAAGCCTCCCCCTCAGGCGACCGGGCTGGATGTCCCACCCGTCGGCTGGGCCGAGGCCACCGACTGAGCAGGTTCGGTCCTGTTCGCTGCGCCGCAGCGTTCACGGTGACGCTTGTCGGCTGTGAGCGTCACAGCTGGAGGGGGGCGATACATCGACAGCGTCGGCATCAGGTGTGCCCTGGTCGTCACGCCCCAAAAAAATACTCGTCCCGCCTTTCGACGATCGCAAACGGTCTGTTTGCGGACGATCTTCTGGGCCGCACCACCAGGGCCGAGAGGAGGGTGTACCGCTCGGTGACCTGCTCATGCCGCCCTGCCTGGCACGGCAGGGCCCTGGGCGAGATTGAACTGGCCCGGCTGCCGCTCGGCCAACCAACCCAGCACGAACAGGCGTTTCTGGCCGTTGAGGAGCCGGTGCCGGTCCGCGAGGGCCTGGAGGATGCGGCGAATTCATGCTGGTCCAGCAGTCCGCCGACCGCTGGAATCCGACACGTGCTGAGGGACCACAACGCAGCACGCCGTCACTCCCGCCACATCACCAACTCCATGCCTGGTCCAGCGCAGACGCCGTCCCCACATTCGGAACGGCAAGAACCACTCAGGCCCGAGCCACCCAGACGATCCAGTGCCATCGGACGGTCACATACCGCCTTGACCCGCCGCGACATCCACTCCCTGCCAGACAGCCTCCGGCAGAGCGAGGGGGCGACGCACCTGCCCTACGCCCCGCCTGCCCGGCCAGGACTTCGAGGCCGCTGTCGCCGAAGGCGGGACACATGGCGAGCAGGATGCGGAGGGGGAGCGCCAAAGGCCGACCAGCCCCCATAACGTGCTCTTGGATGGCGTGGGTTTGCGGACCGGTCTCGGACGCGCTCGAATGACGGAAGAGCGGACCCGTCTGCCCGCATCGGTTGGTCGGATGAAGCGGCGGTGCCCGCCAGAGCCCGCCTCGGGCCTCGGCCCGCCGACGAGGAGCCGACATGGCCAAGGCCGGATCCGCCTGGGCGGCCGGCTGTGAGTGAACGCCCTGGCATTCTCCCACTCTCCGTTGCCGCCGGAGATGCTCAGACCCCGGCGACGCCGGTGATCGACGCTCCGCCGCCGCGCCACGTGCGCCGGGCGGCCGATCTGGCGCGGCTGCTCGTCTCCGGCGCCCTGCTGGTGGTGACGGTGCTGCCGGCCGTGGTGGCGCTCGCGCCCACCCGCAGGATGCAGAAGGGGCTGCTCGACGCGGCGACCGCCCTACCGCCGGGATTGCGCGATGGTGTCATCGGGGCGGTGCAGGTGGTCGCTGTCGTCGCGCCGGTGGTGGCCGTCGGCGTACTGGTCGCCCGGCGGCGGGGCGACGCGATCCCGCGTGTCGTGCCGGCGGCGGCGCTGGGCGCGCTGCTTTCGTGGCCCGTCACCCAGCTGGCCATGACGCGCACCAGACCAGACGTATGGCCGCGGGTGCTGGTGGGGCGGGGCGCGCTGGTGGATGCCGGCTGGCCGCCGGCATCGTATCTGGCCGCCTGCGCGGCGGCGGTCGTGGCGGCAGGCCCGTGGCTGGACACGCGTCTGCGGCGGACGTGGTGGACGCTGACCGTCGTGTGCGCCGGGCTGAGCGTCGCGGCCGCCACCATCATGCCGCTGGAGACAGTCGCCGCGCTCACCGTAGGAGGTGTGACCGGATCTGCCGTGCTGCTGCTCGCCGGGGCCCCGGTGGACCGGCCGGCTCCGCAGGCGGTCGCCGACGCACTCGTCGCGTGCGGGATCCCGCTCGCCGCGCTGCGGGAGACGCCTTCCCTCGATCGGCGCTCGGGGGAAGGGGACCGCTACGGCGCCGAGACCACCACCGGTGCGCGGCTCACCGTGCAGGTGCTCGGCCCCGAGGACCGCAACCGCGATCTCTTCCACCGGCTGGCCCGGCTCGCGCTGCTGCGCCACCCCGCCGACACGGACGCGCATACCCCACTCGCCGCGGTCGAGCACGAACTCCTCATGCTCGTGTTCGCAGGCCGTACCGGCGCCCGGGCGGCCGAGCCGGTGATCGCGTACCCGGTGGCCAGGGGCGGCGCACTCCTGGTGACGGTCGAGCACGCCGTCCGTCCGCTGTCCGCGTTCCCGGGCGAGGAAATGACCGACCAGACGCTCACCGGGACATGGACGTCCGTGGCCCGCCTCCAAAAGCACCGGCTGGCGCACCGGGCGCTGCGCCCGGAACACATCCTCGTCGAGCCGGACGGTGCGCCCCGGCTCATCGCGTTCGCACAAGCCCGGCTGGCCGCCACGCCCGACGCGCTCGGCAGCGACATTGCCGAGCTGCTGGCCACCACCGCGACACGCGCCGGGGTGCCGCGCGCCACCAGGTGTGCGCTGGCCGGCCTCGGCCCGCGGCTGCTGGCGACCGCCCTGCCCTACCTGCAGCCGCTCGCGCTGCTCGGCCCCGCACGACGCGAGGTCGCCCGGTACGACCAGGCCCGCGCGCGAGCGGCGGGAGCGGGTGCCAAGCGGCGCGCGGTGCGCCCCGGCGGCCGCCCAAGCCTGCTGCGTGACCTCTCCGCCGCGGTCGTGGAGGCGACCGGTGCCGAGCCGGCTCCCCTCGCGCCCCTGGCGCGCTTCACCTGGAAGAGCATCTTCGGCCTCGTCGGGGCATTCCTTGTCCTGCATTTGGTACTGCCGCAGTTCGCCAGCGCCCCGGCGGTGGTGGCCGCGTTGCGAAAGGCCGACTGGTGGTGGGTGCTCGCAGTACTGCCCGTTACCTTCATCTCCCAGGTGTTCTCCACCTGCCTGCAAATGGGCACCATTCCGGCCAGGCTGCCATTCGGCCCCACGTACGAGGTGCAGTTCGCCAGTTCGTTCCTGAACCGGATCACCCCGAACAATGTCGGCGGCATGGCGCTCAACCTGCGCTACCTGCAGAAGACGGGGATCGAGACCGGGGCCGCCACGGCCTCTGTCGGCCTGCAGAGCCTCGTCGGCGCCGTTTCCAACGCCGTGCTCGCCGCCTGGTTCTTCGCCTGGGCCGGACGGCACCACACCGGAGTACACCTGCACTTGCCCGCAGGCCGGTATGTGCTGCCGGCCATCGCTTTGGCCCTCGCGGCAGGAGGTCTGCTCGGTGTCACACCGGCCGGCCGGCGCTTCCTCCGCGAGAAGGTGTGGCCGTTCCTGCGAGCGGCGGCGTCGACCGTGACGGGGGTGGCCTCCGACCCCGCCAAGCTGGCTCTCCTCGTCACCGGCGCGCTGGGCCTGCCCCTCGTCCAGGTCGTCGGACTCGTGTTGAGCGTGCGGGCGTTCGGCGGTGATCTTCCCTTCGTCCAGGCGGGCGCCGTCTACATGGCGGCGCGCCTCGTCGCCAACGCGGCACCTGTCCCTGGCGGACTGGGTGCCCTCGAAGCCGGCCTCATCGCCGGACTCACCGCGCTCGGCGTCACGGCCGGCGCAGCCACCTCGGCCGTGCTCGTCTACCGCCTGCTCACCTTCTGGCTGAACGTGCCACTGGGCGCACTGGCCCTGCGTGCCGTACAGCGCAAGGGCTACGCCTGACGCCGCTGCTGCCGCCGGGTTCAGGCCCCAGTCGGGCGGGTATCCGGTGGGCCGCCGTCTGCGCCGCTCCCGCGTTGCGAGGCCTCCCGCCGAGCGACAATCAGGGCGCTGACCTGCGGAAACACACAAACGCCAGATCTTGGACTTGAATGGATCACGACGCGCATTCAGCACTCCCCAATTCGCTCCCTGCCTGCGTTTTTGCAGTGCGGTCACCGAGCGGAATGCGGAAGAGCCGGGCCGCACAACCGGAGGTGCCCGGCCGGACCGGGACGTACCGGGGTCCGGCCGGGGACGGATCGGAGGGCTCGGGGTCTTCGCCGTAGCGGAGTTCTGCCATGGGGGCCTCCCGACAGGCAAGGAGCGTGGGATCTGGGTGCCCCGGACGCGGGGAGGCGGACCGGGGCTCGCCCTCGACGGTATGCCCGGTGTTCCCAGGTTCCGGACGTGCCCTGACGGGACGCTGATGGTGATCGGGGCGACCTTGACGGGACGCTGACGCCCTGGCGAGAGGGCGTGGAAAGAGACGTCAGAAGGGTGCCAAGAACTGGCGTACGGACTGTTCCAAGCCTCGGGCAGAGGTGAGATGGAAGCGGTTCCGAGAAGAATCGTCGGCCCGGAAGCCGCTGCCGGCGCGTGCATAACGATGAAAGCGATGTCCGAGTCCCGTCCGTCCTCAGCCACTCGTTTCGTGGTGGGAGTGAGCGGTTCGCCTCGCAGTCTCACCGCCTTGAGCCGGGCGGCCGACGAGGCCTGGTGCCGAGGGGCGGATGCTCTGGCCGGTGCTGGCCTGGGAGCCGCCCGGCGGGGATCCTGCCGCCCGGAGGTTCCCGGATGCGGCCGTCATGGTCGAGGAGTGGGACCGGCTGGCGCGGGAGCGGTTGCTCCGGGCGCTGTGCGACGTGTTCGGCAGCACGGACACCGGGGTGCCCGGGCAGGCGCTCGTCGTACGAGGCGCCCCCGGGCCGGCTCTGGTGCGGACAGCCGGCCGGGAGGACGACATCCTCGTGGTCGGCGCAGGCGGGCGTGGCCGACTGCACCGTGCGCTGTGGCCGTCGGTCAGCCGCTACTGTCTCGCCCGCGCCACGTGCTCCGCTCTCGCGGTTCCGCCGTCACCGCTGCAGGCAGCGCTGGCAGCTGTGCACCGGCGGCACGCCTCGCGGCTGCCGCTGGACACGGGGCGCCTGCAGCGGGAGTTCGAGACCGTGCCACCCGCCGCCTGATCTCCTCAGCGGGCAGCGGTCGCCGGCAGGTCCGGCTGCTCCGGACGCCGTGCCGGGTCCGTCGGTACGGAGAGCACCATGGTGAGGCCGCCGCCGGGCGTGTCCTCGGCGCGCAGGGTGCCGCCCACGGCCTCGGCGAAGCCGCGGGCGACCGCGAGTCCGAGGCCGACGCCGACACCGCGCGGCGAGTCGCCGTACCGCTGGAAGGGCTCGAAGATACGGTCCTTGGCCTCGTCCGGAACACCGGGCCCGCGGTCCACGACTCGCAGTTCGACCCGGTCGGCCAAGGCGCTCGCGGACACCAGCACCCTCTCCCCCGGCGGACTGTATTTGACGGCGTTCTCGACGACGTTGGCGACGGCCCGCTCCAGCAGGCCCCGGTCGACCCACACCATGGGCAGGGTCTCGGGGATGTCCAGGTCCACGCTGTCCTCGGGCACCCCGCCGAGCGCCATGGGCACGACCTCGTCGAGGTCGCTCTCGCGGATGATGGGGGTGACGGTGCCGGTCTGCAGGCGGGACATGTCCAGGAGGTTCCCGACCAGGTGGTCGAGCCGGTCGGCACCCTCCTCGATGGCCTGCAGGAGCTCCGCCCGGTCCTGTTCGGACCACTCGACGTCGTCCGACCTGAGCGAGGTCACCGCGGCCTTGATGCCTGCGAGCGGGGTGCGCAGGTCGTGGCTGACGGCGGCCAGCAGAGCGGTGCGGATGCGGTTGCCCTCGGCCAGTTCCTTGGCCCGGTCGGCCTCGCGCTGCAGGCGCTGGCGGTCCAGGACGACGGCGGCCTGCGCGGCGAACGCGGCCAGCACGCGGCGGTCGGCGGCGGGCAGGACGCGGCCGCGCAGGGAGAGGACCATGTGGTCGCCGACCGGTACGTCGACGTCCGCGTCCTCCGGCACCGCGGCGGGCTGCGGTCCCACACTGCCGGCGCAGGTCCAGGGTTCCGTCTCACCGGTCCGCTCCAGCAAGGCCACCGACTCCATGCCGAAGGTTTCCCGGACCCGTTCCAGCAGCGCCTCCAGGGTGGTCTCACCGCGCAGGACGTTGCCCGCGAGGAAGGAGAGGATCTCCGACTCGGCGCGCAGCCGGGCGGCTTGATGGGTACGGCGGGCGGCGAGGTCCACCACCGAGGCCACGGACACGGCGACCCCGACGAAGATCGTCATGGCGACGATGTTCTTCGGGTCGGCGATCGTCAGGGTGTGGACGGGCGGGGTGAAGTACCAGTTGAGCAGCAGGGAGCCGACCACCGCGGAGGCCAGCGCGGGGAAGAGGCCGCCCAGCAGGGCCGCTGCCACCGTCAGCGTCAGGTACAGCAGCATGTCGTTGGCGAGGCCGACGTCCGGCACGGCACTGGTGAGGAGCCAGGTGAGCACGGCGGGGCCGAGCACGCCGACGGCCCAGCCCCAGAGGACCCGGGAGCGTCCGAGGCGGGCGCCGCGCGCCACCGGCAGTCCACGGCCCTTGCCCGCCTCGTCGTGCGTGATGAGGTGCACGTCGAGGTCCGGACCGGACTCCACGGCCACCGTGGCGCCGACCCCGGGCCCGAAGACGTACTGCCAGCTGCGGCGGCGCGAGACGCCCAGCACGATCTGGGTGGCGTTGACGCCGCGGGCGAAGTCGAGCAGGGCGGCCGCTATGTCGTCGCCGACCACGTGGTGGAAGGTGCCACCGAGGTCCTCGACCAACGTGCGCTGTACGGCCAGTTCCTTCGGGGAGGCCGCAGTGAGGCCGTCGCTGCGGGATATGTAGACGGCCAGCACCTCGCCGCCCGCGCCCTTCTCCGCGAGGCGCGCGGCGCGCCGGATCAGGGTGCGCCCCTCGGGACCGCCGGTCAGCCCGACCACGATCCGCTCACGGGAGCCCCAGATCTTGGAGACACGGTGCTCGCTGCGGTACTCGTTCAGATACTCGTCGACCCGGTCCGCCACCCACAGCAGCGCCAGCTCGCGCAGGGCGGTCAGGTTGCCGGGCCGGAAGTAGTTGGACAGGGCCGCATCGACCTTGTCCGGTTTGTAGACGTTCCCGTGCGCCATACGGCGGCGCAGGGCCTCGGGGGACATGTCGACCAGCTCGATCTGGTCGGCCCGTCGTACGACCTCGTCGGGGACGGTCTCGCGCTGCCGCACCCCCGTGATCGACTCGACCACGTCGCCGAGCGACTCCAGGTGCTGGATGTTGACGGTCGAGATCACGTCGATCCCCGCAACGAGCAGTTCCTCGACGTCCTGCCAGCGCTTGGCGTTGCGCGAGCCGGGGACGTTCGAGTGGGCAAGTTCGTCCACCAGGGCGACGGCCGGAGCACGCCGCAGGACGGCGTCGACGTCCATCTCGCCGAACGTGGCGCCTCGGTACTCCAGCTGTCTGCGCGGCACCTGCTCCAGGCCGTGCAGCATCACCTCGGTACGCGGCCTGTGATGGTGTTCGACGAAGGCGACCACGCAGTCGGTGCCCCGCTCGATACGTCGGTGTGCCTCCGACAGCATCGCGTAGGTCTTGCCGACGCCGGGTGCCGCGCCGAGGTAGATCCGGAGCTTGCCGCGTGCCATGTCATCCTTCGAAGCGATAGCCCATGCCGGGCTCGGTGATCAGATAGCGGGGGTGGGAGGGGTCCGTCTCCAGCTTCCTGCGCAACTGCGCCATGTAGACCCGCAGGTAGTTGGACTTGTTGCTCTGCGAGACGCCCCACACCTCCTGGAGCAGCTGCCTCTGTGTGATCAGCCGACCGGGATTGGTCACCAGTATCTCCAGCAGATGCCACTCGGTCGGGGTCAGCCGTACGTCCCGCCCGTCCCGTACGGCCTTCTTGGCCAGCAGATCCAGGGTGAAGTGCTCCGTCTCGACCAGCGCCGCCGAGGGGACCAGCGGTGTGTCCTCGGTGCGGCGGACAGCGGCCCGCAGCCGGGCGAGCAGCTCGTCCATGCTGAACGGCTTGGTGACGTAGTCGTCTGCGCCGGCGTCGAGCGCGGCCACCTTCTCGTCGGACGCCTGGCGGGCGGACAGGACCAGGATCGGCACGCGGCTCCAGCCCCGCAGGCCCTTGATGATGTCGACACCGTCCATGTCGGGCAGGCCGAGGTCCAGCAGCACCGCATCGGGCTGACGCGCGGCGGCGAGCCGCAGGGCCGTGGCGCCGTCGGGGGCGGCGTCCACGCCGTAGTGCCGTGCCTGCAGGTTGATGACGAGGGCCCGTACGAGCTGCGGGTCGTCCTCCACCACGAGCACCCGGGTCATGGGTGTGTGCCTTTCCTCTCGTACGTCGGGCCGAAGGGCGCCGGACACGAGGCAACCGACGTCATGGCCACGGGAGTTGGCGGAACCAGGATGCCTCCCTGCCGCCAACTCCCGCGTGTGTCGCGTAATCCCATCAGTGCTTCGCCACAAGGTCCTTGAGCGCGATGTTGAGCTCCAGGACGTTCACCCGGGGCTCGCCCATGAAGCCCAGGGTGCGGCCCTCGGTGTGCTCCTTGACCAGCTTCTCCACCTGTGCGAGCGGCAGGTTGTTCTTCGCGGCTACGCGGTGGACCTGGAGTTCGGCGTAGGCCGGGGAGATGGCCGGGTCCAGGCCCGAGCCGGAGGAGGTCACCGCGTCCGCGGGTACCTCCGACGGCTTGACCGTGTAGCCGGGAACGGAGTTGTCCTTCACGACGGCGGCCTTGGCGTCCTGCACCTGCTTGATCAGCACCTTGCTGTCGGCGGACAGGTTGGTGGCACCGGAAAGGATCAGCTTGTACCGGGTGTTGACGCTGTTCGTGCCGAGGCCGTTCGCCGGGCGGGGCTGGAACCACTTCAGGTCCGCGTCCGGCGTCTGCCGGCCCTTCGTCAGCGGCAGGTTGTACGACTGCCCGATCAGGGACGAGCCGACGACCTTGCCGTCCGCCTTGATCTCGGAGCCGTTCGCCTTGTTGCTGAACAGTGCCTGGGCGATGCCGGTCACGGCCAGCGGGTAGATGACGCCCGTCACCAGGGTCAGCACGAGGAGGGCCCTGAGGCCCGCCCCGAGCAACCGGACGGTGTTCGTAACGGAGTTGTTCATGGCGATCAGCCGATTCCGGGGATGAGGGAGATGAGCATGTCGATGATCTTGATGCCGATGAAGGGGGCGATCAGTCCGCCGATGCCGTAGATCCCGAGGTTGCGCCGCAGCATCTTGTCGGCGCTCATCGGCCGGTACCGCACGCCCTTCAGGGACAGCGGCACCAGCGCGACGATGATCAGCGCGTTGAAGACGACGGCCGACAGGATCGCGGAGTTCGGCGAGGACAAGTGCATGATGTTCAGCTTGTCCAGGCCCGGGTAGACCGCCGCGAACAGCGCCGGGATGATCGCGAAGTACTTCGCGACGTCGTTGGCGATGGAGAACGTCGTCAGCGCACCGCGCGTGATCAGCAGCTGCTTGCCGATCTCCACGATCTCGATCAGCTTGGTCGGGTTGGAGTCGAGGTCGACCATGTTGCCGGCCTCCTTGGCGGCCGACGTACCGGTGTTCATCGCCACGCCGACGTCCGCCTGGGCGAGCGCGGGCGCGTCGTTGGTGCCGTCGCCGGTCATCGCGACCAGCTTGCCGCCGGCCTGCTCCCGCTTGATCAGGGCCATCTTGTCCTCGGGGGTGGCCTCCGCGAGGAAGTCGTCGACGCCCGCCTCCTCGGCGATCGCCTTCGCGGTCAGCGGGTTGTCACCCGTGATCATGACGGTCTTGATGCCCATGCGGCGCAGCTCCTCGAACCGCTCCCGCATACCGTCCTTGACGACGTCCTTGAGGTGGATGACACCCAGCACCCGGGCGCCCTTGTCGTCGTGCACGGCGACCAGCAGCGGGGTGCCGCCCGCCTCGGAGATCCCGTTGGCCATGCCGTCCGCGTCCTCGGCGACCGTGCCGCCCTGCGCCTCGACCCAGGCGATCACCGAGGCGGTGGCGCCCTTGCGGATCTTCCGGCCGTCGACGTCCACACCCGACATACGGGTCTGGGCGGTGAACTCGATCCACTCGGCGCCGGCCAGTTCGCCCTGGTGGCGCTCGCGCAGCCCGTACTTCTCCTTGGCGAGGACGACGATCGAGCGGCCCTCGGGTGTCTCGTCGGCCAGCGAGGACAGCTGAGCCGCGTCCGCGACCTCGGCCTCGGTGGTGCCCCTGACCGGCACGAACTCGGCGGCCTGCCGGTTGCCGAGGGTGATGGTGCCGGTCTTGTCCAGCAGCAGGGTGGAGACGTCACCGGCGGCCTCGACCGCACGCCCGGACATGGCGAGCACATTGCGCTGCACCAGCCGGTCCATGCCCGCGATGCCGATCGCGGACAGCAGGGCGCCGATCGTGGTCGGGATCAGACAGACCAGCAGGGCCACCAGCACGACCATGGTCAGGTGCGTGCCCGCGTAGTTCGCGAACGGCGGCAGCGTGGCGCAGGCCAGCAGGAAGACGATGGTCAGCGAGGCGAGCAGGATGTTCAGCGCGATCTCGTTGGGCGTCTTCTGCCGGGCGGCGCCCTCGACCAGGTTGATCATCCGGTCGATGAAGGTCTCGCCGGGCTTCGTCGTGATCTTGATGACGATCCGGTCGGACAGCACCTTCGTGCCGCCCGTGACGGCGCAACGGTCACCGCCGGACTCCCGGATCACCGGGGCGGACTCGCCCGTGATCGCCGACTCGTCCACCGAGGCGACGCCCTCGACGACGTCGCCGTCACCGGGAATGACGTCGCCGGTCTCGCAGACCACCAGGTCGCCGATGGTCAGCGCGGTGCCGGGGACCTGCTCCTCGGAGCCGTCCGCGAGCAGCCGGCGGGCCACGGTGTCGGTCTTGGCCTTGCGCAGGGTGTCCGCCTGCGCCTTGCCGCGGCCCTCGGCGACCGCCTCCGCCAGGTTGGCGAAGATCACCGTCAGCCACAACCAGGCACTGATGGTCCAGCCGAACCAGTCGCCCGGGTGCTGGAAGGAGAAGACCGTGGTGAGCACCGAGCCGATCCACACCACGAACATCACGGGCGACTTGACCATCACCCGCGGGTCGAGCTTGCGGCAGGCCTCCGGCAGGGACCTGACGAGCTGCTTGGGGTCGAAGAGGCCCGCTCCGACACGGCCCTCGGCGGGCTTGTGCCCGGTCGGCGCGTCCTGGTGGGGCGCAAGGGTGGGAGTGGACATGGAGTCCTCGTGCTTCTGGATGTCGGTCGTCATGACGCCAGCCCCTCGGCCAGCGGGCCCAGCGCCAGGGCCGGGAAGTAGGTCAGACCGGTGATGATCAGGATCGCGCCCACCAGCAGGCCGGTGAACAGCGGCTTCTCGGTGCGCAGGGTGCCGGCGGTGACCGGGACGGGCTGCTGCTCGGCGAGCGAGCCGGCCAGCGCCAGCACGAACACCATCGGCAGGAAGCGGCCCAGCAGCATCGCGAGCCCGGTCATGGTGTTGAACCAGTCGGTGTTCGCGTTCAGACCGGCGAAGGCCGAACCGTTGTTGTTCGACGCCGAGGTGAACGCGTACAGCACCTCGGAGAACCCGTGCGCGCCCGAGTTGAGCATCGAGTGCGGCGGCGTCGGCAGCGCCATCGAGGCGGCCGTGAACACCAGCACCAGGGCGGGGGTGATCAGGATGTAGCAGGCGGCGAGCTTCATCTCGCGGCCGCCGATCTTCTTGCCCAGGTACTCGGGCGTACGGCCGACCATGAGACCGGCGATGAACACCGCGATGACCGCCATGATCAGGATGCCGTAGAGGCCGGAGCCGGTACCGCCGGGCGTGATCTCGCCCAGCATCATGCTCAGCATGGTGATGCCGCCGCCGAGCCCGGTGAAAGAGGAGTGGAAGGAGTCCACCGCACCGGTCGAGGTCAGCGTCGTCGCCACCGCGAAGATCGACGAGCCGCCGACGCCGAAGCGGACCTCCTTGCCCTCCATCGCACCGCCCGCGGCCTGCAGCGCCGGACCGTGGTGGGCGAACTCGGTCCACATCATCAGGACGGTGAAGCCCAGCCAGATGGTGAACATCGTGGCGAGGATCGCGTACCCCTGCTTCACGTTGCCGACCATCACACCGAACGTGCGGGTCAGCGAGAACGGAATCACCAGGAGCAGGAAGATCTCGAAGAGGTTCGTGAACGGGGTCGGGTTCTCGAAGGGGTGGGCGGAGTTGGCGTTGAAGTAGCCGCCACCGTTGGTGCCGAACTCCTTGATGGCCTCCTGCGAGGCGACCGCACCGCCGTTCCACTGCTGCGAACCGCCCATGAACTGACCGACCTCATGAATGCCGGAGAAGTTCTGGATCGCACCGCAGGAGACCAGGATCACCGCGGCGATCGCAGCACCCGGCACCAGGATCCGCAGCGTGCCGCGCACCAGGTCGCTCCAGAAGTTCCCCAGTTCACCGGTGCGCGAGCGCGCGAAACCCCGCACCAGCGCCACCGCGACCGCGATACCCACCGCGGCGGAGACGAAGTTCTGCACGGCCAGCCCGGCGGTCTGCACGACGTGACCCATGGTCTGCTCGCCGTAGTACGACTGCCAGTTCGTGTTCGTCACGAACGACACGGCCGTGTTGAACGACTGCGCCGGGTTGACCGAGGCGAAGTGCATCGAGCCGGGCAGCACGCCCTGGAGCCGCTGCAGCAGGTACAGGAAGAGGACGCTGACGGCGGAGAAGGCCAGCACACCGCGCAGGTAGGCGGGCCAGGTCATCTCGGCGTCCGGGTTGGCACCGATGGCCCGGTAGATCCACTTCTCCACCCGCAGGTGCTTCTTCGAGGAGTAGACCTTGGCCATGTAGTTGCCAAGGGGGATGTAGGCGAGCGCCAGCGCGCCTATGAGGGCGAGCAACTGGAGGAAGCCTGCGACTTCTGGACTCATGTCTGGCTTCAGAACCTCTCCGGGAAGATCAGGGCGAGGACGAGATAGCCCAGCAGAGCGACGGCCACGACCAGGCCGACGACGTTCTCGACGGTCACAGCTTCGTCACCCCCCGGGCGACGAGAGCCACCAGCGCGAAGCCCGCGAGCACGGTGACGACGAAGGCCAGGTCGGCCATCGTGAACTCCTGAAGAGGTTCGGGGGTGGAACAAGGACGGTTAGAGGAAACCCCCTCCCTGGCCGGATCTGGACACTCGTTGACGGCACCCTTACGGCCTCGCCCACGGCTTTGACGGGACTCTTACGGCCACCGATCCCTACCGGCCAGTAATAGAGCGTTTCTCCTCAGCGCAGCCGGAAGCGGAGCCGGCAGATCACCGCGTCCGTCTCCCGCCGCACGGCGTGCGCGACCACCGCACCCCGCTGGTTCTGCAGCAGCCGCTGCCACAGCCGCTCCGGCTCCGCCTCCGGGATCAGCACCGTGACCCGGGTACCGGGCTCGGCGGCGGCCACCTCACGGACGTACGCGGCGATCGGACGGCCCAGGCTGCGCCTCTCGCAGGACAGCCGCACCAGGGGCACCCCGGGGTCCCACGCGGCCCAGGCTCGCTCCAGGGCGTGCAGTTGGGCGCGGTCCTCCGGGTCCGGGTAGCCGACGGTGACGGCACGGACCTCGTCGCCGAGGGAGGCGGCCGCCGTCAGTGCCTCGGAGGTGAGCCGGGACAGCGAGGACACCGCGACGATCACCAGGGAGCGGTCGCGGTGCGGGGGCTCGGGGACGCGGCCCAGGCCGAGTCGCTCGGCGATGCGGTCGTAGGCACGGTGGACGGCGACGAAGGCGGCGATCAGCAGCGGCAGCGCCACCACGATCAGCCAGGCCCCCTCCGCGAACTTGCTCGCCGTGACGACGACCGCCGAGACACCGGTGAGCAGCGCCGAAGCCGTTCAGCAGCGCCTTCCCGCGCCGGCCACGGCCCCGCTCCTGGCGCCAGTGCCGGACCATGCCCACCTGGGCGATCGTGAAGCCGACGAAGACACCGATCGCGAACATCGGCACCAGGGTGTTGGTGTCCCCGCCGGAGAAGACCAAGAGCGCGGCCGAGACGACGGCGAGGGCCAGCACGCCGTGCCGGTGGACCTGGCGGTAAGCCTTCAACGCGAACACATGCGGCAGATAGTTGTCACGTGCCAGCAGCTTCAGCAGCACCGGCAGCCCGCCGAAGAACGTGTTTGCCGACAGCGCCAGCAGGATCATCGTCGCGAACTGGATGACGTAGAAAGCCCAGTTGTGGCCCAGCGAGGCATCCGCGAGCTGCGCCAGCACCGTGACGCCCGCCACCGGCTGGAGGTGGAAGCGCCCGATCAGCACCGGCAGGCCGATCAGCATCAGGCCCAGTACGGCGCCCAAGGCGATCTCCGCCCGCTGGGCCCGACGCACGCGTGGTACACGGAAGGAGGGCAGGGCGGATGCGTACGACATGACGCTGGGTGTCCGGTCCTAAGGCGCGCGGCACGCGACGCGCTCGGCCTTAACGCGGTCTTGACGCGTTAGGAGGACATACACGTGCGCCCATGCGTCACTCCTTGCTTACGCTGGTGCCGCCGTCCGCGTGATGGCCGGAACCCCACGCTGAGCCGCACATCAGGAGAGCACGCCGATGGCCACGACCGAACACCCTCCCAGTACCAGCCGCCTGCGGACATGGATGCTGGAGGGCCTGTCCGACATGGGCAAGGCCGGCGGCCACACCGGCCCGCACGCCGAGCCGGAACCCCCGCACAGGGGTCAGCGCTGGTACCGGGTGATGTGCCTGACCGGTGTCGACTACTTCTCCACCCTCGGCTACCAGCCCGGCATCGCCGCCCTCGCGGCCGGTCTGCTCTCGCCGGTCGCCACCCTGGTCCTCGTCGTCGTCACCCTGGCGGGTGCCCTCCCGGTGTACCGCCGCGTGGCGGAGGAGAGCCCGCACGGCGAGGGCTCCATCGCCATGCTGGAGCGGCTGCTCTCCTTCTGGAAGGGCAAGCTGTTCGTCCTGACGCTGCTGGGCTTCGCCGCCACGGA